>NZ_QXDB01000001.1:0-530388 GCF_003550055.1 Stenotrophomonas sp. AG209
CGAGGGGCAACGATCTGTGTACGGGATGCTGGTCCCTTCGGTGACCATCTCGGGGAACAGCATCAACTGGAGCTGGGACCCTGACGTGGTGAACTTCCACGTCAGGATGGAGATGTTCCCGAGCCGGCCCACCACCGACACAGTGGGCGGCATCACCCTTCATTACGGGATCTACAGCTGATGGCCGTCGGGCTACGCATACGAAACCAGGGCACCGGGCAGATCCAGATCGGCCTCGGCTATCGAAACCTACAGCTGGCCAAGTCGGGAACGTTGAACACAGGAACCTTCTCAGGCAGCGCGACGGCTGGCTCACCGCCTTTCGCAAGCTGGTCTCCACGTGGGTTGCTGGCGTCAACTGCCGGAACAACGAACCTTCATGTAATCAGGTACATCAATGACAGCGTCGCGTACATCACGGGGTTCTCTATCGTCCAGTCTGGTGTGACCTGCTCAGTGTTTGCATCGAACAATGCTCCGAACAAGACGTTGGAGTACTACACGTTCGATGCCTCCGAGCGTGCAGCTTCAGGACCGGTCGGGCTGCGCATGCGCGGGGAGGACGGATCAGTCTTCTATGACTCGAGGCGGAAGGGGGTGCGCGTGCTGCAGGTTGTGCCGCTCCCACCGCCGCCGTTCAATACCCCGTACGTTGAGGTCGGCCAGTTCTTCCCCGGCACGAGAATTGGCATCGCTATTCCATCGCCTAGGTTCTACTACTCATCGGTGTCTCAGGATCGGTGTACGGCCTACGCCGACGCTTTCCATATGACGAGTGACAATAGAATCTTCATGTCAAAGTACGAGACGTTTTCACAGATTCTCATCACCAACACGTTCCCGGTGGGCGGCGTGACGATGGGGCCGCAGAACGCCACGATCTTCATCGTGGACCTGACCGAGGTTCCGCTGGGATTCGGATGATGCGAGACTACGCGATCTGCTGCAGCAGATCCTCGTGGTTGTTCCGCGGCGTTTTCACCGCGCGGCTGACTTGGTAGGCCTCCATCGCCGGCGGCTTGCTACGCTGTCCGTTCATCTTTCTCATGCCGTATCGCAGGGTAGTAACGGGAAAGGGTGCACCATCTTCAGGCGGTGAATTCATCGCGATGGAGTGATTTATGTATGAACGACGTCGAGGGCTACAGGTACGCATCCAGCACCAACTTGAAGGGCTGCGAGCGATATGGATACGGGTCAAGTATCGGAGTGAAAGGCTTCAAGCGATACGGGTACATGCTCGGCGCAGGAGCGACCGTTCCATTGAGGCTGGCTTCTTGCGAGCAGCAAATCCAGCTCAGGATGTTCAGTGAGGCCCGTGCGCGAGTCTAGTGGGACATGATCTAGAGTGCTGAAGTTTCACAAATGCAAGCGGGAGCAATTAGCGTAAAACTTGAGTGGGCGGCGTAGAAATGCGCCGTCCATCATCATTCTATTTGCTCGCAGGCGGCTTGGCGCGCTCTTGCTTGAGAGATGCCGTGTGAGTGAAATCGGGGCCTTCATCAGTGAAGCAGGTGGTCCCAGCAACGAGAAGCAAATTCTCTGGCGGCGATCTCATTGCTCATGCCGCCTGATCGCATCTCGAGCCTCTTCACTAGATCGTCAAGCCAGGCTTTGCGGCTTCCATGTGGATCTCTTGTGTAGATGTCGCATGCGATTTTGATGATCGGTTGGATATCTAGGCCGAAGCTGGCTCCAGGAAATGCACCAGAGCCGAAGTGCATGCGCCAATAGATGATCTCTCGTTCGACATCAACGAAGCTTGTATCCCTGCTCATGGCATTTCCCTCGAATGTGCCAAGGTCAGTGTACGCCTGTTGGTCGAATGGGCTCATTCATGTGCTCGGTTCAGTCTTCTCTTGGAAAGCGACCTGCAGCTAACGGGGCGGCGCGCATGCTTCCAGTGCGGTGAATCCACCGCGATGGAGTAAAGCTATGAATGACTTCAAACGTGATGCATCCAATACCAACAAGCCCGCTGTGGCGGAACCGGATGCAGGGAAGCAGAAGCAGCAGCAACAGGAGCAAGAGCGCCAGGACAAGGAGTCCAAAGAGCGTAATGCCAATGAAGGCGGAGCTCATAAGTCGAACAAGTAAGTAAGATCGACTGTGAGTAGTTGAAAGAGGGTGGCGCAGGTTTGCGCTGCCCCTTTCTGTAGAAGGAGCGAAGTGCGTGAACAACTTGAGAGACAGGAGCACAGACGCAGAGGCTTTGATGGTGCGGGTGGCATATCAGCTTCGGAGCCCGTCTGAGACCACGTTGCTGCCATGTAAGAGGTGCCGAAGGCCAAGTCCTGGCGGCTATCTATGTGCCAATTGTCTATGCGACGACCTCGCGGTTCTGATTGAGAACTCGGGGGCTGCAAGTAGATGGCTTTCCTCAGTAAAGATCGCGATCCAGGATGAAGAGACTGTCCTTCGATATGCGAGGAAGGCTGCATCCAAATAGATTTTTTCTCCTCCGCCTGCAAGTCGGCAGCGTGACTGAAATGGCTTTGAAATTTGAGATTGAACCAATTAGGGAGAAGTGCCATGGGCCTTCAAACCATGCAGTTTAGAATTGAGAGTCGCCTCAATGACTTGATAGAGATATCGCGAGACGGGAAGGCGTTCTATGAGGAAGCCTCGAATCGAATAGAGAGCTCGGAGCTTTCCGATCTCTTCATGGGCATTGCAGGGGTTAAAGGCGAGCTGGTCGAAGAGATCAGTAAAATTGTTTCCACAAGTGGTGGTCGCCCCGCAGAGCGGGGCACATTCGTGGGTGCAATGCATCAGTACTATGGGAAGATGCTCGCGGCGTTTGGCGAGACCCAGTACCAATATGTGAAACAGTTGGAGAAGTCTGAAGAGCGTCTCGTTCAGACATTCAACGAAGTTCTCAATGATCCAGACCTATCTCAGGACGTGAAGAGGGAGGTTGCGCGGATGATCCCCAGGGTCAGTGAATGCCATTCCGTGATGGTGAATCGGCTGCAATCGATGCATCCGCACTGAAGTCGAACTTTTCGCAGCAAACTGATACGCCGTAGATGCCATGCGCGTAGGTCTGATTGCAGAGTCGTTGCCCTGGCTTGTCTGGCTAACTTGTTGACCAAGTTCAGTCAATTGCTTGGCACCATCGCTAAGCAGCGCAGTGCCTAGACCGATTCCGAACGATTCCCAGGCAGACAGCACGGTGTTGGAGCGCACCTTCCCGGGCGTCCTCCCCGCAAAGATCAGTGACCTGTTGGCAAAAACCTACGTCATTACCAACCCGGTGACCGGCGAAGAGAGTTTCGAGCCTGGTTGCAAGTTGATGGCGATGATCAAGGCGGCGACAGACACCGTCTATCTTGCGAACCTGCAGCCAGCAGCAGGCGTGGCCTCGCAGCCTAAGGTGGAGCCCGATTTGGCCGGCTAAGGGACTGGCCGTGGTCAGTTGGAATCCGCTGTCAGATCGTGGGGGCGATTCGGTGCTTCAGAGAGCTGCGATCTTCACCGTGGACCTGGCCGAGGTGCCGCTGGGGTTTGGGGAGTGCCGGCCCGTTACATCGCCACAACAGCCGCTGCGGCCAGATGGCGTCCATGTGCTATCCCGCCCGGATCACCGCCGCCTCCCTTTAGGACGGCATGGGCCATCTTAGATATGGCCGGCTATTGAGACACGGGAGCGGGTTTGGCGTAAGGCTGTGGGGCTTTGCCAGATGGTGGATCCGAGTATCGTGGAGGACAATCAAACCGACTATAAGCAAGAGGATCAACCGTTGAGCGCTTCCATGCTTCCGAGAATTGTCGGTTTCGATGTGCCGCAGCTACATGAGCGCGTCGATTCCTCTACTGATGAGGCCATCATTGCGTTGTTGGATCTTGCGCCGGGTGCCCGCTGGACTGAACTCTTCGTGAGGAAGTGCGAGGCCCTGGCGTCTCAGCTCTCCTTGGCAGAAGTCCGGGTTGAAGGCTGCAAGATCTACTTTTACGGGTCAATCAGCGACTCAAGAGCGCTCGCCGATGCGGTCATGTCCATCGTTCACGTGCTGAATGATCAGCTCATGCGAGAAGGGAACAACGCAGCCTCGCGCGAAGAAAACTCCTAGGAGCAAGAGAGGCGCGACCAGCATTGACCTGCGATCTCCGCTGCGCCAGGGTGACCGCGCAGACTGGATCGGGCCGCAAGTCTGCCCTCGAGGTCACCCAGCCATTCTGCGCGCGTTCCGTGCGGGTCTCTGATGTAGATGTCACATGCGAGCCGGATGACCGGGTCAACTTCATGGCGGAAGCTAATGGCCGGTAGCGCACCAGAGTTGAATGCCAATCCCCAATGCGTGAGTTCACGTTCGACGTCAACGAAATCCTTGTTCCTCTTGCGTTCCATGTTCTTCTCCTGTTAGAGCTGCACTGTACACCCTTAGAATCGGCGGCCTGTTCATGGCGCTTGTTCATACTGGCGCCAATCGGGCACGGCTGCGTAACACGCTGGGGGCCATTGTGGGGTGGCAGCAGATGGCTGCATCGGAGTAAGACATGAACAACACTTCCCAGCAGCAGAACGACAATCGCAACTCGGATGCCGATAAGAAGCACCCGGGTCAGCAGGGCCAAACAGACGGGAAGAACCTCGGCGGTGAGGATTTGGCCGGAAAGCAAGGGCAGCAACAGCAGCAGCCGAACAGCACTGATCCTGCTCAGCCAAGCCCCGGCCAGGCCCCAAAGGTCGGTGTCGATCGCGACAATCGTCGTTGATGCATAAGGAGTGGCCGCGCCAAGCGCGGCTCCTTCCGTATCAACAGGATCGCCAAAATGTCGTCCCACGCTCAAGCTGTGAACTTGATGACGAAGATCATGTGTCAATCGCGCCCGGCGACCACGACGACGATGGCTCAGTGCCGTACCTGCCAAGGGCAAAGTCCTGGTGGATTGGAGTGTGCGCGGTGTTTGACTGAAAAGTTGGGAAGGGTGATTGCGAATAGAGGCGCTGCTCTTTGCTGGCTTGAGTCGTTCCTGAAAGTTCAGCGAGACGAAGCACACGTGTTCATATGTGCAAAGAGAGTTGATGCGTCAGCCATGTAGCAGTCGCATTCCGACCTGACATTGCGCAAGCGTATGCTCGGTACATCTAGGAGCAACGCTATGAATTTCCCGATATGCATCTACGATCGAACGGGTACTGGGCTCCGGCTTCCTTCCGAGTGGTGGATTGATCTGCAGTCAGATCTCCCCGCTCTAGTGAACGGTAGTGAGCGCATAGATCTACCACGTTCTTCGAAAGATGAGCGCCCTCGCCTGGATCCGGAAGTTCTCAGTGATCTGTCCAGACGAATCCGGGGCTCGCAATGGCTAGAGTAGATTCAGCTCAACCGCCAGGTGTGCGCTGGCTCTTCTTCCGACTTCGCAATGGGCAGTCGATCAGCCCGGCTAGGCTAATGTCTGTCTGGTGCGAAGCTACTGAATCAACCGAGTGCGCAGTCCGCCGCGAAATCATTGACGGCGCTGGCTACGTATATGCTCTCTATGCACCAAATGGACTGCGTTCCCCCCGACGTGTGGAGCTGCGCATGAGAGCACTTCTGGAAGAAGCCGGGTATGCCTTCACGATGGGGAGCTTGGCTGGGAAACACCCGGCCGACGGCTGAGGGCGCCGCTTCCAAAGCTGAAGGACCATCATCCGAGCCGAGCCATTTTTCTTGGATTCGCTGCCGTCTTCGGATGCATGCCTGCGCCTATCCAGGCTATTGAAGAACCCTGACTACGCGGCAAGCAGCGCCAAGCTATCGTCTCAGACAATGTGCTCGTAGCCTATGAAGGACTATCTGGCGCACCAATTTGCTCGGTCAGAACCGTCAACGATTGTTCGAAGGCTGCGGCGAAGAGATCGCTGCTGTCGCCCCGGTGTTTGGCCACAATGCTGGGCAGTAGCTGATGCCATGCGTCGGAGAGGTCGTTGGGTGTAGGGTGGGTCAGTACGCAGATTCGCAATGCATACTCCATCGCCTTTAGGTAGCCGCGGTGCATCTCAAGTCCTGCCTCGCAGGCGTGGAGGCGATCGAGGATTTCCGTGATTTCGGTCGACATGGCAGTCTCGACAGGCGGGGGGCGGGCAGGGGATAGTTCGCGGACACCTATACGAGCCCCCTATGAGCATCCTCAACGTTCTGCTCACTCGTGACCACCTTGTCGTCGCCGTGGATACCTTGGCAGAGGATGCCCGAACAGGGGCGCATTCCGCGGGGGCGAAGCTGCTTCTGATCCCTCAGCACAACCTGGCACTGGCCACTCGCGGCTCCACGCAGTTCTTCCTCCGCATCTACGAGCTAGCGCTGCAAGCCAGTTTCCGCGCTGACTTCACGATGGAGCAGCTTTCCGCCGAGCTGGGGTTGGTGGTGGACCAATTATGGCCGAACTACGAGAAGGCAGCGGCCGAGGCTGGCCTGCCGCTAGAGCAGCTCGGGACCGAGTTGGTACTGGGCGGCTGGTCGCCGAAGAACGGTCGAATGATGGCTACGGCGTATGCCAAGAGCGACAGTCAGCGCCCGACCCGGGTGCAGCCGATCGGCGGCCAGCTGGCGTCGCCAGGCGAACCGCTACAGGCGGTAACGCCGAGCATGGCGCAGGCCGAGCTCATGGCTCACGCGCGCCTGCAGTCCGGCTACCTCAACGAGCGGATGGGGCGGAAAGTAGCCGGCGGCCAGCTGCTGGCCGGGTTCCTGCAGAAGGGGCAGGCGGTCGTGAAGGACCTGGGGCCGATATGACGATTAGAGGCTAGGTAGACAGACGAACCGGCCGCACATGGCCGGAGGGTAGTCCCGCCTGCCCTGGCCGGGGTATGTAGACCGAACTGTGACGTAGATCCTGCGCCCTCTACGCGGTGCTTACGAGGTTGCCTCTACGCTCGGTCTCCCCGAGGAGCCTGGAGAGTGCCATGCCCAACAGGGCTGTTGTTTTCGTCAGTGAGGCCTCACCACACCTGGCTGCGGAGCATTTGGCCTCAATCATGGCGGACGCTGCTCGTTTCAACAGAAACGCAGGTGTCAGCGGCGTCACTCTGTACGACGGTAGGCGATTTCTCGCGTACATGGAGGGGCCGCCGGATGGTTTGGACGTCTCGTTCTCCAGAGCGGCGGGCGCGTCGAGCCATGGCGAGTTGATCGAACTGGCTAGGGGGAGGCTGGGGCAGCGCAGGCTTCCGTACTGGCCGATGCGTTGCATCCCCCTGTCGCCGCCGGAGCTGGTGCAGTTGGTGCGGGCCGACTGGACTTCCTTCCTGCAGCGGGAAGGCAATCAAGATGGCCCAGCCACCGCGATGGAGATGCTGGTGGCACTGGTCGAATCATTCGCCGAGGTTGCATAAGCAGCGCTGCGCCTGCATCGAATGGCGTACTGGAGATGCCATCGTTCATTTTGGGCCCTCAATTTCGAGTGGGTCATCCGGCTTTGGATCGAAGAGCGCCAGCAATCGCGCGCGGCGACACTGTTCAAGCCAGTGGTGCCAGATCTCCATTTCGTCCATCAACCCTGTGGCTCCGCAAGCCGGGCATGTAAGCGTGGTGCCCTTGGGATCGGTTTGAAAGCCTGCGTCCTCGGCCATTGAGGACCTCAATCCGCAATTTTTACATGTTGTCCGCACCTGTTCCAAGCGGATGATCGCCCCATTGAGCGCAAGTAGAGGCAGGATCGTATGGATCCTGAAGGCGTTGGGAGGGTGCATAGCCGTGCCATTTGAGGGCTGGACACGGGAGCAAAGGATTCTGCACCGGAGAAGAGCCACGAGTCCGCAGTGTGCGCCGCCCAAAGTGAACCCTTCATCACAGCGAGCTGAAGCGTCGACCGCTATCGCAGAGTGTGAGACCGTCGGTCATATCCTTCCGGCCATGCTTCCCTCGCACGGCTACCAAGGCTTCCGCGCCGCCCCGACCCCCACCGGCTGGGTCCAGCTGGGCGACACCTGGGTGCTGTGGTGGAACGGACGGCAGATAGTCAACGTCTCTGCCGCCAAAGATGGCGGCGTCCGCGTCCGCCTCAATGCTCGGAAGATGTGGGATACCAAGGACGTGCGTGCCGCCAGCATCGCCCAGGGCAAGCGCTACGCCGAGCGCTGGTGTGCGGCCAGGCTCTACCCAGAGTTGCGTCTGCGCGCGGCTGTGGCGCGGCTACTGGATACCACCCCAGCCGAATCGCTTGAACCGCTGCCCGGCCTGCCGCCGACCCGCAAGCAGCAGGATCAGGCCCGGCGCCTGGCCGAGGCGACCGCGCTCGCCACAGCGCGAGTCAAGGAAGCGTTGCAGCCGGGCAAGCCGCAGACGACCAAGCCGCGGCCTCGGGACGCGCGTAAGGCGTGGGTGAGGGCAGGGCTGCAGCAGGCGCGGCGGTGTGCGAGCGACAATGGACCCGCGCCGGTCCCATTTACTTCGTAAGCCATTGATCTAACGCGCAGTAGAAGCCCCCTCCTAAGGGGAAGGTCGCCCGTTCGAATCGGGCCGGGGTCACCATAAATCAGATACTTACGCCGAATCGCGACACACTGGTTTTCTGTATTTCTCAGCATTTCTCAATGCTTTGGTCACAGTGGTCACAATGGCGAATCAATAAGTTAGCCCGCCCCCTGGGCGCCGTCGTCGCGCTTGGGCGTCAGATGGACGTAGAACTTCTCTGCGGTGGCGTAAATCGCGTGCCCGGCCAGGATCTGTACTTGACGCAACAGCACTCCGGCCATGACATGGATGGGCGCAGAACATGCGCCCCAGGCGGTGAAGACTTCCACCCAGCCCTGCCGACGTTGCATCGTCCTTGAACCAGTCGCCTGCACCAACAGGTCGGGCAGGGTCGCCGGCTCGCTACTCGGTCTTCGTGCGCGTCGTGGCGTTCCGGATACGGGATCGCAGGCAGCTCAACCCTGGGCGCGTGAGCAGCGACGCGCCGGTTCTGCAAAGTGGTCTGGCGTCCCTGGACTTCGCCGATCTGCTCGGTCAGAACTGATGGAAATTGCTGAAAGGCAGCGGCGAAGAGATCGCCGCCGCCATGGCTACGGCTCCAGGCCCGCTACCTCAATGAGCAGAAAGAATCCGGGGGCGACATGAAGTAGTGTCCCCGCTCGCGCGGGGACGTTCGTGCTCGTCATGAGGTGCGGATCAAAAGCGCTTCAAGTCCAGCGCATGAGAACTTGGTATTCGGTTGCCGATTACTGGCAAACGTACTCAGCAGAGCTTTCGTAGAATCGGTCGTAGAAGTCATCGGGCATGTGGCCGGAGCCGAAGTACACCAGCTCTCTACGGTAGAGGTGGCTGACGCCATACACGCCTGGTGAGCTGCAGGTCGCCGGCATTGGGCCCTGGTAGGTCTGACCGCTGAAAGTGTGGTGGTTCTCCTCGCAGGAATAGCCGCCACCAACGCCTTGGGGATCCGGTCTGCAGTTACCGCCAGAGCCCTTCATCTCTTGAAAACCGGTGTATGCGTCGGTGGGGCACGAGCCCAGCCCTTCCGAACCCCAGTCGCCGTACAGGTAGACACCGCTTGGCCCATCCACGCCGCCCTGGCAGAAGTTGGTATAGGCCACTGGGTAAGGCTGGATGGTTTCCGAATCCACCCAAAGCACGCGGCCCGTCGGCACCCATTGGCCGGCGAAGGCGCTCTGGGCGAAGCCGGCTGACAACAGAGCAAGTGACATGCCCAACATCAGGCGACGAGGGGTTGAGCGGGCAGTCCTGCAGTCGTTTTGCATTGAGTTCACTTCCGTCTCTCCATGAGTAGGGTAGTGCTGCACTGCCCGCGCACGGTCGCAACAGTCCTGCAGTGATGCAATCGGAAAACCACCACGATGGCTGTAGGAGAAGCCCTATGGCGCGACGCAAGGTGCGTCACGTGGCTGATTCTGAGCAGCTAAGGCCGGTATTCGGGAGGTTTGCAGTTATTGAGACGCCTGGGCGTCCTCTTCCGGCCATGATCTCCGCCACCTACCGCTGTCCGCACATTGAGGACGCACCGCAGGAAAGTAGTTGCGTCGCCGAGAGGGCGACCTGCGGGGGCCCCGCACAGGCAAGCGCAGTGTCCATCTTCCGGACACAAATGCCTGTACAACTGGAGATGGCCTGCGCCTGGAGGCACGATCAGCTCAGGCTCCGGGCTGCCGGCGCGCAATCTTCCATAGCAATCCGCCCGATATCCAAGCCACCAGCGCAAGCACAAGCATGCCGATCACGAACGCGTCCCTGTGCTCGGGCGGCACTGGATTGAGGTAGCGCAACGACAGGAATGGCTCGACGTCCAGGATTTCAGTCGCAGCGAGTGAGCTGAAAAGCATCGCCAGCACGAGGCCGGTAAAGCGCGGCCGCTTGCCGCGTTCTTTCTTCTCGCCCGTCAGGAACCAGACGAGGCGGAACAGCTGTATCGCCGTCGCGGCGAAGGGGAGGCAGATGCATAGCACCATCACGCCAAGCGCAAGAACACCCAGGATTGACATCATGCGTCCTCCTTTGGACCAGTGATCAAGGGCCGTGTTCAAATGCGCCGCAAAGTGGGGACATTCCGGGTCACACTTTGCTTGGCAAGCCTGCGCTCATCCAGACCTGAGCGCGGTTGGCCGGGGTCCACTCTACTGAACTGGAGAGCGACGCAGAACCAGAAGGGTTCAGACCCGGTGGGTTCCAGAAGGCACCGGGACATTCTCGGGTTTCTCGCGTGAAAGGCTGTTCGCTCCAGGACGACTACAGCAGCTCCAGGCCGCGCAGCACCTCCGCCACACGCGCCCGCTCTTCACCGTGCAGCCCAAGCAGCGGCCGTGGCAGGCAGTCCTCGGCACACAGGCCCATCAGCGCCGCCGCGCATGCCATCACGCGGATGCCGCCGAAGCGGTCGTACAGCGCCCAGAGCGGCGCCAGCCTCGCCGACATGGCCTGGGCCGTCGCCATGTCGCCGTTGCCGGCCGCGCAGGTGATCTGCTGCACCGCCTCCGGGAACAGCCCGCCGGTTACCGAATACCAGCCATCGCAGCCGGCGGCCAGTCCATGTACGGCGGCCGCGTCGCCGCTGATGCCCAGCGTGACATGCGCAGGAAGATGGGCACGCAGTGCCGCGACGCGCGCTGCGGCTTCGGCAGGATGGTCGGACAGGCGTGGAAGCTTGATCGAGGCGATGTTGGGCAGGGCGGCGATCCGCCCATGCAGTTCATCGCTGAACCGGAAGTGGGTGGTGCCGGGATTGTCGTAGACGCAGATCGGGGTGTGCACTGCCATGCACACCGATTCGAAGAGCGTGAAGACCTCATGGTCCTTCAATGGCTGGTAGGACACGGGTGCCAGCAGCAGGCCGGCCGCACCGGCATCCTCGGCATCCTTTGCCAGAGCCAGCACATCGCGAGTGCGCAGCGCTCCGATACCGACGATGACCGGGACGGTGCCTGCGTGGGCCAAGGCTTCGCGCAGGACACGCATGCGCTCGGCTTTTTCCAGGTAGGCGTAGCTGCCGGTGGAGCCGAGCACGCCCATGGAGTCCACGCCGGCCGCTGCGAGGCGCTCGACCAGCCCGGCGAAGGCGCGCAGGTCGATGCTCGATTCGGTCATCGGCGTAAGAGGAAAGGCGCTCAGGCCGTGAATCATGGCGAACCTCGAGGGCAGAAGGAAAAGAGAGATCGCCAGGTGTGGCGACCGTGGACGATCGGCATTGTTTATTGTCCTAGGACAAAATTCAAGCGCTGCCCTGCAGCGTGATTCGGCCGCGAGGATCGCGCACCATGGCGGCCATCCTTCCTTGCGCGCACGCCATGACTGAGTTCCTTCGCCCCGTGCAGCCTCCGCACTACGCCGCCATCGGCGCGTGGCTGGATTCGGCCAGCGCAACCCAGCGCTGGGCCGGTCCCGGCGTGGCGTATCCGCTCGCGCCGGAGGCGTTCGCGCAGGCGCTGCAGCTGTCGCAGCGCCCGGGGTGTGTGCTGCTGGATGCGCGTGACCAGTGCGTTGGTTTTGGCCAGTACTGGCCAACGACCGCCGGCACGCTGCACCTGGGCCGCATCATCGTTTCGCCGCAGGCACGCGGGCGTGGACTGGGACGTGTACTGATGCAGGCGCTGATGGCGCAGGCGTTGCAGTCGGCCGGGGTGGAGCGGCTGACCCTGCGTGTCTATCGTGACAACGTCGCCGCGGTGACCCTGTACCGCGACCTGGGCTTCCAGGCGATGGAAGACGCTTCGACGCCGGAACTTCTGTTCATGCAGCGCCGTGCCGGCTGAGTCGTGATCACGCGCGCAGCACGGCAGCCTGTTGCGCCTGCCATTGCTCGCGGGTGATGCGGCTGATGTGTTCGGTGCGGTAGTCGCCGAGGAAGCTGTTGAACTTGTTCACGTCGGTATGGTGATGCTGGAAACCGCATTTGCTCTGTGCGCTCAGTGATTGCAGGTTGTCGGCGAAGTAGCCGCACCACAGTGCGTCCAGGTGCAGGTCGAGGAAGGCATGCTGCATCACTTCGCGCACCGCTTCGGGTACCAGGCCGCGGCCCCAGTACGGCACGCCGATCCAGTAGGCGATCTCACCTTCGCGCTCGCCGATCTCGAAGTTGCTGTCGGCACCGATCAGGATACCGACGCAGCCGATGGCGTGGCCGTCCTCGCGGCTCTGCATCGCGTAGACCTCGGGCCGGTTGAAGACGGTGCCGATGATGTGGGCACTTTCCTCTACGCTGGTGTGCACCGGCCATCCGGCGATGGGCCCGACGCGCGGGTCGCGGGCGTATTCGTACAGGTCGGCGGCGTCGGTGTCGCGCCAGGGGCGCAGGATCAGGCGTTCGGTGTGCAGGGGCATGGCCATTCAGGGGCAGGAAGAGAGCGCACAGGCTAGGCCGCGCCGGGCGAAGGGCACAGGGCGGGACCTTGATGCTTTCGGTACTTTTCACAACTGCCTCGTTGGCGCGGGTATGCTGTGCCCCGGAATCCAGCCGGATCGGCCCATGGACCGCATACCCCAGCTTCTGGATCAGGACGAATCGATGCGCCTGGAGGTCAGCACGCTGGCCGAGGGGCAGGGCATTCCGCTGTCATTCGGGCACGCGTATCTGGCGGTTCTGGTGTGCGTGTCCGGGCGTGCGCGCTTCGCACTGAACTTCCGTGAGGTGGCGGTGCAGCGGCACGACGTGCTGGTGCTGGCCGAGGACACGCTGGCGCTGCTGCGGCAGCGATCGCGCGGCTTCCTGGCGGTGGTCTGCCTGATGCCGAAGGCGCTGGCGTCGGAGGTGGCCTATGTGCTGCCCAACGCACTGTTCAAGTTCCTGCACGAGCATCCGCATTGCGTGCCGTCGCCGCTGGAGGTGCCGCTGCTGCAGGGCTGGCTGCAGCAGCTGATGGATGCGCAGCACACGGGTGGCCGCTATCGGCACGTGATGCTGCGCAACCTGTTGCAGACGTTTTTCCTGAAGTTCGCCACGCTGCTGCCAGTGCAGAAAGTGGCGGCAGCGCCGGTCAGCCGGCGCGAGCGCCTGGCCTGGAGTTTCTGGGAGCTGGTCGGCCAGCGCAGCACCCGCCAGCGCGACGTGCAGTCCTACGCCGACGCGTTGTGCATCACGCCGTTCTATCTTTCCCAGCTCACCCGCGAGTGCTTCGATGAAACGCCCAAGGCGTTGATCGACCGCCAGGTGGTATTGGAGATCAAGGCGCTGCTGAGCTACAGCGAGCTGCCGATCGGGCGCATCGCCGAGCGGTTGTGCTTCGAGGATGCGTCCTACCTGTGCCGCTACTTCCGGCGGCACACCGGGCAGTCGCTGACCGGCTACCGCCGTGCGGGGCAGGGCGGTGCTAGTGGGATACGAACAGCGGTGCCGGAACTTCGGACAGCAGATCCTCGGTAACCCCGCCGAGCACGCGCTCGACCACCCGGCTGCGACTGTAGGGGCCCAGCACCAGCAGGTCGGCCTCGGCATCGAGGACATGCTGGCGGATGGTTGCGGCAACACCGCCCTGTGTGGAACTGATCGCCTGGATCTCGACTTCGACACCGTGCCGGGCCAGGTGCTGGGCCATCTCGGCACCGGGCGTGGCCTCGGCCTTGGGCGTGTCGACCATCAGCAGGTGAACCGCCTGCGCGCGCGCCAGCAACGGCAGGGCATCGGCCACGGCGCGACGGGCCTGTTTGCTGGCATTCCAGGCCACCACGATGCGCCGGCCGACCTGTTCGCCTTGCCAGTGTGGCGGCACCAGCAGCATCGGCACGCCGGTCTGGCGCAGCGTGCCCAGCGGACGCCAGCCGGAGGGCGCGCCGGGCGTGTGCGGATAGCCGGCGATGATCAGGTCGCAGTACAGCGATTGCAGGGCCAGATCGGCGCCACCGAGATAGTCCGAAACGATGCGCAGTTCGGTGCTGATCTGCAGTGGCTCGCAGGCCGCGCGCAGGTTCTGCATGAGCTGCGCGGTGCAGGCGGCGTCGGTGCGTGCTTCGTGGTCGAGTGCGGCGGCGATGCCTGCGCCGCGGGCGAAACCGTTGGCGATGTCGGTGGGGTGCTGGGCGGTGGATACTGCAACCAGGTGCGCCTGCTGGGCCTGCGCCAGATGGGCGGCGATGTTCAGTACGCGCTCCCCGGTGTCGCTGGCATCGAACAGCACAGCGATGTCGCGTAGTGGATGCAGCATGGCGTTGTCTCCTTCGATGCCTGTGACGCGTTCCCTGCCATGCACCGACCCGGGTGCACCGGACGCGCCTTCGTTGTAGCGCATCCATGATTCGGATGAATCATTTGTGATTCAGTTTATTAATTGATGATTCATGCTAGCGTGAGTGGACCCCGCCTCCAGGCCCCTCCATGCGACCTGCCGCAGCACGTACACGCCGCGACCTGCACCACGCCCTTGCTGCCACCCTGGTCAGCCATCCGCGCTGCACACTCAGCGAGCTGGCCAGTGGCGCCGGTATCAGCCGGGCCACGCTGTATCGCTTCGCACCCACCCGCGAAGCGATCGACGAGGCGTTGTTTGCTGCGGGCTTCGAGCGCCTGGAAGCCGCAGCCACGTGGTTCGACGGGGATGCCGATGCGATGCAGGTGCTGGAGCAGGTCACCCACGCCCTGCTGGCGGACTGGGAACTGGTGACGCTGCTGTTCGCGCGCATGATGGAAGAGCAGCAGCGGCAGGGCGACCTGCACCTGTTGCCCGAGCGCTGGGCGCCGATCGGCGAGCGTTTCGAGGCGTTTTTCCTGCGCGGCCAGCACGCTGGCGTGTTCAACGTCGGATTCAGTGCAGTGTGGCTGGCGGACTTCTACTGGACCTGTTTCTACGGCATCACCTGGTCACTGGCGCGCGGTCGGCTGGCACCGGCGATGGCGGCATCAACGTTGCTGGCGTCGTTCCGTCATGGGGCGATGAAGGCCTGAGTGCGATGCCCGCGGCGCGTATCGCGTCGTGATGGATGGGCACTGCAACGTGCGCCGAATTTGCGTGGCGTCTTGCCGGAAAGGGCATTCGTACTGCCGGAATGGTGCACTGCGTGCCGCCATCGGGTTGCTACAACTGTGGTCGTGAAAGCGTGCTCGATTTTGCAAAACTAAATGAGACGTTCATCACGCTATTGTTGCAGTGCGGTATCGTAATCGTAGAACTTTACACCTGACCAACGGGGTACAGGGACGGTTGTAGTGGCCATGGAGCCGGCAGAACGCGCGTTCGCGCGTGTCGCCAGGCGCATGAGTTCGTCCCAGGTTACCCACCGAACTGCGGCCCCGTGCGGGCCGACCGGGGAAATCACCATGTGGCAGTCGACGACGTCGCGCATTCGCGCGGGCGGTGGATGCGTTCATCCTGAAAAAAACCTGCAGCACCTGCACCCTCGCCGCTGGATGGCGATCGTCGTGCTGATGCTGCTGGCGATGGCACTGCCATCGCTGGCGTCGGCGGCGGCCTATGCGACCGGCGGCAGCAGCCCCTACCGCAATACGGTGCTGTGGCTGACCTGGGGCGGCGGCGCGAATGGCGTCGACAACATCGTGCTCAACGACGGTGCCACCTCGTCCATCGACATGCCGATCGCTGCCGGGGTGAACCTGCGCGTGGACTGCCGGTTGAATACCGCCGAGACCAACGTGCTGCGCAGCTATCGCCCGGGCAACTGGCGTGGCGACAGCCTCGACGACCTGTACAACATCGGTGGCACCGGCACCGCCAACCAGCTGATCGCGGGCATCGCGCGCACGGCCGGCACGTCCAGCTTCAGCATCACCTGCACCTCGACCATGGGCGGTGCGCCGTACCGCCTGCGTGGCGTGGTGATGGCCGACGCCGAGTCGATCAACAACAGCGGCGAGTTCGTCGAAGCCAGCGCGCAGGGCACGTGGAACGTGGTGGAGGTCCGCAAGAACCTGGCCAACAGCACTCCCTACCTGGTGAACAAGTCGACCAGCGGCGGCAACCAGGTCATCCGCTTCGGTCCGGGCAACGACGACAACACGGCCGCGGTTACCTTCCTCAGTTTTGACAACGCCGCGCATGCGCCAGGCAACCTGGCAGTGAACATGGGCTTTTCGATGCGCGGCGGCGGCACCACCGCCATCGCCATCGGCCTGCTGGTGCCGTATGCCGACTTCGGCGATGCACCGCAGAGCTACGGCGACGCCATGCACGTGGTGGACGATCTGCAGTTCCGCTCCGACGGTATTCCGCAGGGCAGCAGCAACTTCAACATCAACACCGCCGCCTATACGCCGGGTGGCCTGGCGCCGCCGCTGACCGATTTCCTCGGCAGCCTGGGCCCGGATACCGAGCAGAAAAGCAGCTACAGCGCTGATGCACTGGGCGATGACAACTTCCCGCAGGTGGGAAGCCGCGAAGAAGATGCGTGGCCGACCAGCTACCGGTTGACGGTGATGCAGGCCGGTACCCAGATCAACCAGCCGGTGGCCTGCGTGGGCAATGGCAGCGTGGCGGGCTGGATCGACTTCAACCGCAATGGCACGTTCGACGCCAGCGAACGCAGCACGACCGCTGCCTGCAGTGGTGGCCAGGCCAACCTGGCTTGGACCGTGCCCACTTCGGTCAGCGCAGGTACCAGCTATGTGCGGCTGCGCTACGCCACCAACGCGACGCAGATCCAGAGCCCGACCGGCGTGGCCGACGACGGCGAAGTGGAAGATCACCGCATCACCATCACCGCACCCGCACTGAAGGTGGTGAAGACCAACAACGCCACCGGGGGTGTCTGGAACTACGGTCAGGCCGGCACCGAGTACACGCTGACGGTGAGCAACACCAGCGATGTGCCGACCGGCAATCCACCGAATGTGCCCGCCGGCCCGATCATCGTGCGCGACCAGCTGCCGGCGGGTATCGTGCCGAACTGGACGGGCGCGCATGTGAGCGGCAACTGGAGCTGCACGGCAAGCGGCCAGGACATCACCTGCACCAGCAACCAGGTGCTGGCCGCGGCGGGCAGTGCCGGTTCGAGCTCGGTGTTCACGCTGCCGGTCACCGTGACCGCCTCGGCGTCGGGCGTGCTGACCAACCACGCCAGCGTGGGCGGTGGCCACGATCCGTTCAACAACGGCACGCCGCCGACGCCGGGCAGCAGCTGCACCGACGCCGACCACTGCACGCGCAGTGACGTGACCGTGCCGGTGACGCGCGTCAGCTATGCCAAGCGTTCCAATACGGCTGGCCCGGTCGCGGTGGGTGCCACGGTGAGCTACACCGTCGACGTCACCGTGGCCGATGGCAATACCCGCGCTGTGCTGACCCTGACCGATACGCTGGGTACCGGCCTGGATTTCGCCAGTGTCAGCAACGCCGGTTCGTTCACCTGCAACGCCGCCAATCCGCTGGTGTGCACGCTGCCGGCCGGCACCGTGCCGGGCACCTACAGCCTGAGCTATGCGGCTACCGTCAACGCCCAGGCCAGCGGCCAGGTGGTCAACACCGTGGTTGGCACCGGCACCGATACGCCGACCTGCAGCAGCACCTGCACCACCACCACGCCGGTGGCGGCGCCGAAGATCTCGGTATCCAAGGCAAGCAGTACGACCGGTCCGGTCGCGGTGGGCGACAGCGTCGCCTATACCGTTACCGTGGTGGTGGCCGATGCGCGTACCCGGGCGGTGACCACGCTGACCGATACGCTGGGCACCGGCCTGGATTTCGGCAGCGTGACCAACGCGGGTGGGTTCACCTGCACGCCGGGCAATCCGCTGGTGTGTACGCTGCCGGCGGGCACCGTGCCGGGCAGCTATGCGTTCTCCTATACCGGCATCGTCAATGCGCAGGCCAGCGGCCAGGTGCGCAATGCGGTGGTGCCGAGTGGCACCGACAACCCGTCCTGCGTGGGCAGCTGCGATACCACGACGCCGATGGCGGCGCCGCAGGTGGTGTATGCCAAGCAGGCATCCACCGGCGGCCCGGTGCGGGTCGGCGACCGCATCGATTACACACTGAGCGTAACCGTGAGCCGTGCGCGTACCACCGGCGTGGTCACCCTCACCGATACCCTGGGCAACGGCCTCGACTTTGCGGGCGTGAGCAGTGCGGGAGCCTTCACCTGCAATGCCGCCAATCCGCTGGTCTGCACGCTGCCAGCGGGCACCGTGCCGGGTACCTACAGCCTCACCTACGGCGCCACCGTCAACGCACAGGCCAGTGGCAGCGTGCGCAATGCGGTGCTCGGCAGCGGCACCGACACCCCGTCGTGCAGCGTGAACTGCGATACCACCACGCCGGTCGCAACGCCGGGGGTGAGCTATGCCAAATCGGTGAGCAGCACCGGTCCGGTTTCCGTGGGCGATCGACTGACCTATACCCTGACCACGGTGGTGGCCAATTCGCGCACCACCGCCGTGGTGACGTTGACCGACACCCTGGGTACCGGGCTGGACTTCGGCGCGGTGACCAGCGCTGGTGCCTACAGCTGCAATGCCGCCAACCCGCTGGTATGCACCTTGCCTGCCGGCACCGTGCCGGGCAGCTACAGCCTGTCCTACACCGCCGTGGTGAACGCGCAGGCCAGTGGCCAGGTCACCAACGCGGTGCTGGGCAGCGGTGGTGACAATCCGTCGTGCGCGGCCAACTGCGATACCACCACGCCGGTAGCCGGCAGTGAGATCGACTACCGGAAAACCTCGGCCGCGGCCGGTGCGGTGAAAGTGGGTGACAGCATCGCCTACACGCTGACTGCCGTGGTCAGCCGGTCGCGCAGCACTGCGGTGCTCACGCTGACCGATACCATGGGCCCGGGCCTGGACTTCGGCGCGGTGACTGCCAGCCAGGGTTTCAGCTGCAATGCGGCCAACCCGCTGGTGTGTACTTTGCCGGCCGGTACCGCGCCGGGCACCTATACGGTGGATTACACCGCGAAGGTGAACGCACAGGCCAAGGGCAGTGTCAGCAACGCGGTGCTGGGCAGTGGCACCGGCACCAATACCTGTACTAGCAACTGCGGTACCACCACGCCGGTGCTGTCGGCGGTGGTGACCTACCACAAGCAGTCCAGCACGGCGGCGCCGATCGATATCGGCGATGCAGTGGACTACACCGTCGAGGTGACGGTCGCCAATTCGCAGACGCTGGATGTGGTGACCCTGACCGACACCCTGGGCCGCGGCCTGGACCTGCAGTCGATCACCCAGCCCGGTCCGTTCACCTGCAACAGCAGCAATCCGCTGGTGTGCACGCTGCCGGCCGGTACCGTGCCGGGCACCTATACGCTGGGCTATCGCGCGCGGGTCAATGCACAGGCCACTGGCAGCGTGCGCAATGCGGTGCTCGGCAGTGGCGGTGATACGCCCACCTGCAGCGGCGACTGCAGCACCGAACATGCGTTGGCCGACCCGCGCGTGGTGCTGGAGAAGCAGTCCGGCCCGGCCAGCGGCACCGACGTGCGCCCGGGCGACCGCCTGCGCTACACCCTGGTTGCGACCGTTGAACGCGCCGCCCTGCGGCAGCCGCTGCAGCTGGTGGATACACCGGATGCAGGGTTGAGCATCGAAAGCCTGCCTGCCGGGTGCATGCAGCAGGGCACTGACATCGTATGCACGGTGCCGGCAGGTACCGCAGTTGGCCGCCACGAGTATGTCTACCAGGCGATCGTCAACCAGGAGGCGCGTACCCAGGTGCTGAACCGCCTGCGCGGTCAGTACCCGGACGGTTCGCCGCCACCGGAGTGCACGACCTGCGAAACGCACCACAAGGTGATCTCTGATTTCTCGCTGCGCATCACCAAGACCGCCAGCCCGCGCCGGGTGAAGGTGGGCGACCTGGTGCGCTACCAGCTGGTGGTGGAGAACGTGGGGGGCAGTCACTGGCGCGATGGCGTGGTGGTCGATACGCCGCCGCCGGGCTTCAGTTACGTGGATGGCTCGATGCGCGTGGCCGACGATGACGGTGCGTTCGCGCTGGCCAGCAGCCAGTCGCCGCTGCGCATCGGTGCGGTGGATATCGCGGTTGGCCGCAGTGCCACCATCACCTACCTGCGCGGGTGGGCGCCGGCGTGCGCGCCGGCAACCATGTGAACCAGGCGGTGGCGACGGCCGATGACGGCAGCCCGTTGTCGAACGTGGCGACTGCCGAAGTGGCGATGGATGCCGACCCGCTGCTGGAAGACAGCCTGGTGTTCGGCACCGTGTTCGATGACCGCGATGGTGACGGTTGGCAGGACAGCGCCGAGCTGACCGGTGTACGCGCGCAGGGCGGTTTCGCGGCCTCCGTATATGTGGCGGGCTCGACCACGCTGGATCGGGGCGATGGCCCGCAACCGCTGGCCGATGCCAGTGCGCCCCTGCTGCACGGCGTGCAGATCGGCGTGGTGCATGGACGTGCGTCGACCTCCGATACCACCGAAGCGCACCAGGTGGTGTTGCGCCAGCGCCTGCGCGAGCTGGCCTTCAGCGATGACTTCGTGCTGGAAAGCGCGCAGGGGCATCGCCTGCGGATGGATGCGCAGGGCGCCACGCGGGTGCAGCGCAGTGGCGATGCCGGCAAGGGCCTGACCGCCGCCGCGCCGACCGTGCGCCGTGAGGTCGCACGCGTGGCCGACGGCTACGAGGTGGCCTATGTGATCGGCAACGAGGGCATCCAGGAGCAGGGCATTCCCGGGGTACGCCTGGCCACGGTGGAAGGCCTGCTGGTGGAGACCGATCCGTTCGGCCGCTACCACCTGGCCGACGTGCACGGCGGCGATGCGCGGCTGGGCCGCAACTTCATCATCAAGCTGGACCCGGCCACGATACCGGCCGGTGCCGAGCTGACCACCGAGAATCCGCTGTTGCGGCGGGTGACCCAGGGTGTGCCGACGCGCTTCAGCTTCGGCGTGCGCCTGCCGCCATCGCCACAGGCAGCGGCCGAACGCATGGAACTGGCATTGGGCGAGGTGCTGTTTGCCCCGGGCAGCAGCGAGCTGCGCGCCAGTTATCGCCCGGTGCTGGTGAAGATGGCCGAAGTGGTGGACCGCTACCAGGGCGGTGACGTGGTGATTGCCGCCAATGGCGAAAGCCAGGTGCTGGCCTTTGCCCGCGCCGCAGTGGTGCGCGATGCCCTGCAGGCCGAGGTGACCGAGCGTGCACGCGCTGGCCTGACCGTGCAGCTGCGCACCGATGTGCAGGACCCGCATTCCCTGCTGGCGGGTGTTGATGCCGGTGGCGCGCTGCTGGGCAACGTGTTGTTCGACACCGACAAGGCGATCGTGCGTGAGGAATTCAAGCCGCTGCTGGCGGCGATCGCTGCGCGCCTGGAGAAGATGGGTGGTGGCCAGGTCAGCCTGGTCGGGCACACCGATGTGCGCGGCAGCCATGCCTACAACCAGGCGCTGGGCCTGCGTCGTGCCGATGCCGTGTTCGAGGCATTGCGCAGCCAGCTCAGCCCCGCCGTGCAGCAGCGCCTGCGCGTCCGCAACGAGGAGAGCGCCGCCACCCGTGCGGCGGCCCGCCAACAGGAGGCCCGCCGATGAGCGCGCATCACACCGCTGCCCGCCGTGCGGCCTGCCTGCCGCGTGCGGCCCTGTACCAGGCAATGCTGCTCGGGCTTGCCGGCGCCGTCCAGGCCGCGCCGCCTGCCGCCGAGCCGGCACCGATCCGCTGCGATGGCAGCCAGTGCAACGCTGAAGGCGAACTGCTGTTCCGCCTGCGTTCGCGCAGCTACGACGAGCCGGTGACCGAAGGCACCTCGACGCGGTCGTCGTCGCAGGTGCTGCAGCCGGACCGCCGGGTCAGCCTGGCGATCGATGAACCCGGCAAAGCGACGGTCCGCGGCGAGTTCATGATCCGCCTGCCGGAAGGGGGCGCGATCTGGGCCACTGAAGACCCGGCGATGGGCGAGCCCGAGCTGTCGGTGTCGGCGCCGGGCATGGTTGCCTTTGACGAAGGCCGGATCGTGCGGCCGGTCGAGTTCTACGTGCGTGGCAATTACACCGCCTTCATCAAGCGCCTGGAAGTGAGCCTCTACCGTGGCAGCGATACCGACCGGGTCGCGCCACTGGCGCAGTTCGAGTTGCCGGTGGCTGCGGTCGCGCAGGGCAGCTGGGATGGCACGCTGCCGGCATCGACGCCACTGCGTCGCGGCGACCGCCTGGTCTACGTGCTGCGTGCCTTCGATGCGGAGGGCAATGTCGATGAAACCACCGCGCAGTCGATGCAGCTGGTGACCCCGGCGGAGTTCGAGCGCGGCAACCAGCAGTTGCGTGACGCGCTGGAGGACCGCCGCGGGACCGCGGTGGATGCCAACCAGGCAGCGTCGTTGTCGCTGCTGCAGCAGGTGTTCGACAGCAATGGCCTGCGCCAGCAGAACATCCCGGTGTACGGTTCACGCGTGCGCCTGCGCGGACGTGACCTGCCGCTGGGCGCGGCGCTGAAGATCAACGGCGACAGCTATCCGCTGGACCAGGACCGCAAGTTCGCCGCCGAGTACCTGATGCCGATCGGCCGCCACGCCTTCGATGTGCGCGTTGAACGACCGGATGCACCGGCCATCGCGCGCACGCTGGAGGTGGATGTCAGTGGCCAGTACCTGTTCGGTGTCGGCCTGGCCGATATCACCGTGTACCAGAACAAGGCCAGTGGGGCAGGGCAGGACCTGGCCAGGGGGGGGCGCAACGATGACGTGCTCAGTGACGGCCGCCTGGCTTTCTACCTGAAGGCCAAGACCCTTGGCCGCTACCTGCTGACCGCGCAGGCCGACACCCAGAACCGT
Organism: Stenotrophomonas sp. AG209; assembly: GCF_003550055.1. Taxonomy (NCBI): domain Bacteria; kingdom Pseudomonadati; phylum Pseudomonadota; class Gammaproteobacteria; order Lysobacterales; family Lysobacteraceae; genus Stenotrophomonas; species Stenotrophomonas sp. AG209. Next base: position 23,099 of record NZ_QXDB01000001.1, read on the forward strand.
CCGCTGGACGACCTGTTTACTGGTTTCACCACCGCCGATCCGCGCGATCTGTTCCGCAGCCTCGACCCGGACCTGTATTACCCGACCTATGGCGATGATTCGCTGACCCAGCGTGATGTCGACAGCATGGGGCGCTTCTACCTGCGCATGGATTGGGACAAGAACCAGGCGCTGTGGGGCAACTACAACACCGGCCTGAGCGGCACCGAGTACGCGCAGTACGTGCGTTCGCTGTACGGGGCGGCATTGTCGTGGCGATCCCGTGGTGCCAATGCCTGGGGCGATGCGCGCAGCGAGCTGCGCCTGTTCGGTTCGCAGGCCGAAACCGCGCCCGGCCATAGCGAGTTCATCGGTACCGGCGGCAGCCTGTACTACCTGCGCCATGCCAGCATCCTCAGTGGCTCGGACCAGGTGGTGCTGGAGATCCGTGACCGTACCACCGGCCGCGTCGAGCAGCGCGTGCCGATGGTGCGCGGCGCCGACTACGAGATCGACGCATTGCAGGGCCGCATCCTGCTGACCCGGCCGCTGGCCCAGCTCAGTCGCGAGAACCTGCGCCGGATCAGTCGCGACGTGCCACTGGACGGTTACGAGCAGCGCCTGATCGTCGACTACGAATGGGTGCCAACCGGGTTCGACAGCGACGACATCACTGCAGGCGTACGTGGCAAGCACTGGTTCGGTGATCACGTGGCAGTGGGTGCGACCTATGTGGACGAGCAGCGCGCCGGCCAGGACTACTCGCTGAAGGGGGCGGACCTGACCCTGCAGGCCGGGCGAGGCACCTACCTGAAGGTCGAGCACAGCCGCAGCGAGGCCACCAGTGCGCCCGTGTTCTTCTCCGACAACGGCGGCCTCAGCTTCAGTCGCCTCAATCCTGAAGGCCCGCGCGAAGGCGAGGCGACCGCCGTCGAGGCCCGCGTCAATCTGCGCGAGCTGGGCTGGACCCGGCGTGACTGGAGTGCCGGTGCCTGGTGGCGCCAGGTTGATGGCGGCTATTCGGTCGGGCGTTTCGACACCGGCCAACGCGTGCGCGAGCAGGGTGCCGAACTGCTCGGCTATATGACCGACGATTTCAGTGTGTATGCCCGCTACAGCGAGGCACGGCGGGGCGCGGAGTCGCTGATCCAGGCGCAGGCCACCGCCGAATGGCGGATCGGCGAGAACGATCGCCTGTCAGCCGAACTGCGTCGGGTGCAGGAGGACCGGGGCAGCGGTAGCAACGTCGCAGGTGTACTGGCTGCTGCACGCTATACCCATCGCATCGGAACCTCGCTGGATGTGTACGGTGGAGGCCAGCTGACGGTGGATGACGACCATGGCCGCTATGCCGACAATGACGCGGTGGTGGCGGGTGGCACCTGGACCTTCGCCAATCTGTCCACGATCGGCGCCGAAGTCAGTGACGGCGATCGCGGCAGTGCCGCACAGGTCAATGCCGAGTACCGGCTGACCCCACAGCACAGCTTCTATGGTGCGTTCACCCAGTCCACCGACCGCAGCGAGTACGACCCTCTGTTCAGCCCCAATGCGCAGGATGGGTGGACGCTGGGCCAGCGCTGGCGCCTGTCCGACCAGGTCAACGTGTTCAATGAAAGCCAGTTCCTCAAATCCGGGCAGGACTCCGGGCTGGCGCACACCTTCGGCATGGACTTCTATCCGGCGGTGGGCTGGAATGCCGGCTTCACGCTGAGCAACGGCAAGCTCGACGCCAGCAGTGGCCAGGTCGACCGCAAGGCGGTGAGCCTGTCCGGTGGTCGCACCTCGCCGGGCACTGAGTGGCAGAGCAAGCTGGAGTGGCGTCGCGATACCGGCGCGGAGCGGCGCACGCAGTGGGTGAGTACCAATCGCCTGAGTCATCGGCTCAACGACAGCTGGCGTATTGCCGCGCGCTTCAACTATGCCGACACCGATGATGCGATCAATCCGGTGGCCGGCGCGCGTTTCATCGAGGGCAACCTGGGCTTCGCCTACCGTCCGTGGGACAACGATCGCTGGGCGTTGTTCGGCCGCTACAGCTATCTGTATGACCTGTCGAGCATGGGCCAGGTCAACGGCGTGGACTATGACCAGCGCACCCAGGTGCTTTCGCTGGAAGGCGTCTACCGCATCGACCTGCGCTGGGAAGTGGCCGGCAAGCTGGCACGCCGCGAAGGCGAGGTGCGCTACGGGCGCGGCAGCGGACCGTGGTTCGATTCAGCCACGAACTTCGCTGCGGGGCAGCTGCGCTACGACCTGTCCTACCAGTGGCATGGCCTGCTGGAGTACCGCCTGCTGGATGTGCGTGACGGCGGCGCCCGGCAGGGGTGGCTGGCCGGTGTCGACCGCGATATCGGGCGCAATTTCCGCGTCGGCGTGGGCTACAACTTCACCGACTTCAGCGATGACCTGACGAAATTCGACTACACCCACCGCGGCTGGTACCTGAACCTGGTGGGGCGGTATTGAGGAAAGCAGCCGAGCGCAGGCTCGGCTCTACAGGAACCGCACCGCCGGGCGATGCCCGGCGAGCCGTCAGTCCTGCTTCAACAGCTCGACCAGCTGGCGCAGGCGATAGGGCTTGGGCAGGAACTCCACCTGCTCCGGCAGCGGCGGCAGCTGCGAGCGCGCATAGCCGGAAGACAGGATCATGCGTGCCTGCGGCTGCTCTCGGGCGACGTGCTCGCTCAGTTCGATGCCGGACATGCCGTTGGGCATGCTGATATCGCTGAACACCACGTCGAAGCGCGCTTCGCCCTTGAGCAGCTCCGCCGCCTCGTGGCCATCGGCGGTGGTGGCCACCTCGATGCCGAAATCGCGCAGGGCCAGGCCGATCATCTCGCGCAGATCGTTCTGGTCCTCCACCATCAGTACGCGGATCGGTTCATCGGTCATGGGCTGGGTCCTCCGTTGCGGGTAGCAGCAGGCTGACCGTGGTGCCGACACCGGGCGTGGTGGACACATCGACGAAGCCGCCGCTCTGGGTAGTGAATCCGAACACCTGGCTCAGGCCCAGGCCGCTGCCCTTGCCGATGTCCTTGGTGGTGAAGAAGGGTTCGCTGGCGCGCTCGGCGATGTCAGCGGCCATGCCATGGCCTTCGTCACAGACGCTGAGGGTGACATAGCCGCGTTGCAGCGTCGTGTCCGCATCCGGGTCGAGCCGATGTTCCAGCGCGGTTCCGATCAGGATGCGCCCGCCATCGATGGTGGCCTCCACGGCATTTGCCACCAGATTGGCCAGGGCAGCCTGCAGCTGCATCGCGTCGGTGCACACCTGCGGCAGGCCCGGCGTGAGGCAGGCGTCCAGCGTCACCGTGGGCGGGCAGGCGCGCTGCAGGCCCGGCAGCCATTGCCGTACCAGCGTGTTGATGTCCAGCGGTTCGCGGATCAAGGTCTGGCCCGTGCTGAAGGCCAGCAGCTGGCGGGTCAGCAGGGCGCCGCGGTCGGTGGCCGCCTGCGCAGCGTCCAGCAGCTCGGCGGCGCGGGCATCGTCACCGCTGACGCGCAGCGACAGCAGGTCCAGTGCGTTGCCGATGGTGGTCAGCAGGTTGTTGAACTCGTGCGACAGGCCGCGGCTGAGCCGGCCAACCGTCTCGAACTGCTGGGTGTTGCGCAGCGCGCGCTGGGCATCCCGCAGCAGTCGCTGTGCCTGCCATTGCTCGGTGATGTCGCGGGTGATCTTGACGAAGCCAAGCAGTTCGCCGGCTTCGACGACCGGCTCGATGACCACGCTGGCACGGAACGACGAGCCATCACGGCGTACCCGCCAGCCTTCACTGGCAACATGGCCCTGCTGCGCCGCGAGGCGGAGCAGGCGCTGCGGTTCGCCGGCCTCGCGGTCGGTGGCCAGGTAGAAACGACCGAAGTGCGTACCCACCACTTCATCGGCTGAATAGCCCTTGATGCGCTCCGCGCCCGGGTTCCAGCTGCAGACGATGCCTTCGGGATCAAGCAGGTACAGCGCATGGTCGCGCACGCTGTCGATCAACAGTCGCAGTTGTCGGGAAGGGTCCGTCAGCACGGACGTCGTAGAAGCGGCAGCGTCCACGTGGAAATAAGTGTTACCCCTGAGAGGGACGTGAAGCTAGGCAGTGCAGTGTGAAGGATGCGTGCACGGCAGGCACGTGCCATTGGTCCTGTGCGGCTGAATGCGACAGGGAGTACCATCACCCACCCTTTGTCTTCTGGAACCGACCTGCATGCGTCCTGGTGCGACTACGCGTGACCGCTGGATCTGGATGACCTCTGCCGTACTGCTGTCGGCGACCATCGCGCTGGAACTGGTGGTGCCGCTGGGATACGCGGTCTGGCTGGCCTACTTCCTCGCCGTGGGCGTCACGGTGTTCCAGCGCAGTGCGCGCGCGCCGTTCGTGGTCGCGATGATCGCCTGTGTCCTGCTGGTGATCGGCTTCAACGTGGCGCCAGCCAGCAACAACTCGTCGTTCTCGTTCGTCAACCGCACCATCGGTGGCTGCGCCTTCCTGATGATCGCGCTGATCGTCTCGCGCGCGATCCAGGCCCGGCGCCAGGCGATGCGTGCGCTCTGGCTGCAGGAGGCCGAGAATGCGGTGGCGATGAGCCTGCGCGGCGACCTCGGGCCGGAGCAGATCGCAGAAGCGGCGGCAACGCACCTGGCCGGCCAGCTGGATGCCGATGTGGGCGCGGTCTATCGCCTGGAAGGTGGGCGACTGCAGTTGACCGGTGGCATGGCGCTGCCTTCTGGCACGCCAGCGTCGCTGGCCCTGCAGGAAGGCCTGGCCGGGCAGGTGGCGCGTGACGAGCGGATCCGCCACCTGTATGGCGATGACGCCGCGGTACTCGACCTGCAGACCAGCCTCGGGCGTGTGCCGGTGCGCGAGCGGATCCTGGCGCCGATCAGCAGCGACGGCGCCGTGGTCGGCGTGATCGAACTGGGCCGCGCACGCATCGGCGGGCAGCGCGACCTCGACGACGAACTGCTGGAGCGCTGCGCCGAAACGATCGGCATGGCGCTGCGCGCCTCGCTGCTGCGCGCGCAGCTGGTGGTGCTGCTGGAGGAATCGCAGCGCCAGGGCGAGGAGCTGCAGGCCCAGCAGGAAGAACTGCGCGTGGCCAACGAGGAACTGGAAGAGCAGAGCCGCAGCCTGATGCAGTCGCAGGGACACCTGGAGCAGCAGCAGGCCGAGCTGGAACAGAGCAACGTGCAGCTGGAAGAGCGCACCCACGAGCTGGAAGCGCAGAAGCAGGCACTGCTGGTCGCGCAGAGCCAGCTGGTACGCAACAGCAACGAGCTGGCTGCCACCTCGCGCTACAAGTCCGAGTTCCTGGCCAACATGTCGCACGAGCTGCGCACGCCGCTGAACAGTTCGTTGATCCTGGCCAAGCTGCTGGCCGACAACAAGGACGGCACGCTCACCGCAGAGCAGGTGAAGTACGCACGCGCGATCCTGTCGTCCAACAACGACCTGCTGGCGTTGATCAACGACATCCTGGACCTGTCGCGCATCGAGGCCGGCCATGTCGAGCTGGCCGACGAAGTCGTGGTGGTGGACAGCGTGCTGCAGCGCCTGCGCGAGACGTTCGAGCCGATGGCGCGGCAGAAGGGCCTGGCCCTGCAGATCGAGGCCGATGCGCTGGCGCCAAGCCAGCTGGTGGCCGACAACCAGCGCCTGCAGCAGATCCTGAAGAACCTGCTTGCCAATGCGCTGAAGTTCACCGAACACGGCAAGGTCAGCCTGCAGGTCCGTGCAGGGGGTAATGGCCGTGTCCGCTTCGAAGTCTGCGATACCGGTATCGGCATCGCCCACGAGCAGCTGCAGGTGATCTTCGAGGCCTTCCGCCAGGCCGACGGCAGCACCCGGCGTCGCTACGGTGGCACCGGCCTGGGCCTGTCGATCTCGCGCGATCTGGCCGAACGCATGGGCGGCACCATCCAGGTCGACAGTGAGCCTGGCCGCGGCAGCTGCTTCATCCTGGAGCTGCCGCTGCAGGGGGCGCCTGCGCTTGAAGCGGATGCGGCGCCCGCTGCTGCCGTCGCGGCGCCAGCGGTTGCGCCTGTGCATGTACCCGCGCCCGCTGCGCCGGTGATTGCATCCGGCGCGGTCACGGCGGAGGCCAGCGTGGCCGACGACCGTGGCCGGCGCCAGCGCGCAGGCCGGCTGATCCTGGCCGTGGAAGACGATGCCACCTTCGCCGAAGCGCTGGTGGTGCTGGCCCACGAGCTGGACTTCGACTGCGTGGTGGCCAGCACGGCGGAAGAAGCGCTGGCACTGGCCAGCGAGCTGCGCCCGAACGGCATCCTGCTCGATATCGGCCTGCCCGATGTGTCCGGCCTGAGCGTGCTGGAGCGCCTGAAGCGAAATCCGGACACCCGCCACATCCCGGTCCACGTGGTTTCGGCGATGGAGCGCGGCCAGGTCGCACGCGAGCTGGGTGCGATCGGCTTCGCGATCAAGCCGACCACGCGCGAGCGGTTGGTGACGGCCATCGAGCAGCTGGAACAGACCAGCCAGCGCGACATGCGGCGCCTGTTGATCGTCGAGGACGACAGCGAGCTGCGCCACAACCTGGAACTGCTGCTGGGCCGCGATCAGCTGCAGATCGTTGCAGTGGGTACCCTGGCCGGCGCGCTGGAACAGCTCAGCACGGTTACCTTCGACTGCATGGTGATGGACCTGTCGCTGCCGGATGGCAGTGGCTACGACCTGCTCGAGCACATGGCCGGCAACGATGACGTCGGCTTCCCGCCGGTGATCGTCTACACCGGCCGCGCGCTCAGCCGCGAGGAAGAGCAGCGCCTGCGTCGCTATTCCAAGAGCATCATCATCAAGGGCGCGCGCTCGCCCGAACGCCTGCTGGACGAGGTGACCCTGTTCCTGCACAGCGTCGAGGCCAGCCTGCCGACCGACCAGCAGCGCCTGCTGCGCGAGGCGCGCCGGCGCGACACCGTGCTCGACGGCCGTACCGTGTTGCTGGCAGAAGACGATGTCCGCAACATCTTCGCGCTGTCCAGCGTGCTCGAACCCCTCGGCGTGACGCTGGAGATCGCGCGCAATGGCCAGGAAGCGGTCGATCGCCTGGCCGAGCGCGAAGTCGATCTGGTGCTGATGGACATCATGATGCCGGAGAAGGACGGCCTGGCCGCGATGCGCGAGATCCGCGCGCAGCGCCACCTGCAGGACCTGCCGATCATCGCGCTGACCGCCAAGGCGATGCCGGACGACCGTGAGCGTTGCCTGCAGGCCGGTGCCAACGATTACATCGCCAAGCCCATCGATGTCGACAAGCTGGTCTCGCTGTGCCGGGTCTGGTGCTCGCGGCAATGAACGAGCAGGCCCTGTTCGACCTGGAGTTGAAAGTGCTGCTGGAAGCGCTGTACCAGCGCTACCACTACGACTTCCGCAGCTACGCGGTGTCGTCGCTGCGGCGGCGCATCCGCCAGGCGATGCAGCGCTACGAGTGCGAGCGGCTGGCCGACCTGCAGCACCGCCTGCTGCACGAGCCGGACCTGTTCGCGCAGGCGATGCAGTTCTTCACCGTGCAGGTGTCGGAGATGTTCCGTGACCCGGCCTATTTCCGCGAGCTGCGCGAGCAGGTGGTGCCGGTGCTGCGCACCTATCCGTCGGTGAAGCTGTGGGTGGCCGGTTGCAGTACGGGCGAAGAAGTGTGGTCGCTGGCGATCCTGCTGCACGAGGAAGGCCTGCTCGAGCGCAGCATCGTCTATGCCACCGACATCAATCCGGCAGCGCTGGCCACCGCCGAAGCCGGTGCCTATGGCATCGACCGCATGGCCCAGTTCAGCCGCAACTACCTGGCGGCCAGCGGTACCGCTTCGCTCTCCGACTACTACGCCACGGCCTACGATGGCGCGGTGTTCGACCGCCAGCTGCGCCGCAACGTGGTGTTCGCCGACCACAGCCTGGCCACCGACACTGTGTTCTCCGAAGTGCACCTGGTGTCGTGCCGCAATGTGCTGATCTATTTCAACCGCGACCTGCAGGATCGCGCGGTGGGCCTGTTCCGCGAAGCACTGGTGCATCGCGGCTTCCTTGGCCTGGGCAGCAAGGAATCGCTGCAGTTCGGTCGCCACCACGGTGCGTTCGAGGTCTGCTCGCGCGAGCATCGCCTGTACCGGAAGGTCGCCTGATGGCGTCGCTGACACGCCCGGCCGTGCTGGTGATCGGCGCCTCTGCCGGTGGGGTCGCGGCTCTGCAGGCGGTGCTCGGCGCGCTGCCGGCGGCGCTGCCCGCGCCGGTGCTGGCCGTGCTGCACCTGCCACGCGACCGCAGCAGCCGCATCGCCGAAGTGCTGGCGCCGTACTGCGCGCTGCCGGTTCGCGAGGCCGAGGACAAGCAGCCGCTGCAGCCCGGCACGGTGACCTTCGCGCCACCGGACTATCACCTGCTGGTGGAAGACGCCGGTTCGCTGGCGTTGTCGGTCGACGCCCCGGTGCTGTTTTCGCGCCCGGCCATCGATCCGCTGTTCGAGTCGGCAGCGGCGGTGTTCGGTGTGCAGGTGCTGGCCCTGCTGCTGACCGGTGCCAGCAGTGACGGCAGCGAAGGGGTGGCCGCCGTGCGCGCCGCTGGCGGCCGCGCCTGGCTGCAATGTCCCGAGGAGGCCGAGGCATCGATGATGCCGGCCTCCGCCCTGCAGCACGCTGGCGCTGATGCCGTGCTGCCCCTTGAACTGATGTGCCGTCGCCTGAAGGAGTTGTTTGCATGAACCTGCTGCCACCGGACCCTGCGCAGTCGCAGACCCCGGTCAACCTGCTGATCGTCGATGACGTGCCGCAGAACCTGGTAGCCATGCAGGCGCTGCTGCAGCGCGAGGGCGTGAACCTGCTGCTTGCGGGCTCCGGTGCGCAGGCGCTGGAGCTGCTGCTGGAGCACGAGGTGGCGTTGGCATTGCTGGACGTGCACATGCCGGAGATCGACGGCTTCACCCTGGCCGAGCTGATGCGCGGTTCGCACCGCAGCCGCGATGTGCCGATCATCTTCCTGACCGCCTCGCCGGATGACCCGGTGCGTGCCTTCAAGGGCTACGAAACCGGCGCGGTCGATTTCCTGCACAAGCCAGTCGCCCCGCAGGTGATCCTGAGCAAGGTCAACGTCTTCATCGAGCTCTACCAGCAGCGCCAGCTGCTGAAAGCGCGCAACGAGGCGCTGGAACGTTCGCTCAAGCTCAACGAGACGATGGCGGCCGTGCTTACCCATGACCTGCGCACGCCGCTGTCGGCGATCCTGCTGTGTGCCGACAAGCTGGCGCTGGAGCTTCCCGGGGACAATGCCGGTGCGCAGCAGACCCTGAAGTACCTGGAAGCCAGCACCCTGCGCATGGCGCGGATGGTCGAGCAGCTGCTGGACTTTTCGCGGATCCGCAGCGGCGGACTGCGCCTGCAGGCCAGTGCCTGCGATCTTGCGGAGGTGACGCGTGCAGTGGTGGCCGAAGCGGGCAGCGCCCACGGCCACGCGCGGGTCCATCTCGACATGCAGGGCGATACCCGCCTGCAGGGTGATCTGGATCGGCTCGGCCAGGTCGCCGCGAACCTGGTCGGCAATGCGCTCACCCATGGCAGCGAGGCGAGGGTGGAGGTGGACGGCCGCGATCCGCGCAGCGTGCTGCTGCGGGTGAGCAACGCCGGGCGGATCGACGACGCGCTGCTGCCGCGATTGTTCGAGCCGTTCAAGGCCAGTTTCCACCCCAGCAATGGCCTGGGGCTGGGCCTGTACATCGTTGATCAGTTCGTCCGCGCCCACGGCGGCCGCATCGGCGCGCGCAACGAGGCCGGGCAGGTGGTGTTCGAGGCGACGCTGCCACGGCGCTCTGAAAGCCCGGGAACCGCGGCAAGCTGAATTCTTCAGCAAGCGTGGCGTGGATCTGAGACGGGCTCGTCCGCAACTGCTACCGTTGCGGTACATATTGCCAAGGAAGCACCATGCCACTGCGTGCGATCGCCTATGTCAGCCGGGCGCTGCCGGATCTCTCCGCTGGACGGCTGCAGGCGCTGGTGGACGATGCGGCCCGCTTCAACAAGATGGCCGGGGTGACCGGCGTGCTGCTGCACGACGGCAGGCGTTTCCTGCAGTACATTGAAGGGCCGCCGGATGGCATCGACTCGGTCTACGAACGCATCCTGCAGGCCGGCAGCCATATCGACATCATTGAACTGGCGCGCGGCCGCCTGGGACAGCGCCAGTTTCCGTACTGGTCGATGCGCGCGCTGCCGGTGGAGGAGGCGCTGTTGCGCCAGCTGTCATCCAGTGACTGGTCGGGTTTTACCCGTACCCTGCAGGGCGATCGCTCCGCACCGACGCCGGTGGATCTGCTCGACAACGTTGTGCAGCCAGCGCTGCACGCCGGCTGAGCGTCAGCGCCAGGTACCGCCGCCGCAATAGGCGGCATGCAGCGCCTGCAGCACGCCCAATGCGGGCCCTTCCTGCATGCGGTAGTGGATGGCCTGCGCTTCGCGCCGGGTCGCCACGATGTCCAGTTCGCGCAGCACGGCCAGGTGCTGCGACAGCGCGGATGCGCTCAATCCGGTCAGCGCCTGCAGTTCCGGTACCGGGGCTTCGCCTTCGACCAGGCGGCACAGCACGCGCAGGCGGGCAGGATGGGCCAGGCGCTTGAGCAGCGCAGCAGCCTGTGCGGCGTGCTCGGCCATCGCGGCGCTGTCGAGCGGGGTGCCGGGCATGGTTGACCTTTTTGTTTAGAAGCGTCTAATTTAGATAAATCTAAATAAAAGGGCAATCCCATGAATGGCGTGAATGAGGGCAGGGCATGAACCTGCCTTGGACTGCGGTGGCTGGCGGGGCGCTGATCGGCGCCGCCGCGGTGCTGTTGCTCGCCACCCTCGGCCGCGTGGCCGGTATCAGCGGGATCGCCGCAGGCATCCTGCGCGCAGCGAATGGCGAGCGCGGATGGCGCTGGGCCTTCCTGTCCGGCCTGCTTGCAGCGGCCGGGCTGGTGCTGTGGTGGCAATCGCTGCCCGACGCGTCGCCGCGGGTACTGCTGCGCGACGCCTTGCCTGCCTGGCAGTTGATCGGCGCCGGCCTGCTGGTGGGCTTCGGCACCCGCTTGGGCAGTGGCTGTACCAGTGGCCACGGCGTCTGTGGCATGGCGCGCGGCTCGAAGCGCTCGCTGCTGGCGGTGCTGGTGTTCATGGCCTGCGCGATGCTCACCACCTTCCTCATCCGCCACGGCGGAGGCCTGGCATGAGCCGCGCGACAGGGGCCGCGGCAGCGGCAGGTGCGCTGTTCGGCGCGGGGTTGGCGCTTTCGGGGATGACCGATGCGCGCCGTGCAATCGGCTTCCTCGACATCGCGGGTGATTTCGATCCCACCCTGATGTGGGTGCTGGGCTCGGCGATGCTGGTCAGTGCGGTCGGGCAGCGCTGGGCGCTGCGCCGCGCGCAGCCGTGGTTCGCGGTGCGATTCCAGCTGCCCAGTGCGCGTGATGTCGATGCCCGCCTGCTGCTGGGTGCCGCACTGTTCGGTATCGGCTGGGGATGGGCGGGCTACTGCCCGGGACCGGCCATCGCCGGGCTGGCAGTCGCATCGCGTGAAGCACTGTGGTTCGTGCCTGCGATGCTTGCAGGTTTCTGGCTGCACGATCGCGTCGTCCGTTGAGGCTTCACCCCTGTGTCACCCTGCGTGCGGTCAGATCCAGGGTTCACGGGGAAAGGAGCGCAACGACATGGTTCGGATGAAGTGGACGGGCAGGGCAATGCTGGCGGTCGCACTGGCCGCTGCGGTGGCACCGGCGCTGGCCTGCACGCGCGCGGTGTACCTGGGCGACAACGGCGATGTGATCACCGCGCGCTCGATGGACTGGAAGGTCGACGTGGCGACCAACCTCTATGTACTGCCGCGCGGCATCGCGCGCACCGGCCAGGCCGGGCCGAAGTCGCTGGCCTGGACGGCACGCTACGGTTCGGTGGTGGCCACTGGCTACGACGTATCGACCACCGATGGTATGAACGAGAAAGGCCTGGTGGCCAACCTGCTGTGGCTGGTCGAATCGGAGTATCCGCAGCAGCGCGGCAACAAGCCGGGCCTGGCGATCTCGCTGTGGGCGCAGTATGTGCTGGACAATTTCGCGACCGTGGACGAGGCGGTGGCGGCGCTGAAGCGTGAGCCGTACTCGATCGTCACCGACAAGGTGCCGGGCGAGGACCGCCAGGCAACGCTGCACCTGTCGCTGTCCGATGCGACCGGCGACAGTGCCATCGTCGAGTACATCGGCGGGCGCCAGGTGATCCACCATGACCGCCGCTACCAGGTGATGACCAACTCGCCGATCTTCGAGCAGCAGCTGGCACTCAACAGCTACTGGCAGCAGATCGGTGGCACGGTGATGCTGCCGGGTACCAACCGCTCGTCCGACCGATTCGCGCGTGCGTCGTTCTACATCAACGCCATTCCCAAGGCCGAGGATCCGGTGGAAGCGCTGGCCAGCGTGTTCAGCGTGATCCGCAATGCGTCGGTGCCGTACGGCATCACCACGCCGGGCGAGCCGAACATCTCATCGACGCGCTGGCGCACGGTGGCCGACCACAAGCGGCGGTTGTACTTCTTCGAATCGGCGCTGACCCCCAACACCTTCTGGGTCGATCTGAACAAGGTCGATTTCGGCGGCCAGGTGCTCAAGCTCGACCTTGGGAAGGACCAGCGCAATACGTTCGCCGGCGATGCACTGGGCCACTTCGTACCCAGTGCACCGTTCGCCTTCCTCGGCATCGACGGCTAGCGCGCGGCCTGGTCCGGCACGTCCTTCGGATAGACCGCCAGCACGCTGCAGCCCGGGCGGGCGAAGCGCGGCGTGCTGGCGCGCATGTCGCCGGGGATCCCGGACGGCGTCTCCACGATGCGATCGCCCGGGTTGCCACAGATCAGGCCGTTCTGGAACCCGGACTGGAATTCCACCGAGGTGGCCCCGGCCAGGATCGAGCAGCTGCCGGCAAGTTCGACGCGGTAGTACCGGTTGCCGCCATTGCGGCGCGGATTGGTCTCCACCACCACGCCCTGGGGATCCTCGTTCCAGCTGCGCACATGGCGGGTGGCGAAGCAGAATGCAGGCGAGGCCTGGAAGGTATGGCGCGGGCTGCTGTCGCCACGGCTGGTTTTGCCCGTGGCGGTCACGTTCACCCGCGGCAGGGTGGCCGCGTACAGGCGGCTGCTCTGGCGTGCGGTGCTGGCGAATTCCCGGTTGTCGATGGGGGTGACACTGCCGACGCCGCAGCGGCGGCCATCCACCATCACCTGTTCGCTGGGACGGCCGCAGGCCCAGCCTGAAGGTGCCTCCAGCCGCAGTGCGCTGGCTTCGTTGACGCCCGGGCAGGCTGCGTTGAAATCGATGCGGTAGGCCTGGCCCTTGCCGTCACGGACCGCGATGGCGGTCGGCGTCTCCTGCTCGACCTGGCGTACGTCACGTGCGTCCAGGCAGTGCGGTGCGGGTGCGATGCGCTCGGCGGCCGGTGGCGTGGCCGGGGCCTGGGCCTGGGCGGCCAGGGGAAAGACGCTGGCCAGTGCCAGCGGAAGCAATCGGATCATGCTGTTCATCCTGCCATCCCTGCGTCTGGAACCGTCTGGAACATAGCATGGCCGGCGCCGGGGCCGCGTTGCAGGGAAATGTCAGCACGCGCACACTCGTCATATGGGCGCGATCTTCCACCTGCGGCACTACGGCCAGGCCACCGGCCTGGACCGCCACGACTATGCGCAGTGGGTGCTGCCGCTGCAGGGCGAGCTGCAGTTCGAGATGGAGGGGCGCGGTGGGCGCTTGGACCTGCTGCAGGGGGCGTTCGTTGCAGCCGGCGAAGCGCATGACCAGATGGCCGACGGTCCCAATGGTTTCGTGATTGTCGATTGCGCGCCCGGTGTGCTCGATGACGATACCCAGCAGCACCTGTGCCGCCAGCGCTGGCTGCATCTGCCACTGGCGCTGCGGCAGCGCCTGGCGCAGGTGCGTGAGGGTCAACCGTTGCCGCCCCTGCTGCCGCAGCTGCTCCAGGTGTTTGCACCGGCGGGCAGTGGTGCGCGCATGCAGGGCCTGTGCGCGGCGGTGCAGGTCGATCCGGGCCAGGCATGGCCGGTAGCACGCATGGCCGCCTTCGTCGGTGTCAGCGAGAGCCGGTTGCATGCGCTGTTCCAACGCGAGTTCGGGCTGAGTCCTCAGGCCTGGCTCAGTGCCAGCCGGTTGCGTTGGGCCAAGCACCAGCTGCGCACCAGTGCGGCGCCGATCAGCGATATCGCGCTGGCCGCAGGCTATTCCGAGCAGAGTGCACTGACCCGCGCGCTGCGTCGTGAGTGCGGGCAGACGCCGGCCGCCTGGCGCAGGAGCGCCGGACTGTAGCGTCGAGCCACGCTCGACTGCTTCTGCACCGACCACCTCGCGAACGGCAGTCGAGCATGGCTCGACTCTACAAAGGCGGGAGGGCAGTAGCCTCGGTCAAGAGCGCCCCACCGGCGAGCGCTTACACTGCGCGGCCTGTTCTCTCCCCCCGAAGAACCCGAATGCGCAACAACCCGATGGCCCTGGGCATCGCCAATGGCGTTGCCGCTGGCGCGCTGTGGGGCGTGGTCTTTCTCGCGCCCGCCGTGCTGCAGTCGTTCAATGCGTTGCAACTGTCGGCCGGTCGCTACCTGGTCTATGGCCTGATTGCCGTCGCTCTGTTGCTGCCGCGCTGGAAGCGGTTGGCACCGCGGCTGGGCCGTGCCGAATGGTTCGGGCTGCTGTGGCTGAGCCTGGCCGGCAACCTGGTGTATTTCCTGCTGCTGGCCACGGCCGTGCAGTGGGCCGGTGGCGCGGCGGCATCGCTGATCGTCGGCCTGATTCCGGTGGTGGTCACCCTGGTCGGCGTGCGCGAGCAGGGCGCGGTGCCGTTGAAGCAGCTGCTGCCGGCGCTGGGCCTGTGCGTGCTCGGCGTGGCGCTGGTGGGCTGGGAAGCCCTGATGTCCGAGCATCTGGCAACACCGTGGCGGCAGCGCCTGATCGGCCTGCTCTGTGCATTCGGTGCGCTGTTTTCGTGGGCGCTGTACTCGATCGGCAACAGTCGTTGGCTGGCACGCCGACCGGACCTGTCCAGCCACGACTGGTCGTTGCTGACCGGCGTCACCACCGGCGGCCTGGCCCTGCTGCTGGTGCCGATGGCCTTCATCGGCCACAGCGGCACCCACACGGCGGCGCAGTGGGGGGGCTTCTGGGCGATCAGCGCGGGCGTGGCTGTGGTGGCCTCGATCCTCGGCAACGCGTTCTGGAACCGCGCCAGCCGCCTGCTGCCGTTGACCCTGACCGGGCAGATGATCGTGTTCGAAACCCTGTTCGCGCTGCTGTATGCCTTTGCCTGGCAGCGGCGGTGGCCCTCGCTGCTGGAAGCGCTGGCGATCGTGTTCCTGGTGGCCGGCGTGATGCTGTGCGCGCATGCGCATCGCACGCCACGGGCGATCGCCGAACATGCCGGCTGAATGCGGCCGTCAAGCGTACTGATGGCCGCTTGGTCTCAGATGCAACCAAATGCCAGCACGTTGGCCGATGATCGCGGCAACGATTTTTTGCATCGCAGCACTTGACAGCGGCCCGGCGCACGGTGTTTTCTGTGCGTCATGGTCCTTGATGCCGCCCACGCCAGCCTGATCGCCCCCGCCACCGCGGGCCGTTCGACTGCGCCGGTCGCCACCACCACCATTACCACCACCACCGTCACCACTGCCCTGGTGCGGCCCGTCGTCTTCGTGTAACTCCCGAAAACCACGGCCCCGCACCATCCAGGTGGCGGGGAAACTCGACACCTGCATGCGACGGGGCCTCCTACCGAGGTCTGCATGTCTTCCCACGCCCCCGCCCATCCCGTTGCCCCGGCCGATCTGGCTGCGCCGTCCACTGTCGTGCACAAGTTCGGCGGCACCTCGGTGGCCGATGCCGAACGCTATCGCCATGTTGCCGGCCTGCTGCTGGCCCGCCCCGAATCGCTGCAGGTCACTGTTGTCTCCGCGATGAAGGGGGTCACCGATGCGTTGATCGAGCTGGCGCAGCTGGCGGCCAAGGGTGATGAAGGCTGGCGCGAGGCCTGGCATGCGCTGCGCGCGCGCCATCGCGGCGCCGCCGTGGCGCTGCTGGGCGAGCAGGTGGGCGAGACCGTCGAGTGGATCGACGCCCGCTTCGATCAGCTGGCCGAAGTATTGGCGGCGCTGGCGGTGATCGGCGAGCTGCCGCGCGAGGTGCTGGACCGCGTGCAGGGCTTGGGCGAAGTGTTCTCCGCACAGCTGTTAGGCACCCACCTGCGTGCCTTGGGCGAAGACTGCGCTGTGCTCGATGCGCGCGAGGTGCTGGTGGTCGGGCATGGCGAACTGGGCGTCGATGTCGACTGGGAAGCCAGCGCCGACCGCCTCGCCAAGTGGCGGCTGCAGCATCCGCAGCCGCGCCTGGTCGCCACCGGTTTCGTCGCGCGTGATCGCGATGACCGCATCACCACCCTGGGCCGCAACGGCAGCGACTACTCCGGTGCGATCTTCGCCGCGCTGTTCAACGCCGATGAACTGCATATCTGGACCGACGTCGACGGCGTGCTGTCAGCCGACCCGCGGCTGGTGCCCGAAGCCGTGCAGCTCGAATCGCTCAGCTACGACGAGGCCTGCGAACTGGCCTACTTCGGCGCCAAGGTGGTGCACCCGCAGACGATGTCGCCGGCGATCCGGCTCGGCCTGCCGATCTTCATCCGCAATACGTTCCAGCCGGCGCATCCGGGTACGCGCATCAGTGCCGAGCGCTCGCCGCGCGGGCCGGTGAAGGGCCTGACCCTGAGCCCCGGCTTGGCCCTGTTGAACCTGGAAGGCACCGGTCTGATCGGCGTGCCGGGCACTGCAGAGCGCGTATTCGCCGCCCTGCGGCAGGCGCAGGTGTCGGTGGTGATGATCTCGCAGGGTTCGTCGGAACATTCGATCTGCTGCGTGGTACGCGCCGCCGAAGCCGCGCGTGGCCGCGAGGCACTGCTGCATGCGTTCGCGCATGAGCTGTCGGTGGGCCAGGTGCAGCGCGTGCAGGTCAGCGAGGGCGTCAGCGTACTGGCGGCGGTGGGTGACGGCATGGCCGGTCAACCGGGTGTGGCGGCGCGCCTGTTCGAGGCACTGGGCCGTGCGCAGGTGAACATCCTGGCGATCGCGCAGGGTTCGTCCGAACGCAACATCTCGGTGGCGGTGGACAGTGCCGATGCCACCCGCGCGCTGCGCGCTGCCCATGCTGGGTTCTGGCTGTCGCCGCAGACCTTCGCGGTGGGTGTGATCGGGCCGGGCAACGTCGGTGCCGCGCTGCTGGACCAGTTGCTGGCTGCGCGCCCGCAGCTGCTGGCCAAGGCCAATGTCGACCTGCGCCTGCGCGCACTGGCCTCGCGTTCGCGCATGCGCCTGGATGCGGATGGGCTGCACGCCGACTGGCGCGAAGCCCTTCAGCAAGCGGGCGAGTCCAGCGATCTGGATCGCTTCACCGAGCACCTTCTGGCCGCGCACCTGCCGCATGCGGTGGTGATCGACTGCAGTGGCAGTGCCGAGGTGGCCGAGCGCTATGAGGGCTGGCTGGCGGCCGGCATCCACGTGGTGACCCCGAACAAACAGGCTGGTGCCGGGCCGCTGCCGCGCTACCAGCGCATCCGCGCGGCTGCGGCGGCCAGTGGTGCGCGCTTCCGCTACGAGGCCACCGTGGGCGCGGGCCTGCCGGTGATCACCACGCTGCGTGACCTGGTCGACACCGGTGACGAGGTGCTGGCCATCGAAGGCATCTTCTCCGGCACGCTGGCCTGGCTGTTCAACCGCTTCGATGGCAGCCAGCCGTTCTCGCAGCTGGTCGCGCAGGCGCGGTCGATGGGCTACACCGAACCGGACCCGCGCGATGATCTTTCGGGCGTGGACGTGGCGCGCAAGCTGGTGATCCTGGCCCGCGAAGCCGGCCACGCGCTCAGCCTTGAGCAGGTGGACGTGGAAAGCCTGGTGCCGGCGCTGCTGCGCGAGGGTGGCGTGGATGACTTCATGGCGCGGCTGGGTGAGTCCGACGCCAGCCTGCGGCAACGCCTGCAGGACGCGCGGGCGCGGGGGGCGGTGCTGCGCTATGTGGCACGGCTGGGTGCCGATGGCGCCTCGGTCGGCCTGCAGGAACTGCCGGCCGATCATGCCTTCGCCAACCTGCGGCTGACCGACAACGTGGTGCAGTTCCGCACCCGTCGCTACTGCGACAACCCGTTGGTGGTGCAGGGGCCGGGTGCGGGTCCGGAAGTGACGGCAGCGGGTGTGTTCGCGGACCTGCTGCGGGTCGCCGCCGGTGAAGGAGCGCGGCTGTGATCGCACGTGCGTTCGCGCCCGCCTCGGTGGCAAACGTGGCAGTGGGCTTCGATATTCTCGGCCATGCCATTGCCGGTATCGGCGATACCGTGAGCGTGCGCCGCATCGAAGAGCCGGTGGTGCGGATCGATGCGATCCGTGGCAGTGCGGTCGCGCTGCCGCTGGACGCCGCCGGCAACACCGCGGGGGCCGCGCTGATGTCGCTGCGCGAAGGCCTGGGCCTGGATTTCGGTTTCGCGGTCGAGATCGACAAGGGCATTCCGTTCGGTTCCGGCATGGGCGGTTCGGCCGCGTCGAGTGTCGCGGCGCTGGTCGCCGCCAATGCGCTGCTGCAGGCCCCGCTGCCGCGCGAGGCGCTGTACCCGTACGCGCTGGACGGCGAGGCGGTGGCCAGTGGTGGCCGTCACGGTGACAACGTCGGCCCGCTGCTGTTGGGTGGCCTGGCGTTGTGTACGGCCGATCGCCTGTTGCCGATCCCGGTGCCTGCCAGCTGGCACAGCCTGCTGGTGCATCCGCACGCGGTGCTGGAAACGCGCCGTGCCCGCCAGGCCCTGCAAGGCAGCTATGCGCTGGGCGAGTTCGTGGCACAGAGCGCGAACCTCGCGCTGGTGCTCAGTGGCTGCCATCGCAGTGACGCGGCGCTGGTACGCGCGGGCCTGCGCGATGTGCTGGTCGAACCGCGACGGGCCGGATTGATTGCCGGCTTCGAAGCCGCCCGTGATGCGGCGCTGTCGTCCCATGCAATGGGCGCGGGCATCTCAGGTGCCGGACCCAGTGTGTTCGCCTGGTTCGAGGATGCCGACCAGGCGCGTGCCGCTGCGGCGCCGGTGCAGGCAGCGTTCGCTGCGGCCGGCTTCGACAGTGACGCCTGGGTATCGCCGCTGGATGCACCGGGAGCCCGCTTGTGCTGAATCCTTCCCCATTACTGGATACCGAAGCCATGCAATTTGTTTCGACCCGCGGCCAGTCTCCGGCCGTCGGCCTCAGCGCGGCGATCGCCGCCGGATTGGCGCCCGATGGCGGGCTGTATGTCCCCGCGCTTCTGCCGGCCGCCCGCGAACTGCAGGCCGGGGTGAGCCTGGCCGATACCGCCGCCGATCTGCTGTCACCGTTCTTTGCTGGCGACGCGCTTGAGACCGCGCTTCCGGCGATCTGCCGCGAAGCGTTCGACTTCCCGGTGCCGCTGCGTGCGCTCGGTGACGGTGACCACGTGCTGGAGCTGTTTCATGGGCCGACGGCGGCGTTCAAGGATATCGGCGCGCGCTTCCTGGCCGGTACGCTGTCGCGGCTGCAGGCCGGCAAGGACCGCGATCTGACGATCGTCGTCGCCACGTCCGGCGATACCGGTGCCGCCGTTGCGGCGGCGTTCCATCGCCAGCCCGGCGTGCGCGTGGTGGTGCTGTATCCGGATGGCCGCGTATCTCCGCGCCAGGCGCACCAGCTCGGTTGTTTCGGCGACAACATCCAGGCCCTGTGTGTGGCGGGTGCGTTCGACGATTGCCAGGCGATGGTCAAGCAGGCGCTGGCTGACCGCGAACTGCAGGCGCAGGTGCCGTTGAGCTCGGCCAACAGCATCAGCCTGGGCCGACTGCTGCCGCAGATGAGCTACTACGCCCATGCAGCGTTGGCCCACTACGCCGCGTATCGTCGCCGGCTCAATCTGGTGGTGCCGACCGGCAACCTGGGCAATGCGATGGCGGCGGTGCTGGCGCGCGCGCTGGGCGTACCGATCGGCCAGATCGTGCTGGCCACCAATGCCAACGCGGTGCTGCCGGCGTACTTCAATGGTGGCGACTACCAGCCGCAGGCCAGTGTGGCGACGGTGGCCAATGCAATGGACGTGGGTGCGCCGAGCAACTTCGAGCGACTGCGCTGGCTCTACCACGGCGACGACGCGGAACTGCGTGCTGCGTTCCGTGCGTTCGCGGTGGATGACGTGACCATCCGCGCGACGATTGCGGCAGCGCATGCCAGCCGCGACGAGCTGTTCTGCCCGCATACGGCGACGGCGGTGAAGGTGCTGCAGGACCTGCGTGCGCGCGGTGCCAAGGGCGACTGGGCAGTGGTGGCCACGGCGCATCCGGCCAAGTTCGAGGCCGTGGTCGAGCCGCTGATCGGCGAAGCGGTGGCGGTGCCGCCTGCGCTGGATGCGTTGCTGCAGCGGCCGGCGCACGCCGAACCGTTGGCGGCTGACTATGCGGCGCTGCGCGACGTGCTGCTGCGTTGATCGGAGAGGGACGCGGTTGCCGGCCAGCGGCCGGCACTACCAGGGATATGCATTCGGGTAGTGCCGGCCGCTGGCCGGCAACCCCACGGACCGCGATGCGGTCAGATCAATCCTTCACCGGCCAACGTGCGCAGCCCGTCCTCGTCGAGGATCTCCACCACGTTCAGGTGGGGCAGGGCGATCAGCCCCTGCTGGCGCAGCTTGGTGAAGGTGCGGCTGACCGTTTCCATGGTCAGGCCCAGATGGTCGGCGATATCGCCGCGGCCCATCGGCAGCGATACGCGCAGGCCGTCGCCACCCAGCTTGGCCTCGCGCGCGGCCAGGCGCAACAGGAAATCGGCCAGCTTCTCGGCCGGCTGCAGGCGAGCCAGTGCCAGCGCAGCATCCTGTGCGGCATCCAGTTCCTGGCAGGCGCGCTGCAGCAGCTTGCGCTCCAGGTGCGGGAAACGGCTGCGCAGGGCCTTCATCTGTGGCAGCGCGACGCGGCATACGCGGCTGTCGGCGATGGCCTCGATGTCGTAGCGGTGGTGGTCGCTGCCGCTCAGGCCCAGGTAGTCGCCGGGCAGCACGAAGCCGTTGATCTGGCGGCGGCCGTCGGCCAGGGTGCGCACCAGGCGCAGTGCGCCGGCAGTCAATGTATAGACATGGTCACGCTCTTCGCCGGTGCGGGCCAGCGTGCTGCCCATGCTGACCTGCTGCGAGACGGTGACCTGTTCCAGCGCCTGCACTTCATCGGGCGACAGCGCCGAGCACACCGCAAGGTGGCGAACCGAGCAGTGCAGGCAGTCCAGCGTGGTGCAGGACGGCGAGGCGGGATCGTTGGTGGCGGGCGGAGCGCCGGAAGGCCGTGACATGTTGCGGGGGGCGTATCGCGGGCGGGGAGGGCCTTATGATACTTCAAGCGGCCGTTCGACCCTGCCCGAGGCGGGGGCGCTAGAATGTCGCCCCCTCCCACGTCCCGTTCCAGCAGGAGTTCCGCCCGTGATCAAGCCCCGTACCCCGCCCGGCACCCTTGAACTGCTGCCGCGCGAGCAGATTGCGTTCCAGCGCATGCTGGACGTCATCCGCCGCAACTACGAGCGCTTCGGGTTCCTGCCGGTGGAGACGCCGGTGTTCGAGCTGTCCGACGTGCTGCTGACCAAGTCCGGCGGCGAGACCGAGCGCCAGGTGTACTTCGTACAGTCCACCGGCGCGCTGGCGAACGCGGCCGAATCGGGCGACCGTTCGCTGCCGGAAATGGCGCTGCGCTTCGACCTGACCGTGCCGCTGGCACGCTACGTGGCCGAGCACGAACACGAACTGACCTTCCCGTTCCGCCGTTACCAGATGCAGCGCGTCTACCGTGGCGAGCGTGCCCAGCGCGGCCGTTTCCGCGAGTTCTACCAGTGCGACATCGACGTGATCGGCAAGGACAGCCTGAGCGTGCGGTACGACGCCGAAGTGCTGGCGGTCATCCACGCGGTGTTCTCGGAACTGCGCATCGGTGACTTCAGCATCCAGTTGAACAACCGCAAGCTGATGCGCGGCTTCTTCGAGAGCCTGGGCGTGGCCGAAGGCGAGCGCCAGCTGGCGGTGCTGCGCGAAGTGGACAAGCTGGACAAGCGCGGCGCCGATTACGTGCGCGAGACGCTGGTGGGCGAGGGCTTCAACATCCCGGCCGAACAGGTCGAGAAGATCCTGGCGTTCGTCGCCGTGCGTTCGCAGGGCCATGCCGATGCGCTGGCGCAGCTGGCCACGCTGGAAGCCGACGCCGGTTCTTCGGAGATCCTGCGTACCGGCGTCGCCGAACTGCGCGAAGTGCTGCAGCTGGTGCAGGCGCTGGGCGTGCCGGAAACCGCGTACTGCCTGAACTTCTCCATTGCGCGCGGCCTGGACTACTACACCGGCACCGTCTACGAGACCACGCTGACCGACCACCCGCAGATCGGGTCGATCTGCTCGGGCGGCCGTTACGAAGACCTGGCCAGCCATTACAGCAAGTCGAAGCTGCCGGGTGTGGGTATCTCCATCGGCCTGTCGCGCCTGTTCTGGCAGCTGCGCGAGGCCGGCCTGATCGACGGCATCGAAGCCAGCAGCGTGCAGGCGCTGGTGGCGCTGATGGACGAGCAGGGCATGCCGCAGTCGCTGGACATCGCGCGCCGCCTGCGCGCCGGTGGCATCAACACCGAAGTGCAGATGGAGCCGAAGAAGATCGGCAAGCAGTTCCAGTACGCGGCCAAGGCCGGTATCCGCTTCGTGGTGCTGGCCGGTGAAGACGAGCTGGCGCGCGGCGTGGTGGCGGTGAAGGACCTGCTGCGCGAACAGCAGTTCGAAGTGTCGCGCGACGAGCTGGCCAGCACCCTGCTGGTGGAGCTGGAGCAGTCCAGGGCGATGGTGTGAAGCCTGCTGCCGCAGGGGTACTCACCGTGCTCCTGCTGGCGGGCTGCCAGAGTGACCCTGTGCTGCGCAGTGCCCGGATGGGCCCGGCACAGTACCGGCTGCAGGTTGACCGCTGCCACGTGATCGACCGTGCGCAGCTTGAGGCTGACCTGCAGGCCTTGGCTTTGCGGAAGTGCCCGGCGGGCGCAGGGGCGTTGCAGAACATCCAGTCCCTGCCGAGTCGGCAGGGCAGCCTGTTCGGCGAATGCCTGCGGCGCGGGGCGTTGCAGGCCGAGGTGCGCTGTCCGCCCTGAGTCGGGCCAGGTCGTTGATTTGAAAGCAGAACGCCCGCCCCTTGGTGGGCGTTCTGCGTTTCTGGACGAAGCGCAGTCGAGCATGGCTCGACTCTACGAAAGCCGTTCTCGATCACTTTCCCAGCGAGATCCAGCAGATCGCGGCCAACTGTCGAAGGCGGGGAGGGTTCGGTGGCAGGGGTGTGAGCGGCATGGATGCCGCGACCAAGCCCCCATGGATGGGTTTACGGCGTCCCCTGCCACCGGACGCTCCCCGCCAACGCTCAGGAAATCAGCATTTGCTTTTGCCCTGGCTCTTGGCGGGTGCAGGGCAGCAGCCCTGCCGCCCCCTCAAGCCTCGATTTGACGCACTGCGCAAGAATGCGCTAATGTACTAACGCGCTATTACATTAATGCATGGAAACGACCCCGTGAAAGCCCGCCCCGAGATTGCCGCCAAAGACCCGAAGGCCGACCTGGAAGCCCTGGCCCGGGCCTTTGCCGCCCTGCGCGAGCCGGAACAGGTGGAGGCCTTCCTGCGTGACCTGTGCACCCCGGCCGAGCTGGAAGCCATGGCTGACCGCTGGAAGGTGGTGCCGCTGCTGCAGCAGGGCGTGCCGTACCGCGAGATCCACGAGCGCACGGGCGTCAGCGTGACCACCACCGGACGGGTGGCACGCACGCTCGAGCATGGCCATCGAGGCTATGCCGCCGCCATCGACCGCCTTGCTTCGCGCTGATCCGCGCCCCGTTCCGAACTTCGAGACCTCCCCCATGAGTGCAACCCAGGCAGCGCCGGCACGAGACCGGCTGCGTATAGCCATCCAGAAGAGTGGCCGGCTGGCCGAACCCGCCCGCAACCTGCTCAGCGCCTGCGGCCTGAGCTGGCGCGAGAGCCGCGACAAGCTGTTCTGCTACGGCGAATCGCTGCCGGTAGACCTGCTGCTGGTGCGCGACGACGACATCCCTGGCCTGATCGCCGACGGCGTCTGCGACCTCGGCATCGTCGGCCGCAACGAGCTGGACGAACAGGCCGCGGCACGCCGTCAGATCGGCCTGCCTGACGCCTACCAGGCGCTGCGCGGGCTGGGCTTCGGCCAGTGCCGGCTGATGCTGGCGGTGCCCGAGGAATGGCAGTGGCAGGGTCCGGCGCAGCTGGCCGGCACCCGCATCGCCACCAGCTACCCGGCCATCCTCAAGCAGTGGCTGGCCGAGCAGGGCGTGGATGCACAGGTGGTCGAGCTGTCCGGTTCGGTGGAAATCGCCCCGCGCCTGGGCACCGCCGACCTGATCTGTGACCTTGTTTCCAGCGGCGCCACGCTGCGCGCCAACCAGTTGACCCCGGTGCACAACCTGCTCGACAGCGAGGCGGTGCTGGCCGGCGCGGTGCGCGTGCCGGATGACGCACGTGCATCGCTGCGCGCGATGCTGCTGCGCCGCCTCGACGGCGTGGTGCAGCGGCAGGACCGCAAGCTCCTGATGTTCCGTGCCAGCGAAGATCGCGTCGACGCGCTGGCGCAGCTGCTGGCCGATGCCGAGCCGCTGGTGCGGTTGCCGGCCGATGGCGGCGCGCTGCGCCTGCAGACCATGTGCCCCGGGCCGTTGAGCTGGCAGCGCATGGAGGAGCTCGAGCGCGCAGGTGCGCAGGGTCTGATGGTACTGAGCGTGGAGCGGTCGCTGGCATGAACCGTCTGATCTGGTCCCGACTTGATGAGGCTGCGCGCAGCGCGGCATTGACCCGCCCGGTGCAGACCGTGGCGCAGCAGACCCGCGATGCCGTGGCCGCGCTGATCGCGCAGGTGCGTGCACAGGGCGACGATGCGCTGCGTGCGATCACCGCGCGCTTCGATGGTGTCGAGCTGGCCTCGTTTGAAGTTTCCGAAGCCGAATTCGCCGCTGCTGAAGCGGCCGTGCCCGCCGAGCTGCGCCAGGCGATGGTGGACGCCGCCGAACGCATCGCGCGCTTCCACGCCGCCGGCATGGGCAGAGGCTATGCAGTTGAAACCGCCCCGGGCGTGGTCTGCGAACGCATGCTGCGTCCGATCGGCCGGGTGGGCCTGTACGTTCCGGCTGGCAGCGCGCCACTGCCGTCCACCGCATTGATGCTGGGCGTTCCGGCGCAGTTGGCCGGTTGCCCGCAGGTGGTGCTGTGCACGCCGCCGCGCGTCGACGGCAGCGCCGATCCGGCAGTGCTGGTAGCCGCGCGGCTGACCGGCGTGCAGCGCGTGTTCAAGCTGGGCGGCGCGCAGGCGATCGCCGCGATGGCCTATGGCACGGCCAGCATTCCGGCCTGCGACAAGCTGTTCGGGCCCGGCAACAGCTTCGTCACCGAAGCCAAGCAGCAGGTCGCACAGGACGGCGCCGCCGCCATCGACATGCCGGCTGGTCCCTCCGAAGTACTGGTGATCGCCGATGCCGGCGCCAATCCGGCCTTCGTCGCCGCCGACCTGCTGTCGCAGGCCGAGCACGGTCCGGATTCGCAGGTGCTGCTGCTGACCGATGATGCCGCGATGCTGGCGGCGGTTGAAGCCGAGGTGGAGCGCCAGGTGGCCCTGCTGCCGCGCCAGCAGATCGCGCGCCAGGCGCTGTCGGCGTCGCGCCTGATCCAGGTCGATTCGCTGGCCGAGGCCTTCGCGATCAGCAACCGCTACGCGCCCGAGCACCTGATCCTGGCCCTGCGCGATCCGCGCGCGTGGCTGGGAGAGGTGCAGGCAGCCGGCTCGGTGTTCCTCGGCGACTACACGCCCGAGGCACTGGGTGACTATTGCAGCGGCACCAACCACGTACTGCCCACCGCCGGTGCCGCACGTGCCTACAGCGGTGTCAGCGTGGCCAGCTTCCAGAACCTGATCAGCGTGCAGAGCGCCAGCGCTGCTGGACTGGCGGCAATCGGCGGCTGCGCACGTATCATCGCCAGCGCCGAAGGCCTGGATGCGCATGAGCGTGCAGTGGCCCTGCGGATGGAGGCGGCGGCATGAACGCGTCTATCGATGAGGTGCTGACCCTGGTGCGCCCGGACCTGCAGGCCTTCGCCGGCTACAGTTCGGCGCGCAGCGCGGCGGTGCAGGGCGAGATCTGGTTGAACGCCAACGAGTCGGCCTGGGCCAATCCGGCTGACGTGGCGGGCAACAGCCGGCGCTATCCGGAACCGCAGCCGTTGGCGTTGCGTGAGAGCCTGGCGGCGCTGTACGGCGTGACGCCGCAGCAGCTGCTGATCGGCCGCGGCAGCGACGAAGCCATCGATCTGCTGGTGCGCGCCCTGTGCGTGCCGGGCCGCGATGGTGTGCTGGTCACGCCGCCGGTGTTCGGCATGTACGCGGTCTGCGCACGCCTGCAGGGTGCCGCACTGATTGAGGTGCCCCTGGTGGACAGCGAAGATGGCCTGCGCGCCGATCTGGATGCGGTGATCGACGCCGCCAGGGCGCGCAATGCCACGCTGGTGTTCCTGTGTGCACCGTCGAACCCGACTGGCAGTGACATCGCCCTGGACGAGGTCGAACGCGTAGCGGTTGCGTTGCGCGGGCAAGCGCTGGTGGTGGTGGACGAGGCCTATGTCGAGTACGCGCAGCGCCCGTCGGCGACCACGTTGCTGGCCGCACACGCCAACCTGGCGGTGCTGCGCACGCTGTCGAAGGCGCACGCGCTCGCGGCCGCCCGCGTTGGCACCCTGATCGCTGCCCCGGAGCTGATTGCCGTGCTGCGTCGCTGCCAGGCGCCGTACCCGGTGCCGACGCCGTGCGCGGTACTGGCCGTGCAGGCACTGCAGCCGGCCGCGTTGGCACGCACCACCGAGCGCGTGGCCACGGTCATCGCCGAGCGCGAACGCCTGTTCGCGGCGCTGCCGGGCCTGCCCGGCGTTCGCCGCGTGTACCGCTCGTCCGGCAACTACCTGCTGGTCCGCTTCGCCGATGCCCAGGCCGCGTTCGATACGCTGCTGGCTGCGGGCGTGGTGGTGCGCGACCAGCGCGCCGCGCCGCAGCTGGGTGATGCACTGCGCATCAGTATCGGCAGCCCCGAAGAGAATGACCGCGTGCTTGCGGCCCTGTCGGCGCGGAGGGCCGCAGCATGACCCCGATCCTGTTCATCGACCGCGACGGCACCCTCATCGAGGAGCCGTCCGATTTCCAGATCGACGCCTACGAGAAGCTGCGCTTCGTGCCGCAGGTGATCCCGGCGCTGCTGAAGCTGCGTGATGCCGGCTACCAGTTCGTGATCGTCACCAACCAGGATGGCCTCGGCAGCGACCGCTACCCGCGCGCCAGCTTCGATGGCCCCAACGACCTGATGCTGCAGATCTTCGAGAGCCAGGGCATCACCTTCCGTGACGTGCTGATCGACTGCAGCTGGCCGCAGGACAATGCGCCGACCCGCAAACCGGGCATTGGCCTGATGACCGCCTACCTGCAGGACCGCAGCATCGACTGGGCGCGCTCGGGCATGGTCGGCGACCGCATCACCGACCTGCAGTTCGCCGACAACCTCAACATCCGTGGCTTCCAGCTGCGCACCGAACAGTTCGGTGGCGAGTGGGACTGGCCGGGCATCGCCCACGCGCTGGCCGATGCGCCGCGTACCGCCGTGGTCCAGCGCAACACCAAGGAGACGAAGATCCGCGTTGAACTGGATCTGGACCGTGCCGGTGATGCGCGCATCGCCACAGGACTGCCGTTCTTCGACCACATGCTGGAACAGATCGGCAAGCACGGCGGGTTCGCGTTGGACATCCAGGCCGAGGGCGACCTGCACATCGACGAGCACCACACCATCGAGGACACCGGGCTGGCGCTGGGTCAGGCCCTGCGCGAGGCGCTGGGCGACAAGCGCGGCATCGGCCGCTACGGCTTCACCCTGCCGATGGACGAGACCCTGGCCAGCGCTGCGCTGGACTTCAGCGGCCGCCCCTATTTCGTGTTCGAGGGTGAGTTCAAGCGCGAGCGGGTGGGTGACATGCCGACCGAGCTGGTGCCGCACTTCTTCCGTTCGCTGTGCGATGCCAGCGGTTTGAACCTCAACCTGCAGGTACGGGGCGACAACGACCACCACAAGGTCGAGGCCTGCTTCAAGGCACTGGCGCGCGCGCTGCGCCCGGCATTGGCCCGCCAGGGCACGGCACTGCCGAGTACCAAGGGGGCGTTGTGAGCGACGTTGCGCTGATCGATGCCGGCGGTGCCAACCTGGGCTCGGTGCGCTACGCATTGGAGCGCCTGGGCGCGACGGTGCGGCTGGTGCGCGATGCGGATGGTCTGGTCGGTGCGCAGCGGGTGATCCTGCCCGGCGTCGGCGCCGCCGGTCCCGGCATGCAGCGCCTGCACGCACAGGGCCTGGTGGAGCCGTTGCAACGACTGGAAGTGCCGCTGATGGGTATCTGCCTGGGCATGCAGCTGCTGTTCGAGCGCTCCGAGGAGGCCGGCGTCGAGACACTGGGCTTGATTCCCGGCGTCGTGCGCAAGCTGGTGCCGGCATGCGGCATCCGCGTGCCACACATGGGCTGGAACCGCCTGCTCCCGCTGCGTGAATCGCTGCTGCTGCGCGGCGTGCCGGAGCGCGCCAGCGCCTACTTCGTGCACAGCTATGCGGCGCCGCTCAATACCCACACCGTCGCTGCCTGCGACCACGGTGGCCTGTTCACCGCGGTGGTGGAGCAGGGGCGCTACTACGGCGCACAGTTCCATCCCGAGCGCTCCGGCGAGACCGGCTCGCTGATGCTGCGCAACTTCCTCGAGGGCACTGCTGCATGAGTTTCATCGTCTATCCCGCGCTGGATATCCGCGACGGCCGCGTGGTGCGGCTGCGCCAGGGCGACTACGCGCAGGAAACCTCGTATGGCGACGATCCGCTGCCGCGCGCACAGGCCTTTGCCGCGCAGGGCGCGCAGTGGATGCATCTGGTTGACCTGGATGCTGCACGCGCAGGTGGCTACACGCTGGCGCCGCTGTTGGCATCCATTCGTGCGCAGTCCCCGCTGCAGGTGCAGACCGGTGGTGGCGTGCGCGGCCGCGACGACGTGGCGCGCATCCTCGACGCCGGCGCCGGCCGCGTGGTGGTGGGTTCGCTGGCAGTACGCCGCCCCGACGAAGTGGTCGGCTGGCTGGAAGAGTTCGGCGCCGAGCGCATCACCATCGCGCTGGATGCCCGCCAGGATGCCCAGGGCCAATGGCAGCTGCCGGTGCACGGCTGGACAGAGAATGCCGGCGTGACCCTGGATGACCTGGCCCAGCGTTATGCGCGTGCCGGCATGCGCCACCTGTTGTGCACCGACATCGCCCGCGACGGCATGCTGGCCGGGCCCAACATCAGCCTCTACCAGCACCTGTCGGCGCTGCTGCCGGGCGTGGCGGTGCAGGCCTCCGGTGGCATCCGTGACGTGGCCGATGTGGCCGAGGCGCGTGCTGCCGGCTGCGGCGGTGCCATCCTCGGCAAGGCCCTGCTGGAGCAGCGCATGGATCTGGTGGAGGCGCTGGCATGTTGAGCCGCCGCATCATTCCGTGTCTGGACGTGCGCGATGGCCGCGTGGTCAAGGGCGTGCGCTTCCGCGATCACGTCGACATTGGCGACATCGCCGAGCTGGCGCAGCGCTACCGCGACCAGGGTGCCGACGAGCTGGTGTTCTATGACATCGGTGCCAGTCCCGAGGCACGGTCGGTCGACGTCGCCTGGATCGAGCGCATCGCACGCCTGATCGACATTCCGTTCTGCGTGGCCGGTGGCATCGACAGCGTGGAAACCGCACGTCGCGTGCTGTTCGCCGGTGCCGACAAGGTGTCGATCAACTCGCCGGCGCTGGGCCGCCCGGAGCTGATCACCGAGCTGGCAGATGAGTTCGGCGTGCAGTGCGTGGTGGTGGGTGTGGACTCGGTACGCGAAGCGGACGGCCAGTGGCGGGTGCGCCGTTTCAGTGGCGACCCGGACAAGACCCAGGCAGTACCGCTGCGGACCCTGGACTGGATCGTCGAAGCGCAACGGCGTGGCGCTGGCGAGATCGTGCTGAACTGCATGGACAGCGACGGCGTGCGCCGTGGCTACGATGTCGTGCAGCTGCAGCAGGCGCGGGCCCTGTGCCACGTGCCGCTGATCGCCTCGGGCGGTGCCGGTGCAATGGAACACTTCGCCGAGGCCTTCGACCAGGCCGACGTCGACGGCGCGTTGGCCGCCAGCGTGTTCCACAGCGGCGCCATCGCCATTCCGGAATTGAAGCGCTACCTGCGCGGACAGCAGATCGAGGTGCGGGATGTCTATTGAAGTGAGGCCGTCGCTGGATGCGCTGCAGGCGCTGGACTGGGGCAAGGGCGACGGCCTGCTGCCGGCCGTGGTGCAGGATGCCGATACCCTGCAGGTGCTGATGCTGGGCTATGTCAGCGCCGAATCGCTGGCGGCCACGCTGGCCATCGGCCACATGACCTTCTTCAGCCGCAGCAAGCAGCGGTTGTGGACCAAGGGCGAGCAGTCCGGCAACGTGCTGGTGGTGCAGTCGATCCGTGTCGATTGCGATGCCGATACGCTGCTGGTGATGGCGCGCCAGGCCGGTCCGACCTGCCATACCGGTGCCGAGAGCTGTTTCGACCAGGCACCGAAGGACTTCCTGGGCGGGCTGGGCCAGCTGGTGGCGATGCGCGAGGCGCAGCGTCCGCCGGGCAGCTACACCACCAGCCTGTTCGAGGGGGGCATCCGCCGCATCGCACAGAAGGTGGGCGAGGAGGGCGTGGAGACCGCATTGGCCGCCGTGGCGCAGGATGATGAGGCGCTGCTCGGCGAGGCTTCGGACCTGCTGTACCACCTGCTGGTGCTGCTGCGCGCGCGCGGGCTGTCGCTGGATGATGCGCGGGCGGTGCTGGAAAAGCGTCATCGTTGAGGAAGGCGTGCGGACCAACGGTCCGCACCCACCTCTGCAATGCAGCCGAGCTTGGCTCGGCTCTACAATAGGGGGTCTTCTTCTTTCCCGGACCGCCCATGAAACTGCCTGCCGCCTGGCTGTGCTGCCTGTTGCTGACCTCGCCGGCCTGGGCCGCGGACACCGTGGTCAGCGGCAAGGTCTATCTGGAGCGCGACGGCCGGCCCGGGCGCGGTGCGACCGATCCGGGCCTGGCCGGGGTGCAGGTTTCCAACGGCGAGACCATCGTCAAGACCGCCGCCGACGGCAGCTACAGCCTGCCGGTGCGCGACGGCCAGACCGTGTTCGTGATCAAGCCCGATGCCTACGCCTTCCCGAAGGCGACCGACGGTCTGCCGTCGTTCT
Organism: Stenotrophomonas sp. AG209; assembly: GCF_003550055.1. NCBI lineage: Bacteria > Pseudomonadati > Pseudomonadota > Gammaproteobacteria > Lysobacterales > Lysobacteraceae > Stenotrophomonas > Stenotrophomonas sp. AG209. The sequence goes on from NZ_QXDB01000001.1 coordinate 54,491, forward strand.
GGCGCCACTACCGCCCGAACGGCTCGCCGGCGCTGAAGTACGGTGGCATCGCCGCCACCAGCGATATCACCCGCAACTGGGATTTCGCGCTGCAGGCGGATCGCCATGACAGCCGCCATGGTTTCCAGATGCTGGTGTTCACCGATTCGCAGACCGCCAGCCTGAAGGACATCGGCTACTACCAGCAGTCGATCGTGGCGCCGCTGGTCGGCCAGACCAAGGTGCGCATGGGCACCACCCTGGGCGACATCGTCAACGACGACCTGGCCCTGTACCCGGCGATCAACAAGGTCACTACCCAGCTTGGCGTGCCGTGGTTCCACGTGCCGGGCAACCACGATCTCGACTTCGATGCGGCCAGCGACGAACACTCGCTGGACAGCTGGCGCAACATCTACGGCCCTGACACCTACGCGGTGGAAGAGGGCGGCGCCAGTTTCGTGTTCCTGGACGACGTGGTGTACGACCCCAAGCCCAAGCCGAAGTACGTCGGTGGCCTGCGCGAAGACCAGTTCGCTTTTCTCGCCAGCTACCTGAAGGGCCTGCACAAGGACCGCCTGCTGGTGCTGGGCATGCACATCCCGCTGTTCGACGCCGCGCCGGGGCGCGAGACCTTCCGCCACGCCGATCGCCAGCGCCTGTTCGACCTGCTGAAGGACTTCCGCAACGTGCTGGTGCTCAGCGGCCACAGCCACACCCAGCAGCACGTCTACCACGGCAAGGCCGAGGGCTGGAACGGCGACAAGCCGCTGCACGAATACAACGTCGGTGCCAACTGCGGTGCGTTCTGGTCGGGGGTGAAGAATGCCGCCGGCGTGCCGGACAGCACCATGAGCGACGGCACGCCGAAGGGCTATGCATTGCTCGACGTGGCCGGCAACGGCAGCTATCGCCTGCAGTACCGCGTGGCCGGCAAGCCGGCCAGCGAGCAGATCGGCCTGCATGCGCCGAAGGTACTGCGCCAGGGGGCCTATCCGGCGTGGGGTGTCTACGCCAACGTCTACATGGGTGAGGACGCCAGCGTGGTCGAGTACCGCGTTGATGGCGGCGCCTGGCAGCCGATGAAGCAGGTCAGCCAGCCCGATCCGCGCCTGATGGTGGAGAACGTGGCCGATGATCTGGCCAACAGCCTGCGCGGCTACGACCGTTCGCCGGAGGCCACCGCGTCGCCGCACCTGTGGCGGGGCGCGCTGCCGACCGACCTGGCAACAGGCAGCCACAAGGTCGAAGTACGCTCCACCCAGCCTGATGGTGCAGTGTTCACCGCCACCACCAGCTACAGCCTGCAGACTGCCCAGCCCTGACCCCGCGCACCAGCGCTCCAGCGAAAGGACCCCGCATGGATATCCGCTTCATGGCCGGCACCACGCCGGTGACCCTCAGCCGCCATTGGTTCACCGGCGCGATGCTGCTGCAGAGCGCCACCGAGAAGGTCTGGGTGCAGCATCCGCTGCATCCGGGCACCCACTTCTCGTTCTCGCTGGTACAGTCGTGGCTGCGCCACATCGCCGGCCACGAAGTGCTGGTCGAGCGCACCCGGCCGCTGCTGTTCGCCGGCTTCCGCCCGCAGCGCCTGCGCGTGCTGGTGGATGGGGTGCAGGTGGCCGAACAGGAAGGCATGTAGGCCAACCTGAACCATCGGCGCGCTAGGCAAAGCCGCCCCGATGCCTGAGAATCGGGGCGATTCAATCGATCCAAGCAGGCCAGCGTGACCATCGCAGCAGCGTCCCCGGTTTCCTCCGACTCCGCCCGCGGCGGTCTTCCGCGCCGTCTGGTCGTCGCCGACGTCGGCGGCACCTTTGCCCGCCTCGCGCTGGCAGAAACCCGACCTGGCCATGCGCCGCTGCTGGGCAGCCATCGCACCTATGCCTGCGCAGAGCATCCCAGCCTGGCGGCGATCCTGGCCGATTTCACCGCTGGCCTTGGCCAGCCGGTGCAGACCGCGGTGGTCGCCATCGCCGGCCTGCTCGATGGCGATGTGCTGATCAATTCCAACCTGCCGTGGACGGTGACGCTGTCGGCCACCCGCACGCAGTCCGGGCTGCACGAGCTGCAGCTGATCAATGATTTCGAAGCGGTGGCGCTGGCCATCCCGTACCTGCAGCCGGAAACCCTGGTGCCACTGAACGGCGACGCCGATCCGGCGCAGGCGTTCCCGGCACTGGTGCTGGGCGCCGGTACCGGCCTGGGCGCAGCGTTGCGCTTCGCCGATGGCGAGCGTCCGGTGTTGGCCAGCGAGATCGGCCATGCCGCGCTCGGCGCCGGCAACGCGCTGGAACTGCAGGTGCTGGGCAAGTTGCTGCAGCGCTGGGCGCACGTGGACAACGAGCGCGTGCTGTCCGGTAGTGGCCTGATGAACCTGTATCCGTGCCTGTGCGAACTGCGCGGCGTCACCCCGGTGTGGACCAGTACGGAGGCGCTGATCGGCGCGGCGCGCAGCGGAGAAGACGCGCTGGCCGTGGAAACGCTGCAGGTGTTCTGTGCCTGGCTGGGCAGCCTGGCCGGCGACGCGGCGATCGCCGTCGGCGCGCGCTCGGTGTACCTGGCCGGTGGCATTTCCGCGCATGTGCAGGATTTCCTGGCCGATGGCCGCTTCCGTGAGCGCTTCCTCAACAAGGGCGTGCTGACCGAGGTGCTGCGCCAGGTGCCGGTGTGGCGCGTGGAGCACGGCCAGCTGGGCGTGCTCGGTGCAGCGGTCTGGCACGCCGCACGGCAGCCCACGCACGACTGATCGGCAGGGCCGGCATCGGGCCGGCCGTGCATTGCAGACTGGGAGGGGAAGATGGTGGATCGCAGGCAGTTCCTGCAGGCCGGTGCACTGGCTGCAGGCATGGCGGCATTGCCGGGCGTGCAGGCGCGCACGCAGGGTGGGGCCAGGGTGGTTTCGACCTGGGACTTCGGCGTACCGGCCAACCAGGCCGCATGGAAGGTGCTGGCACAGGGTGGCAGCGCGCTGGATGCGGTGGAGGCGGGTGCACGCTGGGCCGAGAGCGAGCTGTGCAACCCCACCGTCGGCCATTGCGGCAACCCGGATCGCGACGGCGTGCTGAGCCTGGACGCGAGCATCATGGACGGCGATGGCCGTTGTGGTGCAGTTGCCGCGCTGGTCGACATCCTGCATCCGGTGTCGGTGGCCCGCAAAGTGATGGAGAACAGCCCGCACGTGCTGCTGGTGGGCGAGGGCGCGCAGCAGTTCGCGGTGCAGCAGGGTTTCGAGCGCAGGCACCTGCTGACGCCGCAGGCTGAAGCCGCCTGGCGCGAGTGGCTGAAGACCGAGAAGTACCAGCCGCAGATCAACGCCGAGCGCCGTGGTATTCCCGGCAACAGCGACAACCACGACACCATCGGCATGCTGGCACTGGATGCCAAGGGCCATCTGGCCGGTGCCTGCACCACCAGCGGCATGGCGTGGAAACTGCACGGTCGCGTTGGCGACAGTCCGATCATCGGTGCCGGCCTGTACGTCGACAACGAAGTGGGCGCGGCCACTGCCTCGGGCGTGGGCGAGGAGATGATCCGCAACGCCGCCTCGTTCCTGGTGGTCGAGCTGATGCGCCAGGGGCGCTCACCGGCGCAAGCCTGCCGCGAAGCGATCGACCGCGTGGTGCGCAAGCGCCCCGAAGCGAGCAAGACACTGCAGGTGTGCTTCCTGGCCATGAACAAGCAGGGCGAGGTGGGCGCCTACGCGCTGCATCGTGGCTTCGTCTATGCGGTGTGCGATGCGCGGCGCCAGGATGACCTGCGTGATTCGCCGTCGATCTACACGAGCACCCAGGCGTGAGCACGCGGCGGACCCTGGAGATCGCCAGCAACTCGCTGGCCTCGGCGCTGGCCGCGCAGGCTGGCGGCGCCGATCGCATCGAGCTGTTCGACAACCTGGCCGAGGGCGGCACCACGCCGTCGTTCGCCAGCATCGCGATCGCCCGCGAACGCCTGTCGATTCCGCTGTTCGTGCTGGTGCGGCCTCGCCCGGGCGACTTCCACTACGACGCGCTGGAAACCGAACTGATGCTGCGTGACATCGCGCAGTGCCGCGCGCTGGGCTGCGATGGCGTAGTGATCGGCGCGCTGGATGTGCAGGGCGGCATCGATCTGGCGCTGTGCCGCGAGCTGGTGCAGGCTGCCGGGCCGTTGCAGGTGACCTTCCACCGTGCCTTCGATGCCGCCCGCGACCTGCCGGCGGCGCTGGAGCAGGTGATCGGGCTGGGTTGCCAGCGCGTGCTGACCTCGGGTGGCCAGGTCAGCGCGGAGGCCGGTGCCGATGTGCTGGCACGCCTGGTCAGCCAGGCGGCGGGGCGTATCGCGGTGATGGCCGGCGCCGGATTGGCCCCGGGCAACATCGCAACCGTCGCACGGCATACCGGCTGCACCGAACTGCACGCCTCGGCCAAGGGCCTGCGCCGCTCGGCGATGCAGTTCCAGAACCCGGCGCTGCGCGGCCTGGACCCGGACTGGAACCAGACCGCCACCGCGACCGTGGCCGCCCTGCGGCAAGCGCTGGACGGCGTGGAGTAACCCGCTTATGTAGAGCCGAGCCCGTGCTCGGCTCTGCAACGACGCATTGTTGACCGCTGAATATCATTCAGCGCACGTGTGACGTGGTCGTGTCACATCGCTTACGGCGAGCCGGACGAGTGCCCAGCTATGGTTGCCGATCCACAACCGAGGTGTACCGAGGCGGTGCAGAGCTTAGCTGGGATTCTGAAATGCCTTCCTCGAGCCACCAGTACTCCTCGTATCTGCTTGGGTTCTTGAACTCGTAGATGCTGATGATGCCGAGCAAAGAACAGGGTGAGTCGGCCATGAAATCCCAGCCATCCTTCTCGGCGCAATAGGTCTCGGTCTCTTTCATGAACCATACCCGATACCCCTTTTTAATCACTACATTGATTGCAGTGCTCGTTACATTTGAGAACTCTGATAATGCTGGCATTCTTCACCTTGTTGATTGCTGCAGTTACCGGTGCTGAGGCGTCTTCTCTCGATCATCTGTGATCGTGCTTGGTGCGGTGAGCAAATGACCTACCTTGATAGAGTGCATGACATCTCGATGCGATGTGCATGCACTGGCGCTTTTGGCCGCTTTTCAGGTGGAACCCTTGCATGCGGTTCCAGAACCCGGCGCTGCGCTGACTGGATCCAGACTGGAGCCAGACCAGCACTGCGACCGTGGCCGCACTACGACAGGCGCTGGACGGCTGAGGGCCGCCCGGGGTCGGATCCCTTCGCAGAAGGGCTCTGCCCCCACCCGAATGCTCACGCGTTGCCGAAAAATGACGTTTCTGACGTGGGCGGATGGCCAGTCCGTCTGCCGAACGGCGGAACGCAGGGGCGTGCGCGTTTCCGGGTAGACGATCAAGCCAGGATTATTGACAGTGGGGTCCAACTCCCCGTGGCAATGATCCTCCTTCCGCATGCCTCGATTGCTCCTGCTACTTCTCTGCTTGCCGCCAGCCGTCGCAATAGCTGCAGGGGAGGGGCAGCCACCAATGCTGATCTGGAAGGCGATCGGCCTTGAGGGAGGCAGCATCGACGCTGTGCTGGGCGGCGTGACGCTGGCACCCGCTGCTACAGGCGCGTTCGTCGACACGCGGGTACATCGGATCGGGGAGAAGCGCTTTCGCGCGCTCTATCAGGTGTTCGATTCAAACGCTTCCAACCCCATGGGGCTCTGTGGCGCGGGGCGCGAGATCCATCTATTCGTCTACGAATTGACCCCGCCGAAGCCCATTGAGCGCGGCAGGGTATTGATCAGCAGCTGCCTTGAGACCCTGTCTCTGGCCAGCCAGAACTCAGGGCGACCCCACAGTGAATCCGACTTTTCCTCGGTCATCTGGCAGGGCGACGGGATCACCATCAAGTGGTGGGGTATCGGACCCGGAGGCGATGCGTCGAGCCACTACGCCCTCCGAAATGACCACTTCGTCCCGACTCAACCAAGAGAGCGGAATCGCTGAGGGCGGACAAAACAGTTCCGCGCGAGATTGTCGCGATCGTGTCATTGACGTGTGCGCAGTTCTCTCAGCGATGTTTCGCAACCCTTTGATTATTCTGGATTCCGGCAGCCGGTAGCAGCATTTCCCCGGGTGTTGCTGCGTTGCCGCATGCCGGGCGTGGTTCAGCTGTGCTTTAGTTTGGATCGATCCACAGGGGGGGTGTCGGGGCGGGCTTGAACCGATCCAGGTGCCCGGATCAGCCGTAGTGCCGCGCCACCCCCCGTCCGTGCGTCCACACTTTCGAAGAGCAACCACCCATGGCTCAGATCGTTCGCAAGCGTCGTCACCTGCTGTCCCAGGCCCTGGTCCTGGCCCTGTTGCCCCTGGCGGCCAGTGCGCAGGAGGCCGCCAACTCGTCCACCAAGGATCTCGACGCGGTCACCGTCACCGGTTCGCGCATCAAGCGCGCCAGCGTCGAAGGCCCGGCGCCGGTCAACGTGATCACCGCCGCGCAGATCCAGAAGGAAGGCTTTGTCAGCGTGTACGACGCGCTGAAGACCCTCACCGAAGCCACCGGCACCGTTGAAGCCGCCTCGCAGTGGGGATCGCATACGCCCAATGCCAGTGGCCTGAACCTGCGCGGGATGGGCCCGAACCGCTCGCTGCTGCTGGTCAACGGGCGCCGTGTGGCCGACTACCCGCTGCCCTATGGCGGCGAAACCAACTTCTCCAACTACGGCAACATTCCGGCCGCGGCGGTGGAACGCATCGAAGTGCTGACCGGTGGTGCCTCGGCCATCTATGGCTCCGATGCGATCGCCGGCGTGGTCAACGTCATCCTGAAAACCAACTACGACGGCGACGAAGTGCGCGTGCGTGGTGGTACCTCCACCGAGGGTGGGCGCGATACCTGGGACCTGTCCTGGGCCGGCGGCAAGACCGGCGACAACTGGAGCGTGACCTACGCGCTGCAGTACACCAAGCGCGATCCGCTGTTCGGGCGTGATCGCCCGCAGATGGACGATGCCGACGATGCACCGTACGCGTCCTGGAACATGGAGCAGCGCAAGGTCGGCTTCCGTCCCACTGCAGGCCTGGCGCTGATCGATCCGACCACCGGCCAGCGCCTGGCGCCACCCGCCGGCACCTGCGAGAAGTTCAACGGCGAGTACTACACCGCTGATCGACTGGTCTACAACTACGCCGCCAACACCATCACCAACACCGGCCGCCTGTGTGGCATGAGCGCCGACTACACCAACTGGCTGCTCACCGGCGGTGCCGAGAACGTGTCCGGCAACCTGTATGCCACCTTCGATTTCAGCAATGACCTGCAGGCCTGGACCAACCTGGCGGTGTACCGCTCTGAAGCGATCTGGGGCACCAATCCGCCCAGCGTGTCGCTGATCGACGATGACAACGGCTACTACTGGGATGCCAACCGCAACCGCCCGATCCTCGGCGTGCGCCAGTTCACCCCGAACGAAGTCGGCGGCCTGGGTACGCTGCGCAATACCAACCGTGAACTGTCCTGGGACTGGAGCGCGGGTCTGCGCGGGCGCCTGGCCGACCGCTTCGACTGGAGCGCCACGGTGGGGCGCTCCTACTACCGCGTGGAAGAGCGGCAGAACGTGGTCGACAAGCAGAAGTCGTACGACTACTTCCTCGGTCCGCGCCTGGGTACGACCGCTGACGGCGAGGCGATCTACGCGTTGAACGAATCGCGCTGGTGGAACCCGCTGACGCCGGACCAGTACTGGCAGATGGGCACCGTCGCGAAGAATCGCGCAACGTCCTGGGTCAACCAGGCCTCGGCGGATATCACCGGCGAACTGTTCCAGGGTTGGGCCGGTCCGATCTCGTTCGCCGCCGTGGCCGAAGTCGCGCAGCAGGGCTATCACCTCAGCCCCGACCCGCGCGCTGGCATCGATTTCGACCTGCAGAACGTCGATCGCGGTGGCGGCGAGCGCACCCGCTATTCGGCTGGTGTCGAGTTCAAGATCCCGCTGCTGGACAGCGTGACCGCCACTGCGGCCGCGCGCTACGACCGCTATGGCAACTACAAGGCTGACAACAGCGGCGAAGCGCTGGACATCGGCAGCCAGAAGGAAACCACCTGGAATGTCGGTCTGGAATGGCGTCCGATCGAAGCGCTGCTGGTGCGCGGCTCCTATGCCACCAGCTTCCATGCGCCGGACATGCACTACCTGCTGGGCCAGCCGAGCAGTTCGGAAGTACAGACCTATGACCGTCTGCGCTGCATCCAGAGTGGTGCCTACCTGGTCAACAACTGTGGCGTGGGCAACACCGATGTCTGGTACACGTTCGACGTGAACCGGCGTGGCACGCCGCTGCTGCGCTCGGAGACCGGTGATTCGTGGACGGTCGGCTTCGTCTGGGATGTGATGCCCAATCTGTCGGTCAGTGCCGACTACTGGGCGATCAAGCTGGAAGACATGATCGTCGACGTCGGCGCCGATGAGGTGCTGGCCAGCGAAGCCGGCTGCCTGACCGGCAAGAACATGGACGGTACGCCGTGGGCCAACCCGGCCGGTGGCGAGTACTGCGCCGGCATCCTGGCCCGCGTGAACCGTGACAGCAACGGTCGCCTGGTCTCGATCGAGCGCGGCCCGTTCAACCTGGCCAGCCGCGAGGTGCGCGGCATCGACCTGACCGCACGCTACCGGCTGGAGACCGCCCAGTGGGGCAGCTTCCAGCTGGGGGTGAACTACACCAACCAGATCTCGACCAAGGAACAGCGCTACGCCGCCGACCCGAATCCGGAACGCCGCGATCGCGACCTGCGCAGCAAGCTGCGCGCGAGCCTGGCCTGGCAGCGCGGCAACTGGAACGCCAACGTCTATGCCGACCGCATCGGTTCGGTGCCGGGCGTGCGCTACCACTGGGGCACCGACCGCCTGGACAACCCCGGTGGCTGCCTGCCGTTCGCCGATGGCTACGTGCCCAGTGACAGCCCGTCGCTGAACTGCCTGGAGCCGGCGCGGCTGCCGGATGGTTCGGTGAACCCGAACCCCAATGCCGGCCAGCAGACCTCGCGCTACTTCGGCCGGGTCGGACCGTTCATCACCTGGAACTTCAACGTGGGCTACCAGGTGACCGAGCACGCCAAGGTCAATGTCTACGTCAACAACGTGTTCAATTCGGCCAGCTGGAACCACAAGGACCCGTACAAGCTGGATTACGACTTCGCCCCGACCCGGTTGCTGGGTGCGGTCGGCCGCGAATTCGCGTTGGAGTATGTGTTCACCTTCTAACGAGACAGCCCATCATCAGTAGATCCACGCCATGCGTGGATGCGGACACCTGGATGCCCATTCAGGAAATGCGGACAGGCTGGATTTGACCTTCCCACGATGGCAAGGTTTAGCCTGTCCGCATCCAGAAGGAATCCCCGGGAATCCGATCATGAACACGCCCCGCGCCACTGCAATCCCCGCCAGTCCCTCCGCCATCAGCCTGCCCATCGAGGGCATGACCTGCGCCAGCTGCGTCGGCCGTGTCGAAGCGGCGCTGTCCAAGGTCGAAGGTGTGGGCAGTGTTTCGGTCAACCTGGCCACCGAACGGGCGGACATCCGTGCGTCCGGTCCGGTCGATCGCGCCGCGCTGATCCAGGCGGTGGAGCGGGTGGGCTACGACGTGCCCGCCGCCACCATCGAGCTGGCAGTGGAAGGCATGACCTGCGCGTCCTGCGTTGGTCGCGTCGAACGTGCACTGTTGGCCGTGCCAGGCGTCAGCCAGGCCAGCGTCAACCTTGCCACCGAGCGCGCCACGGTGCGTGGCGTGGCCGACGTTGCAGTGCTGGTCGCCGCCATCGACAAGGCCGGCTATGACGCACGCGTGATCGAGACGGGGGTGCAGCCCGATGACGAGGCCGCGGAAAAAAAGGATGCCGAGCGCGCCGAACTGAAGCGCGACCTGATCGTGGCCACCGCGCTGGCACTGCCAGTGTTTGTACTGGAAATGGGCTCGCACCTGATCCCTGGCATGCACGAATGGGTGATGTCCACGATCGGCATGCAGGCCAGCTGGTACCTGCAGTTCGTGCTGACCGCGCTGGTGCTGGCCATCCCGGGCCGCCGTTTCTACCAGAAGGGCGTGCCCGCATTGCTGCGGCGTGCGCCGGACATGAACTCGCTGGTGGCGGTGGGTACCGCCGCGGCCTTCGGTTACTCGGTGGTGGCGACATTCCTGCCGAAGCTGTTGCCGGCGGGCACGGTGAACGTCTACTACGAAGCCGCGGCGGTGATCGTCGCGCTGATCCTGCTCGGCCGCTTCCTTGAGGCGCGGGCCAAGGGTCGTACCTCCGAGGCGATCAAACGCCTGGTCAACCTGCAGGCCAAGGTCGCCCATGTGATCCGTGACGGCCGCACGGTCGATATCCCGGTCAATGAAGTGCTGAGTGGCGACGTGGTGGAAGTGCGTCCGGGCGAGCGCGTGCCGGTCGATGGCGAGGTGGTTGAAGGCCGCAGCTACATCGATGAGTCGATGATCAGTGGTGAGCCGATCCCGGTCGAGAAGCAGCCGGGCAGCAGCGTGGTGGGTGGCACGGTCAACCAGAAGGGCGCGCTGACGGTACGCGCGACGGCGGTGGGGGCGCAGACGATGCTGGCGCAGATCATCCGCATGGTCGAACAGGCGCAGGGTTCGAAACTGCCGATCCAGGCGGTGGTCGACAAGGTCACCCTGTGGTTCGTGCCGGCGGTGATGCTGGCTGCATTGGCGACCTTCGCCGTCTGGTTGATCTTCGGGCCCTCGCCGGCGCTGAGCTTTGCGCTGGTCAATGCGGTGGCGGTGCTGATCATTGCCTGCCCATGCGCGATGGGCCTGGCCACGCCGACCTCGATCATGGTCGGTACCGGTCGTGGTGCTGAAATGGGCGTGCTGTTCCGCAAGGGCGAGGCGCTGCAGCTGCTGAAGGACGCGCAGGTGGTGGCGGTGGACAAGACCGGCACGCTGACCCAAGGGCGCCCGCGCCTGACCGATCTGGAGATTGCTGCCGGCTTCGATCGCAACACGGTGCTGGCGGCAGTTGCCGCGGTGGAGTCGCGCTCGGAGCATCCGATCGCCCGCGCGATTGTTGATGCCGCGACCGGGCAGGGCATCGCGTTGCCGGCCATGGTCGACTTCGAATCGGTCACCGGCATGGGCGTGCGCGCCGGTGTCGAGGGTGCACGCGTGGAGGTCGGTGCCGATCGCTTCATGCGCGATCTGGGCGTGGACATCACTGCATTCGCAGCATTGGCGGCGGAACTTGGCACGCAGGGCAAGTCGCCGATGTACGCGGCCATCGATGGACGCCTGGCCGCGATCATCGCGGTGTCCGATCCGATCAAGCCGAGCACGCCGGCGGCGATCGCCGCACTGCATCAGTTGGGCCTGAAGGTGGCGATGATCACCGGTGACAATGCCGGCACCGCGCAGGCGATCGCACGCCAGCTCGGCATCGATGAAGTCGTGGCCGAGGTGCTGCCGGAAGGCAAGGTCGAAGCGGTGCGCCGCCTGAAGGCCACGCACGGCCACGTCGCCTTCGTTGGTGACGGCATCAACGATGCGCCGGCACTGGCCGAGGCCGATGTCGGCCTGGCGATCGGCACCGGCACCGATATCGCGGTGGAGTCCGCCGACGTGGTGCTGATGTCGGGCAACCTGCAGGGCGTGCCGAATGCCATCGCGCTGTCGAAGGCAACGCTGGGCAACATCCGGCAGAACCTGTTCTGGGCGTTCGCCTACAACACCGCGTTGATCCCGGTAGCGGCCGGCGTGCTGTACCCGGTCTGGGGCGTACTGCTGTCGCCGGTGTTCGCGGCCGGTGCGATGGCGCTGTCCAGCGTGTTCGTGCTGGGCAACGCGCTGCGCCTGCGCCGCTTCCAGCCGCCGATGGCGGATGCCGCCGTTGCCACCCACTGAAGGAGATCCGCATGAACATCGGTGAAGCCGCCAAGGCCTCCAGCGTGTCGGCGAAGATGATCCGCTACTACGAGCAGATCGGCCTGATCCCCGCGGCCGATCGCACCGAATCGGGTTACCGCGCGTATTCGCAGGCGGATATCCACCGCCTGCGCTTCATCCGCCGCGCACGCGATCTCGGCTTCCAGGTGGCCGAGATCACCGATCTGCTCGGTCTCTGGAACGACACCTCGCGGCACAGTGCCGACGTCAAGCACCTGGCCGAACAGCATATTGCCGATCTGGAACAGCGCATCGAGCACATGCGGCAGATGGCCGACACGCTGAAATCGCTGATCAGTTGCTGTGCGGGCGACGAGCGCCCGGAATGCCCGATCCTGCAGCGGCTGGGTGAGAACGATGAGACGCCGGTGCCGGTCGATACCGCGAAGACCGGCGCGGTGCGGCGACGCGTACAGAAGCATTGAATCGATATCGCATGCACTGAAAAGCCCGCCCTGTGACAGAGCACGGGGCGGGCTTCGTTGTGGATGCCGGGCAGGGGATCAGGCGCTGCGCGGCGGGAAACCGGCATCGTTCACCGCGGCGAACACCTGTTCCTGCGACGCGGTGGTCTGCACCTTGACCAGGCCGGTCGGTGGGTCGGCCACCACGCTGGCGTTCGGATCGATCTGCTGGATCGCGCGGGTCACGCTGCGCGCGCAGCCGCCGCAGGTCATGCCGTCGACATGGAATTCCATCTGTAGCTCCTTGGGTGCTCTTGGGGTGGAGTCAGTTTGCACCTTCCAACGATGGCAGGGTCAAGCGCCGGGCTGAACGACGGACAAGGCGCGGACAAAAAACGGCAGCCACCTGTACCAGCGCGGCTGCCGTGGAGGATCGTCCCCGCCAGGGCGGAGCGCGGGTTGCGCCGGGGCGGGCCCGGGCAACCCGGTACGGGCTTAGAACTTCCAGTTCACGCCGAAATACAGCTGGCGGCCGGCGTACAGGTTGGACAGCAGGCGGGCCTGGCTGTCGTTGCCGATGTAGCTGCGCAGCTCGGACTTGGTGGCGTTCAGCACGGCAGCCGTGACCGTCCAGTCCGGGGTGAGGTTGTAGGCCACGTTCAGGTCAAGCTGGCTGTACGGCTTGGTGTAGGTGGTCATGCCATTGTTCAGTCCGCCGACCACTTCGCCACGCCGGTTGTACGAAGCACGTGCCAGGAACTTGTCGTTCTCGTAGAACACGGTCACGTTGGCCTGGTTCTTGGCACTGCCGACCAGCGGCGATGAGCCGATTTCCTCGCCGTCCAGCACGATCGAGGCCAGGTTGGTGTCGTTGTAGGTGTAGTTGGCCTGCACACCCAGACCGAAGTCGAACGTGTACTGGCCATACAGTTCCACGCCCTGCGACACGCCATCGCGGCCATTGGCCTGGGTCTCGTACTTCTGCACGGTCACCGACTGCCCACCGACATTCATCTGCTGGTCGCGCACCACCGGCACGGTGAAGTTGTCCACGTTCTTGCGGAACAGCGAAACACCTGCGACCGCGCCCGGCTTGAAGTACCACTCCAGGCCAAGGTCGAACTGGACCGCCTTGAAGGGCTCCAGCGCCTTGTTGCTGCCCGAGCCGTACCAGCCGGGCGTGTCGGTGCCGCCGGTGACACGGCGATCGTTGGCGTACTCCTCGCTGATGTAACGCAGGCCGCCAGGGTAGGCGATGCTGGTGTAGCTCGGGCGCGCGACCACCTTCGATGCCGCGCCGCGCAGCACCAGGTTATCGGTGATGTCCCAGGCGATGTTGAAGCTGGGCAGCACGTCGGTATAGGTCTTTTCCAGCGACGACAGGGCGTACACCTTGTCGCGCACCTGGGGGTCAGGGAGGCGGACGAAGCCACCCTGGCAGCGCAGGTTCGGATCGGCGGCCGGATCATCGCAGCTCATCGGCGCGCCGCTGGCGTTGTCGACGAAGTAATCGTTGAAGCGCTCGACCGAATCGCTGGACTGGGCGAACTGCTTGGTGCGCACCACGCGCACGCCGATGTTGCCGCGGACGCGCTCGGTGCGGAAGTTGGCCTGGAAGTATCCGGAGTAGATCTTTTCGTTGACGTCGTAGACGAAGTCTTCCTCGGTACGATTGTGCGAGCCGCCGTAGGTCTTGTTCAGGTAATCGATGTAGGCCGGGTAGTTGATGCCCGGGAACACGTTGGCGTTGAAGGCGCCGGTGATGTTGCTGATCGGGTTGGACAGGAAGAAGCCCGGCTGCGCATCGCCTGCGGTCGGATCGCAACCGGCCTGGTAGCGATTGTTGTCATAGTCGGACGGGTCCAGCCCCGGGCATACCCAGTAGGTGTTGCCGGTATTGCGGTGGACCTTGCCATCGCGGTACTTGGCGCCGAACTGGATCGAGTCCAGCCAGCCAGCCTCGAACAGTTTGGTGACGTCTGCCTGGAAGTAGTTCTGCTTGACCTCCGTCTGCATCCACGACGAGTCGGTCGAGCCGGTATCGACTTCCGCGACGCCAGCCATCAACTGCTGCTGCAGGTCCGGCGAGAACTGCACCGACGGCGTGCCGGTCAGGTCCCACGCGGTGTACTGGTTGCCGGACTGCCACTGGTTGCCGACCTTGCGGCGCGGCTTGGCCGACATGCGGAAGTTCATCGACGGGCCACCTTCGGACCAAGTGCGGCCACCGGTGAACGAGGCCTTCCACAGCGGGCTGATGTCCCAGTCGATGGTCAGGTCAGCGGTCTGCGACAGCGCCTTCTCCTTGCTGTAGCCGCCGGTGAGCTGCGGGGTGGGGATGGTGCAGTCGTCCGGGCCCCAGCCGCCGGGCTTGAGGCCGGCGGCCGCCGCTTCATCCTCGCTGCAGTAGTAGGTCTTTCCCGCCAGCTTCTGGTACTGCGCGCCAGTAACGATGCTGCCACTCGGGTCGAAGTCCAGGCCGTTGAGCAGGCGGCCGCCGGCCCAGTTGCCGTCCTGGTTGTAACGGGCCAGGTTCCACTCCGGCACCTTCAGCATGTTCTGCGTGTAGTCGCCCTGCAGTTCGAAGCGGAAGTAGTTGGCCGTCATCGTAACGTTGTCGACCGGCTTGAACTGGAAGGTCAGCTGCCCGCCCTTGCGCTCGCGCTTCTCTTCCTTCACTGCGAAGTTCACCGAGGTCGGCATGAAGAACTCGCTGTAGTTCTTGCCGGCCTGGTTGTTGAAGCCGGACTGGCCCCACCAGTAGTGAATGCCATCCTGTTCCAGCAGATTGCCGTTGGCATCGCGGGCCGTGGTGCCGTTGCCGTACCACTGGTAGTCCTCGGTGCTGGCTTCCATGGTGCGGGTGGTGCGGTTCTGCTGGGTCACGCCGACCAGCACGCCGAAGCGCTCATCCTTGCTGTGCCATGAGTACAGCGCCGACACCTGCGGATCGACATCGTGGCTGGTGTCGGAGGTGGTGCCCTCCAGGTTCACGTAGCCGGAGTTGGATTCCATGTCGAGCGGGCGCCGGGTATGCAGGATGACCGTGCCGCCGATGCCGCCTTCGTCGATGCGCGCTTCCGGCGACTTGAACAGCTCGGCGCTGGACAGCATGTTCGACGGCAGCAGGGTGTAGTTGAAGGAGCGGGTCGCTTCGTTGTTGGTTTCCGAGGAGGCGACGAAGTTGCCGTTCAACTGGGTCAGGGTCAGGTCCGGCGCAAGGCCGCGCACGCTGACACTCTTGCCCTCACCACCGCTGCGGGTGATGACGACGCCGGGCACGCGCTGCAGTGCGTCGGCGACGTTCTTGTCGGGGAACTTGCCGACGTCCTCGGCGGTGATCACTTCGACCACCGCGTTGGCATCGCGCTTCTGTGACAGGCTCTTCTCAATGGCGTAGCGGTAGCCGGTGACCTGGACGCTGTCCAGGTTGGTGGCCTCCTGCGAGCCGGTGGAGGTGGCCTGCTGCGCGGCGGCGCCAGCCGGAATGACGGCGGCGACCAGGGCCAGCGCGATGGCCAGTGACAATGCGTCCTGGCCGTGCGTACGTGTTGAATGCTTCATTCCCATCTCTCCCTCTCTCCTGGATTGATCCGGTGACGTGGCACGGACAACTTGAATCGATCTAATTTGAAGTGACTTTGTCGCTGTCGCCATGCAGTGGCAGTAGCACCGCGCACGTGGCCTGGTACGTCCTGTTGCTGCTCCCCCAACTCCCGGCCATCGCAGCGTCGTCTTGGATCGATCTAAGCGATGGGCGGGCGATTTTTAGCATGGGTCGCCCGTGGGCGCATGCTGCTCCGCAATATGGTACTGGCGTGGCGAAGGGATGACGGTTTGCTGAAATCAGTGAAATCGTTTTCGTGCGCAGGGGAGGGTGGGTCGGCAGGGCTGCGCCCTGCACCTGCCGAAGCCAGGGCAACGGCCAAAGCCAAAGCCAAAGCGGCTCTGGGTTGTCTGTGTGTTGGGCGGGGCGGTGTCGGATTGCGGGGACGCCGTAAACCCGTCCATGGGGGCTTGGCCGCGGCATCCATGCCGCGGACACCCCGCAATCCGACACCGCCCCGCCTTTGACAGTTTCCCGGTGACGGTTGGATAGGTCCTGGAATTACGCGGGGTCATGGGGTCAGATCCGTTTTCCTTTGGAAAACGGATCTGACCCCAATTGATTTCGTTATCTGACAGAGATTCATCCACGCATGGCGTGGATTCACAGATCGCGGAAATCTGTCGAAGGCGGGATGGGTCCGGTTGCGGGGGCGTGAGCGCCATGGATGGCGCGACCGAGCCTACATGGACGTATTTACGGCGTCCCCCGCAACCGGACCCACCCCGACTCCCCACAGGAAACCGGCTTTTGCTGTTGCTTCGGCTTCGGCAGGTGCAGGGCGCAGCCCTGCCGAACACCCCCTCTCATGCTGCGCCGCAGAATGCATTCGGCTGAACCTGCATGCTCTACTTGAATCGATCTAAATTCACGGTCTGGTGGGTCGGGCGTCATTCCAGGGGGAGCTCTCTGCCAGTCGAGGCGGGGCTCAGCGGAACGGTGCCGGATGGCCCCGGCCGCCTGCCTCCGCGTCATCGACTACAGGAACCCGACATGCGTCCAGTGCCGTCCGCTCCCGCCGTCCCATTGTCTCCGCGCCCGCTGGCGCGCCTGGCCTGCCTGCTCGCGCTGTCGGCGATGCCGATGCTGCTGCAGGCGGCGCCGGCTGCGCTGGAGCGCGAGGTCAACACCTTCATCGGCAGCAAGGACGACGGCAATACGTTCCCGGGCGCGTCGGCACCGTTCGGCCTGATCCAGGTCAGCCCGATCGGCAGCCACTATTCGGGCTGGCGCTATGACGACGACAAGATCCGCGGCTTCGGCCACTCCTTCATCTCCGGCGCCGGCTGCTGGGAACAGGGCGGCCAGGTGTCGGTGCTGCCGGTCACGGGCTCGATCGGCCCGGGCGGCGATTTCGATACCGGCAACGCCAAGCAGTTCGATCACAAGGCCTATGCCGCGTCCTACACCCACGACGGCGAGGTCGGCCAGGCCGGCTATTACAAGGTGCGGCTGACCAGTTACGGTGGCATCGACGCCGAGGCGACCGCGCGTACGCGCGCCGCGGCCGAGCGCTACACCTTCAGCCAGCGCCAGGGCGAGGGCCACGTGCTGGTCAATGTCGGCCAGGCCAACGAGCGCCACTCGGTGATCGGCAGCGTGGTTGATGTGGTCGGCGACCGCGTGGTCGAAGGCAAGCTGGTCACCAAGAGCTTCTGTGGCGGTCATCAGTACACCACCTGGTTCCGTATCGAGTTCGACCGTCCGTTCAAGGCGCATGGCACCTGGGGCGAGGGCGGTGGCCTGCCGGGTGCGCGCCACAGCATGGAAGGCGAGCAGAAGCCGAACGGTGCCTGGCTCAGCTTCGACCTGGCCAAGGGCCAGTCGGTGACGGCGGTCAGTGCGATCTCGCACGTGGATGCCGAAGGCGCGCGCACCAACCTGCGCGCCGAGGGCATGCAGGGTGGGTCGCTGCTCGGTTTCGACCGCATGCGTGCGCTGTCGCAGCAGTCCTGGCGTGAGCAGCTGGGCCGTGTCCGCGTGCAGGGTGGCAACGCCGACGACCGCACCGTGTTCTACAGCGCGGTCTACCACGCGCTGCTGCAGCCGATGACCGGCAACGACGCCGACGGCCGCTACCGCGGCTATGACGATGGCATCCACCGCGCCGATGGCTGGACGTACTACGAGTACTTCTCGCTGTGGGATACCTATCGCGCGCAGAACCAGTGGCTGGCGCTGACCCGCCCGGACGTGGCGCGTGACATCGGCCGCACCCTGCTGGCGATCGACGAGCAGGGTGGCTGGCTGCCGCGCTGGGGCTATGCCAACTTCGAGACCAACATCATGACCGGCGATCCGGTCACGCCGTTCATGGTCGACCTGTGGCGCTTCGGCGCGCTCAAGGGCCGTGAATCGCAGGCGTGGGATGCGCTGCGCCGCAATGCGTTCGGTACGCCGCCGCTGAACTCGCGGATGGCCGGCCGTTCCGGCAACCCGACCTACCTGGACAAGGGCTACGTGGTCTACGACCGTGCGTTCCCATCCAAGGGCATGGACGTTGATCCGCACCACGGTGGTTCGGCGACGCTGGAGTATGCGCTGGCCGACTGTGCGCTTTCGCAGATGGCCGATGGCCTGGGCCACGCGCAGGACGCGGCGACGCTGCGTGAGCGCGGCCGCAACTGGCGCAAGGTGTGGGACCCGCAGGTGCGCGACGCCGAGACTGGCTTCACCGGTTTCCCGCGCCCGCGTACCGAGGACGGCCAGTGGTACACGCCGGCCGATGGCCACTACAGCCCGCGCTCGCACCATGGTTTCCATGAAGGTACGGCGTGGCAGTACCAGTGGCTGGCGCAGCAGGACGTGCCGGGCCTGGTCGAAGCGATGGATGGCCGCGAACAGGCCGGCCGCCGCCTCGACGCGTTCTTCGCGATGGACGCGCTGCAGGCCGATCCGCTCAATGCCGCCCGCAAGGAGTGGGTGGTCGGGCCGTACAGCTACTACAACCAGTTCCGCTACAACCCGAACAACGAGCCGGACCTGCACTCGCCGTGGCTGTACACGCTGATCGGCCAGCCGTGGAAGACCGCAGCGGTGGTGCGTGCCGCGCAGCAGTTGTTCACCAATGCGCCGAACGGCGTGACCGGCAACGATGACCTCGGCACGATGTCGGCCTGGTACCTGTTCAGCGCCATCGGCGTGTACCCGGCGGTGCCGGGCAGCGGCCAGTTCCTGCTGCACACGCCGCGCTTCAGCAAGGTGGAAGTGGACCTGGGCAACGGCCGCACGCTGCGCATCGACGCGCCGGGCGCCGATGGCCGCCGCCTGCAGTACGTGCAGGGCGTGAAGGTCGATGGCCAGGCGCATGCGCCGGTGTGGCTGGACTGGAACCAGCTGCAGCAGGGCCCGCGCCTGCAGTTCGCGCTCGACGCGAAGGCGCCGGAGCAGGGCTGGGGTACGGCGGTGAAGGACCTGCCGGTGTCCTGGTGCGCGGCACCGGGCAGCCAGCTGCGCTGAGCCGGACTGTGCCGTTCGCGGTGACCCAGCGAACGGCACGGCACGACGGGGCCCTGATCCATTAGGCTTGAGCATCCAGCGGAGTCCGGGAAGACGATGAACGACAACGGCAGCAGTCCCAGCAAGCGCGCCGGCAAAGCGGTGACGGTGACCGACATCGCGCGTGCCATCGGCGTGTCACGGGCAACCGTGTCGCTGGTGCTGCGCGGCAGCCCGCTGGTCAACGTCGATACCCGGGCCAAGGTCGAGGCCGAGCTGCGTCGCCAGCGCTATGTCTACAACCGTGCGGCGGCCAATCTGCGCCGGCGGACCTCGTCGAGCATCGCGCTGGTGATCAACGATTTGTCCAACCCGTTCTTCGCGGAATTCGCGTCCGGCGTGGACGAGGCGCTGGGCGGGCGCGGTTACGTGACCCTGCTCGGCAGCACCGGTGAATCGCCGGAGCGGCAGCAGGCGGTGCTGTCCACGTTGATGGAGCACACGCCGGCCGGCCTGATCCTGTCGCCAGCCGAGGGCAGTGACACCGCGCTGCTGCGGCAGGCGCTGGGCGCCAATGCCAACGTGCTGCTGTTCAACCGCGAGCTGGAAGGGGCCGACTGGGACTTCCTGACCCTGGACAACCAGCACGGTGCTTATCTGGCCACGCGCCACCTGATCGAGCGCGGCCATCGCCAGATCGCCTTCTTCGGTGGCCACGCCGCATCCAGTTCGTGCCACCAGCGCCGTGCCGGTTTCCAGCAGGCGCTGGCCGAGGCCGGCCTGTCGCTGCCGCCGGGCTGGATGATCGAGTCCGCACCGAACCGCCTGGAAGCCGCGGCGCGCACCGATGAGCTGTTTGCCGACGGCCATCGCCCGAGTGCGGCGGTCTGCTACAACGACACCGTCGCGCTGGGCCTGATGCTGGGCTTGAATTCGCGTGGCATCCGTCCGGGTGGCGACTTCGCCGTTACCGGCTTCGATGATATTTCCGAGGCGTCGGTCGCGGTGCCGCCGTTGACCACGCTCACCGCCGACCCGCGCGAGCGGGGCCGGCAAGCTGCCGCGCTGCTGCTGCAACGACTGGACGAACCGGATGCGCCGCCACGGCGCACGGTCGCGCCGGTGCAGCTGCGCATCCGCGAAAGCAGTGCCGCACGACCGAACTGATTCCTTCCATACACCCCTTCCACGCAACAACGACCTTCCGCGCATCGAGGCGCGTACCGCATGCCGATCTCCGCAACGCCCCGTCCATCGGGTTCTTCGGGCAACGCACCCGCCGTCACCAACGGCAAGGCGCTGGCTGTCGTCACCACGATCTTCTTCATGTGGGGCTTCCTGACCTGCCTCAATGACATCCTGATCCCGCACCTGAAGGCAGTGTTCGAGCTGAACTACGCCAAGGCGATGCTGGTGCAGTTCACTTTCTTCGGCACCTATTTCCTGATGTCGCTGCCGGCGGGTCGGCTGGTGGCGGCGCTGGGCTACAAGAAGGGCATCGTGGCGGGCCTGGTGATTGCCGGCATCGGCGCGCTGGGCTTCTGGCCGGCGGCCGAGCTGCGTGTGTATGGCGCCTTCCTCGGTGCGCTGTTCGTGCTGGCCAGCGGCATCACCGTGCTGCAGGTCGCTGCCAACCCCTACGTGGCGCTGTTGGGTCCGGAGCAGACCAGTTCCAGCCGCCTGACCCTGGCGCAGGCGCTGAACTCGCTGGGCACGGCCATCGCGCCGATCTTCGGCGGCATGCTGATCCTGTCCAACACGGTCAAGAGTGCCGATGACATCGCGGCGCTGCCGGCCGCCGAGCAGCTGGCCTACCGTGCCGCCGAGGCGCAGGCCGTGCAGGGCCCGTACGTGGGCCTGGCGGTGGCGCTGGTGTTGCTGGCGCTGTTCGTGTTCCTGTTCCGCCTGCCGGCGCTGAGTGATGCCACCGAGCAGGCCGACCAGGGCCACCACCACAGCTACCTGGATGCGCTGCGCAAGCGCCACCTGCTGCTGGGCGTGATGGGCATCTTCTTCTATGTCGGCGCCGAAGTGTCGATCGGCAGCTTCCTGGTCAACTACCTGTCGATGCCGAACATCGGCGGCTTCAGCGAACAGCAGGCCACGCATTACGTGTCGGCCTACTGGACGATGGCGATGATCGGCCGCTTCGCCGGTTCGGCGCTGCTGGCACGCTTCTCGCCCAGCCGCCTGCTGGCGATCTTCGCGCTGGTCAACGTGGGGCTGCTGGTCACAACCATGCTGAGCTCCGGCAACGTCGCGCTCTACTCGGTGGTGGCCATCGGCCTGTTCAACTCGATCATGTTCCCGACCATCTTCGCGCTGAGCATCGAGCGCCTGGGCCCGCTGACCAACAAGGGCTCCAGCCTGCTGATCATGGCCATCGTCGGCGGTGCCGTGGTGCCGTACCTGCAGGGCGTGCTGGCCGACCACATCGGTGTGCAGGCCAGCTTCATCCTGCCGCTGCTGTGCTACGGCTACATCATTTTCTACGGACTGGTCGGTGCGCGTACGCCGGCCTCCGCAACGCAGGGAGGCTGAGTCCGGAATGGGTGCCATCGTTTGCTTCGGCGAAATTTTGATCGATCTACTAGCGCAGCCGCCGGCCTCGGCCGACACCCCGCGCGCGTTCCTGCAGTACGCCGGCGGTGCGCCGGCCAACGTCGCGGTGGCGGCTGCGCGGCTGGGTGCGAAGACCCAGTTCGTCGGCATGCTCGGCCGCGACATGTTCGGTGACTTCCTGGCCGACAGTCTGGTCGAGCACGGCGTGGGCACGGATTACATCGTGCGCACCGACGCCGCCAAGACTGCGCTGGCCTTCGTCGCGCTGGATGCCAGTGGCGAGCGCAGCTTCAGTTTCTACCGCCCGCCGGCGGCTGACCTGCTGTTCCGTGACAGTGACTTCCAGGCGGAGTGCCTCGACAGCGCGCAGTGCTTCCACGTCTGCTCCAACAGCCTGACCGAGCCGGCCATCGCCGAGGCGACCTTCGCCGGCATGGACCGCGCGCGCGCGGCCGGTGCGGTGGTCAGCCTCGATCTGAATCTGCGCCCGGCACTGTGGCCCGCCGACGTCGATCCGACGCCGCGCCTGTGGCAGGCGCTGGAGCGCGCCGACCTGGTCAAGCTGTCACGCGAGGAACTGGATTACCTGGCCGCGCCGATGGGCGCCGATGGCGAGGCGGCGGTGCTGCGGCGCCTGCTGGCCGCGCAGGCACGCTGGGTGATCGTCACCGACGGTGCAGCCACGCTGCACTGGTACACCCGCGACAACCACGGCACGGTAACCAGTTTCCGCGTGGCCACGGTCGATACCACGGCCGCTGGCGATGCCTTCGTCGGTGGCGTGCTGGTGGGCCTGCTGGAGCGGGGTGGGGCAGGCGCTGGTTTCGCTGCGTTCTGCCAGGACCCGGAGGCGATCACCGCGACGCTGCGCTTCGGTGCTGCGGTCGGTGCGCTGGCTGTTACCCGCAAGGGCGCGTTCGCCGCGATGCCCTCGCTCGATGAAGTGCAGCAGCTGCTGCAGGCACAGGACATTACCGCATGAGCACCTCGCCCGATTTCCGTTCGCCCGCGTTCCTGCGCGCGCATATCGCCGATACGATGGCGTTCTACCATCCGCGCTGCATCGATCCGGACGGCGGCTTTTTCCACTACTTCCGCGATGACGGCAGCATCTACGATGCCAGCCATCGCCACCTGGTAAGCAGCACCCGCTTCGTCTTCAACTATGCGATGGCCTACCGCGAATTCGGCAACGCCGAGTACCGCGAGGCGGTCGAGCACGGCGTGCGCTACCTGCGGGAGGTGCACCGCAACCCGGCCACCGGCGGCTATGCCTGGACCCTGCGCGACGGCAAGGTCGAGGATGACATGAACCACTGCTACGGCGTGGCCTTCGTGCTGCTGGCCTACAGTTGTGCGCTGAAAGCCGGCATCGAGCAGGCGCGCGACTGGATGGACGAGACCTGGCAGCTGCTGGAAGCGCGCTTCTGGGAGCCGCAGCACGGCCTGTACAAGGACGAGGCTGACGGCCAGTGGAACTTCACCGGCTACCGCGGCCAGAACGCCAACATGCACATGTGCGAGGCGATGCTGGCCGCGTTCGAAGCCAGTGGCGAGCAGCGCTATGTCGAGCGTGCGCTGCAGCTGGCCGACAACATGACCCGCCGCCAGGCCGCCAAGGCTGGTGGCCTGGTCTGGGAACATTACGATTCCAACTGGGAGATCGACTGGGACTACAACCTGGACGATCCCAAGCATCTGTTCCGCCCGTGGGGCTTCCAGCCTGGCCACCAGACCGAGTGGGCCAAGCTGCTGCTGATCCTCGATCGTCACGTGCAGGCCGACTGGCTGGTGCCGACCGCGCAGCACCTGTTCGACGTGGCCATCGCGTGCAGCTGGGACGACGCCCGGGGCGGCCTGTACTACGGCTTCGCACCGGAATCGCGCCGGCAGCCCGGCATGGACGGCGCCCCGATCGGCGGCGACAGCTTCGTCTGCGACGACGACAAGTACTTCTGGGTGCAGGCCGAAACGCTGGCGACCGCCGCGCTGATGGCCAAGCGCACCGGCGACGACCACTACTGGCAGTGGTACGAGCGCATCTGGGCGTATTCGTGGGAGCACTTCGTCGACCACCAGTACGGCGCCTGGTTCCGCATCCTCGATGCCGACAACCGCAAGTACAGCGACGAGAAGAGCCCGGCCGGGAAGGTGGATTACCACACCATGGGCGCGTGCTACGAAGTGTTGAACGTGGTGCGTTGAAGATCGTTCGAATGCAGTAGTGCCAGGCCATGCCTGGCGATCCGAAATCGGTAGCGCCGGATCACGTCCGGCGGAAAAACAGGAGCTCCGCGTGCATCGTCTTTCCCTCGTTGTCCGTCTGCTCCTGCTGCTGATCGCAGCCTCCGCCTTCCCGGCAACCGCAGCGCCGCTGCAGGCACAGTGGCAGTTCCGCATGCTGCCCGGCGACGCCGAAGGCGCAGCCCATCCGGGCCTGCAGCAATGGCGTGCCGCCAAGGTGCCGGGCAGCGTGCACACCGACCTGTTGGCGCATGGGCTGATCCGCGATCCGTATGTCGGTGCACCCGAGGCCGAGCTGCAATGGATCGGCCTCGCCGACTGGGAGTACCGTGCCCGCTTCGACGTGGACGCCACGACGCTGGCCAAGCCGAATGCCGAGCTACGCTTCGACGGGCTGGATACGTATGCCGAGGTCAGCCTCAACGGCAAGCCGCTGCTGCGTGCGGACAATGCACACCGTACCTGGCGTGCACGCGTGGACGGGCGGTTGCGTGCCAGGGACAATGAACTGCAGATCGTGTTCCGTTCGCCGATCCGCACCCTGCTGCCGGGTGTGCAGGCAATGCCGCACAAGATCGCTGGCAATTATCCGTCGCCGTATGGCGATGAGCCGAAGGACGCGATGGTCGGCAACTTCGCGCGCAAGCCGGCCTACCACTTCGGCTGGGACTGGGGCCCGCGTTATGTCACCGCCGGGGTCTGGCGCGGGGTCGACCTGCAGGCCTGGGACGCGCACCGTCTGACCGATCTTGCCGTGCGAACCGATGCATTGAGTGCAGAGCAGGCGAAGCTGGCGGTGCTGCTGCAGGTGGAGCAGGGTGCTGCTGCGGGTTCGGCCTTGGTGAATGTGGATGTGCGTGATCCGGAAGGCCGCAACGTGGCCCAGGTGCAACGCACGGTGTTGCTGAAGCCCGGCCAGAACACGGTTGAGCTGCCGGTTGAGCTGGCCACGCCGCGGCGCTGGTGGCCGGTGGGCCAGGGTGCGCAGGATCGCTATACCGTGCGGGCTCGCCTGGATGATGGCGCCGATGCAGCACTGGCGCGCGAGCAGCGCATCGGCCTGCGCACGGTCGAACTGCGCCGCGAGGAAGACCGCAAGGGCGGGCAGGGCTTTGCCTTCGTCATCAACGGCGTGGAGATCTTCGCCAAGGGCGCCAACGTCATTCCGTTCGATGTCTTCCCCGCACGCGTCGATGCCGCACGCCTGCGCCAGGTGCTGACCGCCGCGCGCGACGCCAACATGAACATGCTGCGCAACTGGGGCGGCGGCTACTACGAGGACGATGCGTTCTTCGACATCGCCGATGAGATGGGCCTGCTGGTCTGGCAGGACTTCATGTTCGGCGGCGGCATGCAGCCGGGCTACGATCCGGCCTTCCGGGCAAGCGTGGTGGCCGAAGCACGCGACAACGTGCGCCGGCTGCGCCATCACCCCAGCATCGTGCTGTGGTGTGGCAACAACGAGGAAGAAACCGCCTGGAAGGACTGGGGGCACGGCCGCGACCTGAAGGCGGCCGACCCGGCATTTGCGGCGAAGGTCTGGCAGGGCTACGTCGACCTGTTCGGCAACGACCTGCGCCAGGTGGTGGGCGAGGAAGGGCTGGGCGTGCCGTACTGGTCCAGCTCGCCCAGCAACGACCTTGACGAGAAGGCCAACGATTCAATGCGTGGCGACAAGCACTACTGGCAGGTCTGGGGCAATCCGGCGTTGCCGGTGCAGGCCTATCTGCGCGAGACCCCGCGCTTCATGTCCGAGTACGGGCTGCAGGCGTGGCCGTCGGTGGCGACGGTGGACCAGATCGCCACCCACGCCGAGCAGCGCATCGACAGCCCGGTGATCCGCGCGCACCAGAAGTTCATGGCCGGCGAGGGCAACAGCCGCCTGCTGCATTACATTGAACTGGGCTATGGCACGCCGAAGGACTTCGAGGACTTCGTCTACCTCAGCCAGGTGATGCAGGCCGATGGCATCGCACTGGCGGCGCTGCATCATCGCGCCTCGCGGCCATACACGATGGGCTCGCTGTACTGGCAGCTCAACGATGTCTGGCCGGGCGCCTCGTGGTCCAGCGTGGATTACTTCGGCCGCTGGAAGGCGCTGCACTTCGCCGCGCGGCGCTTCTTTGCGCCAGTGACGGTGGCCGCGCTGCGCGACGAGGGCAGCACGCGGGTGAGGCTGCTCAACGACGGTGCCGCACTGGATGCACGCTGGCGGCTGCGGGTGATGGACGTGGAAGGGAAGGTGCTGCGCCGTCGTGAGGAAGCGGTGACGCTGGCGGCGGCCGGAGTGACCTCGATCGGTGATTTCCGCGATGCCGAATTGTTGGCCGGTGCCGACCCGAAGCGCACCATGGCGGTGTTCGAGCTGCTGCAGGATGGCAAGGTCCGTGCGCGCCAGGTGGTTGGTTTCGTCGAGGCGAAGGACCAGGTATTGCCGCGACAGACGCTGAAGGCTGCCCTGAGCATCGAGGGCGACCACTATCGCCTGCGGCTGGAAAGCGCGGCGTATGTGCGCGCGACGTGGATCGATTTCGGTGCGCTGGACGTGCAGGTCGAAGACAACCTGCTGGACCTGCTGCCGGGCGAAACCCGCGATATCGCGGTGCGCGGCCCGGTGGATCTGGTTACCCTGCGCGAAGCGCTGAAGGTGAAGACCCTCAACGACCGTTGAGCAAAAAAGGGGACGGAGGGGATTAAGTCGTTTGTGGCCCATGTGTGCCACAAACGACTTAATCCCCTCCGTCCCCTTTTTCTTGCTTACAGCTGGATCTGCTGGAAATTCTCGACCCGCTCGTGGCCGTTGGCGGCCTGGCCGGTGCGCGGCAGCGGGTAGTCGTCCAGGCGATCGATCAGCCGGGTCTGCAGGCCGGCTTCGCGGGCAGCATCCAGTTCTTCCACCACATCCGACAGGAACAGGATCTCGCCGGCCGGTACGCCGATGGCCTGCACGATGCGGCGGTAGCTGTCGGCCTCACGCTTGCCACCGATCTCGGTATCGAACCAGCCCGACACCAGCGGGCTGAGGTCACCGGCATCGCTGAAGCCGAAGAACAGCTTCTGCGCCGGCACCGAGCCGGAGGAATACACGTACAGCGGCAGGCCGGAGGCGTGCCAGCCGCTCAGTACCGGCGCTACTTCCGGGTAGAAGTGCGCGGTGTAGTCGCCACGGCGGTAGCCTTCGTCCCAGATCAGCCCCTGCAGTGCCTTCAGTGCGGTGTGCTTGCGGTCCTGGTCGATCCAGCCCTGCAGCGTCTCGGCCACCAAGCTGTCCTGGCAGGCGCCACCGATCTCGGTAGCCACGGCATCCAGCCAGCGGCGGACCTCCGGCTGCTGGCCATGCTCGGCGACGAACGCGGGCAACGCCTTGCGCGCATAAGGGAACAGCACGTTCTTGACGAACGAGATGCTGCTGGTGGTGCCTTCGATGTCGGTCAGGATGACGCGGGGCTGCATGGATCAGGACGCCTGGGTGGGTACGTAACGGGGGAACTTCTGCGCGATGTCGGTGCCGGTGAAGTGACCGACCCAGCCATCCGGCTCGGTGAAGAAGCGGATCGCCACGAAGCTGGGCTCGTCGCCCATGTCGAACCAGTGGGTGGTGCCATCGGGTACGGCGATCAGGTCGTCCTTCACGCACTCGATCTCATAGACCTTGTCACCCACGTGCAGGGTGAACAGGCCGGAACCTGCGACGAAGAAGCGCACCTCGTCTTCCTTGTGGAAGTGTTCGTCGAGGAACTTCTTGCGCAGCTCGGCGCGGTTCGGGTTGTCCGGGGCGATCGAGGCCACGTCCACGCTCTTGAAGCCGCGCTCGGCAACCAGGCGGTCGATGTCGGCGCGGTAGGCGGCGAACACTTCCTCCTGGCTGGCGCCCGGCGCGACCGGTGCGGTGGCCTGCCAGCGCTCGAAGGTGACGCCGATCTTCTGCAGCTCGGCAGCGATGACCGCGCCGTCCTGGGTGTCCAGCAGCGGCGATTCGGGGCGGGTGTCGTCGTAGATGCGCAGTCGGCTCATGGCGGCAGCTTGAACGTCTCGGGGGGAAGACAGGGTAGCAGGGTGGGCACGAGGTGCAGATTCCGGATCGGCATCTGCACCTGCGTGCGGGTTCAGCCGCGCAGCTTGCGCAGTTCCAGCTCGCAGTGGAACAGGAACTCGAACGCTTCCAGGTGGCGGCGTGCCTCGGCCATGTCGCGGCCCCAGGCATACAGGCCGTGGCCGTCGATCAGGTAGCCCCACAGGTTCTGCCGGTCGAGCAGGTCATCGACCTGCTTCGAAAGCACGTTCATGTCCTGTGTGTTGGCGAACACCGGCACGTCGATGGCCATCTCGTGGGTGCTGTTGCCGGCGAAGGCCTTCAGCAGCTCGTAGCCTTCCAGGCGGATGTGACCCTGCGGCGCGTACAGGCGCGAGGCGACGGTCTGCACCGGCGAGTGGGTGTGCAGCACGCAGCCGATCTCCGGGAAGCGGCGATACAGCTGGGTGTGCAGCAGTGTCTCGGCGGACGGGCGCAGCGGGCGGCCGACGGCCAGGCCGTCGAAGTCCACCACCATGATGTCGTCCTCGATCAGGCGGCCTTTGTCCTTGCCGGAGACGGTGATCGCGGCGTGGCGGTCGTCCAGGCGGTGGGAGAAGTTGCTGCTGGTGGCCGGGGTCCAGCCGGCATGGGCCAGTTCGCGGACGTTGTCGATCAGCAGCTGGGCCAGTTCGCTCAGGCGCGCGGTGTCGTAGGGGAAGGTGGGGGTGGTCATACCGGCGATTTTACTGGATTCGGCCAACGGCTGAGCCCCTCGTGGCGGGTCGTGTAGAGCGGTTCATGGGCGGGGCGGGGCGGGTGGGCCGTGCAGGGGACGCTGCAAGTACGTCCATGTAAGCTCGATAGCGCCATCCATGGCGCCAACGCCCCTGCACGGCCCACCCGCCCCGCCTCTGACAGGTTCCGGCGTACGGCCAGCCACGGAGTGAAGAAGGAAAGGCAAAAGCGGGTCGCTTCGCTGTGCTTGCTCGGAGCGGAGCATGGCTCCGCTCTACAGAAACATTCATTCCGGAACATTCGCTTCCGGGAACGCTTCATCCACGCATGGCGTGGATCTACCGGACGCGCCAGCGGACTGTCGGAGGTGGGGGGGGGGCGCGGGGGTGTCCGCGGCATGGGCCCGAGGCATGCCTCGGGCGGGTTGGGCAGGAGGCCCAACCCCGGTCTTGCCGTGTGCGCAGGACAGCGCACGCGAGCAAGCCGCGGCCAAGCCCCCAGGGACGGGTTCACGGCGTCCCCCGCGAACCCAACCCGCCCCGCCAAACCCTCAACCCAGCTGTTGCCATTGCCGTTGCTCTGGCTTCAAAGGCGGGTGCAGGGCCGCAGGCCCTGCAATGCAAAAACCCTACTTCACCCGCAGGCGGCTGTGCCTGAACCCGTAGCAGAAATAGATCACGAATCCGACGAACGTCCAGACACCCATCAGCATCCAGTTGTGCATCGTCATCGCCGACAGCAGGGCAAGGCAACTCAGCACGCCCAGGCTGCAGATCAGCCATGCCATCGGCATGCGGAACGGACGCGGCAGGTCCGGCTGGGTGCGGCGCAGGATCAGCACGCCCGCGCACACTGCCGCGAACGCGATCAGCGTGCCCATCGAGGTCAGCTCGCCGAGGATATCCAGCGGGAACAGCGCCGCCAGCAGCGCGATGCCGATACCGGTGATCACGGTGTTGATGTGCGGGGTGCGGTACTTCGGGTGGATCTTGGTGAACACCGGCGGCAGCAGGCCGTCGCGCCCCATGATCATGAAGATGCGCGGCTGGCCGATGATCATCACTAGCACCACCGAAGACAGGCCGACCAGTGCGCCGACCTCGACCACCCAGCGCAGCCAGCCCAGCTGCGGATGCGCAGCCACGGCAGTCACCACCGGCTCGTCGGTACCCAGCAGCTGGAACGGCACCAGGCCGGTCATCACTGCGGCCATGGCGATGTACAGCACGGTGCAGATCACCAGCGACAGCATCATGCCGAACGGCATGTCGCGCTGCGGGTTCTTCGATTCCTGCGCCGCCACCGACACCACCTCGAAACCGATGTAGGCGAAGAACACCATCGCCGCGCCACGCAGCACGCCTTCCATGCCGTACTTGCCCGGGCCTTCATTGGCCGGAATGAACGGAGTCCAGTTGCTGGTGTCCACGTATTTCCAGCCGACCACGATGACCAGCACGATCAGGCCGGTCTTGAGCACGACCATCGCCATGTTCATCGCCGAGGACTTGCTGATGCCGACGTAGCACAGCCAGGTCAGCAGCAGCACGAGCGCAGCAGCCGGCAGGTTGGCGATCGCGCCGGTCGGACGCAGCTGCGCGTCGAGTGGTGCGCTGACCAGTGCCGCCGGTAGATGGATGTCGAACTGGCTGAGCAGGCTGAGGAAGTAGCCGGTCCAGCTGACCGCGACCGCCGAGGCGGAGACGCCGTATTCGAGCACCAGCATCCAGCCGATGAACCAGGCCGAGAGCTCGCCGAAGGTGGCGTAGGTGTAGGTGTAGGCACTGCCGGAAACCGGCACCATCGAGGCGAATTCGGCGTAGGCCAGGGCGCAGAAGGCGCAGCAGATGGCGGCCAGCACGAAGGACAGCATGATCGCCGGGCCGGCGTGGTTGGCGGCGGCCTGGCCGGTGATGACGAAGATGCCGCCGCCGATCACCGCGCCGATACCCAGGGCAGTCAGCCCCCAGGGGCCGAGGTGGCGGCGCAGGCTCAGGCCGTTGGCGTCTTCATGGGCGGCATGCGGGTGCTTGGTGGCCCACAGTTGCTTGAACATGTGTGGTGGTCTTGTCGAAGCGCGCCGTCAGGGGCGCGCAGGGAAAACGGACGGGCCGGCACGAGGCCGGCCCGTAGGCGGATCAGGGCGACTTGGCCAGCTTGCTGTTGCGGATGCCGTAGCCCAGGTAGATCAGCAGGCCAAGCAGCGTCCAGCCGACGAACAGGTGCCAGTGCACCACGAACGCCTGCCAGAACAGGAACAGGCAGGTCGCCGCGCCGAGCGGGCAGATGATCCACACCGCCGGCACGCGGAACGGGCGGTGGATGTCCGGCTTGGTATAGCGCAGCACCAGAACGCCGATGCAGACCGTGGCGAAGGCCAGCAGGGTGCCCATCGAGACCAGTTCGCCCAGCACGTTCAGCGGTACCAGGCCGGCCAGTGCGGCGGCGATCACGCCGACCACGATGGTGGCGACGTACGGGGTGCGGAAGCGGGCGTGGACCTTGCCGAAGAATTTCGGCAGCAGGCCGTCGCGGGAGATGGTGTAGGCGATGCGGGTCTGGCCCATCATCATCACCAGCACCACCGAGGACAGGCCGGCGATGGCGCCGATCTCGACCAGGGTCTTCAGCCACGACAGGGTCGGGTAGGGTTCCAGCGCGGTGGCCACCGGCTTGTCGGTGCCCAGCAGGTGGTACGGCATCATGCCGGTCAGCACCGCACAGACGATGATGTAGACGATGGTGCACACGGCCAGCGAGCCGAGCAGGCCGATCGGCATGTTGCGCTGCGGGTCCTTGGTTTCGCCGGCGGCGGTGGAGACCGCATCGAAACCGATGTAGGCGAAGAACACGATGGTGGCCGCACGGAACACGCCGCTCCAGCCGAACTCACCCGGCACACCGGTGTTTTCCGGGATGAACGGCTGCCAGTTGGCCGGGTCGATGTGGGCTGCGCCGATACCGATGAACAGGCAGATGACGGTGACCTTGATCGCCACGATGATCGCGTTGACGAAGGCCGACTGGGTCACGCCCACGTACAGCAGGCCGGATACCGCCGCCACGATCAGCACTGCCGGCAGGTTGAACAGCTTGCCCGAGGCGATGAACTCGCTGCCGGTCCAGGCAATCGGGGCCGCGCTCAGGGCATCCGGGAACGGCATGTGCAGGGTGGTGGTGATGAAGCTGATCAGGTACGCCGACCAGCCCACCGCGACCGAAGCCGAGGCGAACAGGTATTCCAGCACCAGGCACCAGCCGATGAACCAGGCCATGCCTTCGCCGAGGGTGGCGTAGGAGTAGGAGTAGGCGCTGCCGGAGACCGGCATCATCGCCGCGAACTCGGCATAGCACAGGCCCGCCAGGGCGCAGGCGAAGCCGGCGATCACGAACGACAGCATGACCGCCGGGCCGGCGTGGTTGGCCGCGGCCTGGCCGGTCAGCACGAAGATACCAGCGCCGATCACCGCACCCACGCCAAGCAGGATGAGGTGTTTAGCCGTGAGGGTCCGTTTCAACGTGGCTTCGCCGTCCAGGCTGCCTTCGATGGGTTCGCCAGCATCGACGTGCCCGGCCGGTTCAACCGGCTTGACCCTCAACAGAGCTTTCAGCATGCAGTACTTCCTAGTGATCGGATTGGGTGGGCCACCGATACGTTGCCGGCAACCCTGGAATGGTGAAGGCCGCGCGAACGGCCCGCTGTACCTTAGCCAAAGCTGAAGCCAACGCACAAGCGCAATCGCAACAATGAACGGCGATAATGAGCAGTATTTTTCCAGACCGCCCCCATTCATGCGCCAGACCGCCGAAACCCTTGCCGTGCTTGACGATCGCCTGCGCGACCTGCTGCGGGACTACGCCCGCCGTGAGCCTGCCCACGACGCACTGGCTGCCGAATTCGGCACATTGCTGGACGATCCGGAAGATCCGTTCCGGCGTGAACGGCTGGCCGGCCACTTCACCGCCAGCTGCTGGCTGGTCAGCGCCGATGGCCAGCGCCTGCTGCTGACCCACCACCGCAAGCTGCAGCGCTGGCTGCAGCTGGGCGGCCACGCCGACGGCGACCGTGACTTGGCCCAGGTGGCGCTGAAGGAGGCCGAGGAAGAATCGGGACTGAGCGGCCTGGTGCTGGAAGACCCGGCCATCTTCGATCTGGACAAGCACTGGATTCCGGAGCGCAAGGACGTGCCGGGGCACTGGCACTACGACGTGCGTTTCGTGATCCGGGCGCTGGGTGGCGAAGCCTTCGTGCTCAGCGAGGAGTCACTCGACCTGGCCTGGCGGCCGGTGACCGAAGTCGCGGCCGATCCGGAATCGGATGAGTCCATGCAGCGCATGGCCCGTCGCTGGCTGGCACGTTGAGGTAAAAGGGGACGGAGGGGATTAAGTCGTTCATGGCGCATGTGCCGCAAACGACTTAATCCCCTCCGTCCCCTTTTTTCAGTACAGGATGCGCGTGCGCAGCGTGCCCGGAATCGCGGCCAGCTCGTCGCGCACGGCGGCGGCCTGTTCCTCGCTGGCGGTGATGTCGATCACTACGTAACCCACCTTCGGGTCGGTGCGCAGGAACTGGCCGTCGATGTTGACGTTGTGGCGCGAGAAGATCTCGTTGACCTTGGACAGCACGCCCGGCACGTTCTGGTGGATGTGCAGCAGGCGCAGGCTGTCGGCATGCTCGGGCAGCGTCACTTCCGGGAAATTGACCGCCGACAGGGTGCTGCCGTTGTCGCTGTAGCGCACCAGCTTGGCCGCCACTTCCACGCCGATGTTGTCCTGCGCTTCCAGCGTGCTGCCGCCGACGTGCGGGGTCAGGATCACGTTGTCATGGCGGGTCAGTGGCGATTCGAAGATATCGCCGTTGCCCTTCGGCTCGACCGGGAACACGTCCAGCGCGGCGCCACCCAGGTGTTCGCTGGCCAGCGCGGCATCCAGCGCGGCGATGTCCACCACGGTGCCGCGCGCGGCGTTGATCAGGTGCGCGCCCTTGCGCATCTTCGCCAGCTCGGTGCTGCCGATCATCCACTGCGTGGACGGGGTCTCCGGCACGTGCAGGGTGACGATGTCGGCGCGTGCCAGCAGGTCGTCCAGGCTGGCCGCTGCACGGGCATTGCCCAGTGCCAGCTTGGTTTCCACGTCGTGGAAGATCACCTGCATGCCCAGCGATTCGGCCAGTACGCCGACCTGGGTACCGATGTGGCCGTAACCGATGATGCCCAGCGTCTTGCCGCGCACTTCATGGCTGCCGCTGGCCGACTTCGACCAGCCGCCGCGATGGCATTCGGCGTTCTTCTGCGGGATGCCGCGGGTCAGCATGATCGCCTCGGCGATCACCAGCTCGGCCACGCTGCGGGTGTTGGAATAGGGCGCGTTGAACACCGGGATGCCGGCCAGTTCGGCCGCGTCCAGGTCGACCTGGTTGGTGCCGATGCAGAAGCAGCCGACCGCGATCAGGCGCTTGGCCTCGGCCAGCACCTCGGCGCTGAGCTGGGTGCGCGAACGGATGCCGACGATGTGCGCCTCGGCGATGCGGGCCTTCAGTTCGTCCTCGGGCAGCGCCTTGGTGTGCGCTTCGATCTGGCTGTAGCCGGCGGCGCTGAACACCTCCACGGCGGTCTGGCTGACCCCCTCCAGCAACAGCACGCGGATATCCTGCTTCGGGAACGAGGTCTTCTTCGGCGACATGGGACAACACGGCCAGTGGGACAGGGGCTGACCACTATGCCAGATCGTGCCGCCCATGGTGCAGTGCGCAATTGGTTGCATCCGTAGCTATCTGCACGCTGCACGGCCGCAGGGCTGGACGCTGGCGCGTGCCGCTGGCACGCTTGCCCGTTCTTCACGCACCGCGCTGGACCGTCATGACCGATTCCCGCATTGCCTCGCTGCAGCAGGCCTGTCCCGGCCTGAAGCTGAAGACCGACCCGGCCGACCTGGAGCATTACGGGCGCGACTGGACCCGGCGCTGGACGCCGGCGCCGCTGGCGATCGCACTGCCGGCCACGGTCGAGGAAGTACAGGCGGTGATGCGCTGGAGCGCAGGCGAGGGCGTGGCCGTGGTGCCGTCCGGTGGCCGCACCGGTCTCTCGGGTGGCGCGGTGGCTGCCAACGGCGAGCTGGTGCTCTGCCTGGAACGGATGAACAAGGCGCTGGCCTACGACGCGGTCGATCGCACCCTGGTGGTGCAGGCCGGCATGCCGCTGGAAGCTGTGCACAACGCCGCGCTGGACCACGGCCTGATCTACCCGGTGGATTTCGCAGCGCGCGGGTCCTGCACGATCGGCGGCAACATCGCTACCAATGCCGGTGGCATCCGCGTGATCCGCTACGGCAACACCCGCGAGTGGATCGCCGGGCTGAAGGTGGTCACGGCCGATGGCCAGCTGCTGGAACTCAACAAGGGCCTGATCAAGAACTCCAGCGGCTATGACTTCCGCCAGCTGCTGATCGGCTCGGAAGGCACGTTGGGCGTGATCGTCGAGGCGACGGTGAAGCTGACCGATCCGCCGCCGGCCAGCAATGTGATGCTGCTGGCACTGCCCAGCTTCGAAGTGCTGATGCAGGTGTTTGCCGCGTTCCGCGCGCGCCTGCAGCTGCAGGCCTTCGAGTTCTTCACCGACCGCGCGCTGGAACACGTGCTGGCGCACGGTGCGCAGGCGCCGTTCGACGAGGTGCACCCGTATTACGTGGTCACCGAATTCGCGGCCAACGACGAGGCACAGGAAGCCGCGGCGATGGCGGCCTTCGAGGACTGCATGGGCAACGGCTGGGTCAGCGACGGTGTGATCAGCGCCAGCGATGCCCAGGCTGCCCAGCTGTGGCGCCTGCGCGAAGGCATCACCGAATCGCTGGCGCGCTACACGCCCTACAAGAATGACGTCTCGGTACGGATCTCGGCGATGCCGGCGTTCCTGGCCGAGACCCAGGCGCTGATCGGGCAGGCCTACCCGCACTTCGACGTGGTCTGGTTCGGCCATATCGGCGATGGCAACCTGCACATCAACGTGCTCAAGCCGGACGACACCAGCGACGCCGATTTCGTGGCGCAGTGCGAACACGTGACCAAGCTGCTGGCACAGGTGCTGGCCCGCTTCGATGGCAGCATCTCGGCCGAGCACGGCATCGGCCTGGTCAAGAAGGGCTACCTGGACAGCACCCGCGGCCCGGCCGAGATCGCGCTGATGAAGGCGGTCAAACGCGCGTTCGATCCCCAAGCGCGGCTGAATCCCGGCAAGCTGTTCGACGCCTGAACCGGGCAAATCCTTCACGTACCCGTTACGCTCCACGCATTCTCACAACCGGCTTCGAACCGATGACCCGTCCGCTTCTGCTGCTTGCCCTGCTGTCCCTGCCGCTGGCCGGCTTCGCTTCCAGCTTCGCTGGCACCTCGGCCGGTTCGGCGACCGGTGCCTCCTCCGGTTCCTCGGGCAGCAGCTCGGGTGACGACAAGGTGGTGCAGGCTGCGCGCGATGATGCGGCTGCATTCGTTGCCAGCGATGGCCAGATCCGTGGCGCCCGCCTGCAGGCCGCGCTGGTCCACCTGCGTGAGCAGAGCGCCGCCGCACAGCAGCAGAGCGACCTGGAACTGGCCCGCGCGCTGCTGGCGCGTTGATCTCGCCTTCGGGTAGTGCCGGCCGCTGGCCGGCAACGCCATGACATCTGCACGGAACGCAGCCACGCATGGCGTGGCTCTACTGCTGATCGCCCACGTCGCGCATGCAGCTGATCGCCTGCAGCTCGACCCGTCTGGTCTCGATCCTGCACAGCAGCAGCTCGCCAGCCAGACCCTCGCCGACGTGCAGTCACTGCTGCCGGAGGGCCTGCTGCGCGCTTTGCCGGCTCAGGTGCAGGTGCACTGGAGTGATGACCTTCCCGCCAAGGTGCACGGCCGCGCGTTCGGCGGCCGCATCACGTTGCGCCGCGATCTGCTGGATGACGGCATGCCCGGCGCCCGCCGTGCGCGCCGCAGCGCGCTGGTGCACGAGCTGACCCACGTTGCAGACCGTGGTGGTGCGAACTGGTCGCAGAGCATGCGTTGGCGTGATCTCGCGGGCTGGCAGCGAAAGCCCTGGCACCTCGGCCGTGGCGGCAACGATTTCCATGACCGCAGCCCGGATGTCTATGAGCTGACGAACCCGGCCGAGTACCTGGCCGTGAACGCCGAGCATTTCGTGCTCGACAGCGAGTTCGCCTGCCGGCGTCCGGCGTTGGCGCAGTGGTACCAGACGCATTTCGGAACACCGCCGTCGCTGCCACAGCCGCAGTGCTCCACGACGCTGCCCTTGCTGCAGGCCGAATCGGAGGAGGGTGCTGCATCGCTGCTGCAGCTCGACCCGGCGCGCGTCTACGCGGTGGACTACCTGTTCGCCGAAGGCAGTGCGCAGCCGATGAGTCGCTGGGGCCACAGCATGCTGCGGCTGGTGATCTGCAAACCGGGCCGCGCACCTGGGCCTGACTGCCGCCTGGACCTGGAGTACCACCGCGTGCTGTCGTTCCGCGCCTTCGTGGGTGACGTGCAGATTTCCAACTGGCGCGGGCTGACCGGTGGCTATCCGTCGCGGCTGTTCGTGCTGCCCCTGCAGCAGGTGGTGGACGAGTACACCAAGGTCGAGCTGCGCGGGCTGCAGTCGCTGCCGCTGCAGCTGGACCGCGGCGAAATCGCCAGCCTGCTCGAGCGCACCGCGCAGGTGCACTGGAGCTATGACGGGCGCTATTACTTCGTCAGCAACAACTGCGCGGTGGAAACCGCCAAGCTGCTGCAGGCCGGTGTGCCGCGGCTGGGCGAGGCCGGGCTGGCCCAGTTGAGCCCGCGTGGTTTGAAGCGGCGACTGGTGCGGCTGGGCGTGCTCGACGAGGGGGTGCTGACGGACCGCAATGCAGCGCAGGCGCAGGGCTACTACTTCGCCTCGGCGCGCGACCACTACCAGCAGTTGTTCGCAGTGGCCGCGGCCCAGCTGGCCTTGCCCGCGCGTGATGTGCGCGGCTGGTTGAAGCTGCCTGCGCAGCGGCGGGCACCGTGGCTGCTGCAGGGTGACCTGCGTGCCAGTGCCGGCCTGTTGCTGCTGGAACAGGCAGCGCAGCGGCGCGCCGAGCTGCGCGCACGCGATGTGCTCAAGCGGCAGCTGCTGGCCGCACCGGACAGCGCTGAAACGCGCAGCCTGCGGGGCTTGCTGGAGCAGAGCGGGCAGTGGCTGCGCCCGGGGACGCTGCTGCAGGACGGCGGCTATGGATTGCCGCTGGGTGACGAGCGGGCGCTGCTGTCCGAGGCCGTGGCCACTGCCAGCGCGCAGGCGGTCCCGGCGTGGCAGGCACTGCGCGTGCAGCTGCGCCAGCAGCTGCCGATCCGTCAGCGCGAGGAAATGGATGCGATCGACGCCAATCTGGCCGCACTCGGTGCACACCTGCGCATGCAGGCAGCCGGTACGGCTACTGGCGCGGCAGTTCGATGACGAAGCGGCTGCCGCCGGCGCTGCCCGGGATGCAGTAGACGCGGCCACCGTGTGCATCGGCAATGGCCTTGACCACCGCCAGGCCGAGCCCGCTGCCGCCGCCCTGGCGCGAACGCGAGCCATCGGCACGCATGAACGGGGTGAAGATATCCGTGTGCAGTTCCGGGTCGATGCCCGGGCCCTCGTCTTCGATCGAGACCTGCACGTGGCCGGGCGTGTCGTGCACGGCGATCCGTACCTTGCCCGGGCTGGCGTAGCGACGCGCGTTTTCCAGCAGCGCCAGCAACGCCTGGCGCAGGCGGGTCGGGTCGCAGTGCGCGTTGTGTTCCTCGCGGCTGGTTTCCAGCTCCAGCACGAAGCCGGCGGCACGGAACTGCGGGTCGACCAGGGTCATCACCGAATGCACCTCGGCCACCACGTCGGTGCGCGCGCGGCGCACGTCCAGCCGCGCATTGTCGGACAGGCTCAGCACGCGCAGATCCTCGATCAGCCGTGACAGCCCTTCGACTTGGGCCAGCAGGCTGCGGAACTGGGATTCGTCGGGCTGGAACACGCCCTCGGCCAGCCCCTGCAGGCGGCCGCGCAGGATCGTCACCGGCGTGCGCAGCTCATGGGCGATGGCGGCGTGCCACATCGCGCGCTCGCTCTCCATGTGCTGCAGGCGGCGCGCCATCGCATTGAAGTCCTCGACCAGGGTCGCCACTTCGCCGGGCGAATTTTCCTCGACGCTGGCGCGTGCACCAAGGTCGCCGCCCGCGAGCGCACGCACGCTGTCCACCAGCGAATTCAACGGCGACAGGATGCGGTGGGCGAGGCGGAACGAGGCGGCGATGGCCAGCGCCAGCCCGGTCAGGATCACGCCCACCATCCATGCCAGTTCCGGCCCGGTCGGCAGCCAGCTTTCCGGCTCCTCGGCACTGCCGGGGAAGAACTCGACCAGCACCGCGTACAGCAGCCACGATGACAGGATCATCATCACGATGACGCCGATCACCATCAGCGACATCGAAACAATGATGTGGCGGCTCAGCCCGGAACGGCGCAGGGGGGCCATCAGCGGTCGGCCATCAACCGGTAGCCGACGCCACGCACGCTGGCTGGGACGTTGACCATGCCCACTTCGTCCAGCTTGCGGCGCAGCTTGCTGACATGGCTGTCGACGGTGCGCTCCAGTGCTTCGCTTTCCGGCAGGCATTCGTGCATCAGTTCGCTGCGGCTGAAGATGCGGGTCGGCGCCAGCGCCATGCAGTGCAGCAGCTTGAACTCGGTGAGGGTGAGCAGCACTTCGTGGCTGTAGCCTTCGCCCTCCACATGCACGGCGTGGGTGGCTGAGTCGATCAGCAACGGGCCGACGCGCAGCGCGGTGGGCGCGTCCACGCGTGAGGCGCGCAGCGTACGCCGCAGCACGGCGCGCACGCGCGCAGCGACCTCGGCCGGGTTGAACGGCTTGACCACGTAGTCATCAGCGCCCATCCGCAGCGCGGTCAGCTTGTCCAGGTCCTGGTCCAGTGCGGTCAGCATGATCACCGGTGTCTCGCCGCGCTGGCGCAGCTGGGTCAGCACGCTCCAGCCGTCAAGGCGCGGCAGCTGCACATCGAGCAGGACCAGGTCGGGGCGGGCGCTGCGGTGCAGGTCCAATGCGCTATGGCCATCGGCGGCGCGCAGCGTGCGCAGTCCTTCGCGTTCCAGGTAGGCGCAGAGAATGTCGGCGATCTCGGCCTCATCCTCGACGATCAGGACGAGGGCGGCGAGGGCGGGGGAGGCATGCATGCAGGGGCGGGGCCATAAGGTGCTTGCCTCCATCGTATCTCCACAGTTCCTCCATCGAAACCCCATCATCGCCACGCAGACTGCGCGCTTCAGAACCTATCCGCCGCCTGCGCGGCATTGTGCACAGCAATGAGAACCTTCAGGACGCCGGTCGCGTTGATCGCGGCCCTCACCCTGGCCGTGACGGCCTGTTCCACCCCCGAAGCCACCCCCGAAGCGGCGCCGCGCGTCAGCGTGATCAGCGTTGGCCCGCAGGTAGTGCAGCGTGACGACGAACTGCCCGGCCGCGTCGCTGCGGTGCGCACCGCGCAGATCCGCGCACAGGTGGGCGGCATCGTGCAGCGACGCCTGTTCGACCAGGGGGCGGAAGTCAGTGCCGGCCAAGCCCTGTTCCAGATTGACCCGGCAGCGTTCCGGGCCGACGTCGATTCGGCGCTGGCCGCACTGCAGCGCAGCGAGGCGGCGTTGGGCCGCAGCCGCGTGCAATCGCAGCGCCTGCACGCCCTGGCCGCCGCGCAGGCGGTCAGCCAGCAGCATCGCGACGACGCGAGTGCCGAGTACGAACAAGCCCGTGCGGCGGTGAATGAAGCGCGCGCGATCCTGTCCCGTCGCCAGCTCGACCTGCGCTATGCGACGGTCAGCGCACCGATTGCCGGCCGTATCGATCAGGCATTGGTGACCGAAGGTGCGCTGGTCGGCGTGGCCGATGCCGAGCCGATGGCGGTAGTGCAGCAGATCGACCAGGTCTACGTGGATGTGCGCCAGCCGGCGGCGCAGCTGGAGTCGCTGCAGCGCAGTGCCGCCGGTGGTGGCGAGCTGCCGGTGACGATCATCGGTGCCGCCGGCAAGCCGCTGCCCGAGCGTGGCCAGCTGCTGTTCTCCGGCATCAACGTCGATGCACGTACCGGTGATGTGATCCTGCGCATCCTGGTCGACAACCCGCAGCGCCAGCTGCTGCCTGGCATGTATGTGCGCGCGAGGGTACCGCGGGGTGCCCCGGCCAGTGCGTTGACCGTGCCGCAGCAGGCGGTGCTGCGCAGCGCCGGTGGCCAGGCCTATGCCTGGGTGGTCGGTGCCGATGGCAAGGCGGTGATCCGCACGCTGGAGGTGGACGGCAGTGTTGATCGCCAGTGGCTGGTGCGCACCGGCCTGAAGGCCGGTGAGAAGGTGGTGGTCGAGGGCCAGGAGCGCCTGCAGGAAGGCGTGGTGGTCGATGCGCGCGACTGGCAGAAGCCGGTCGCCAGCGCCGGTGCGGTGCAGGCCGGCAGCAAGGGCTGAGCCTTTCCCGGGCCAGCCCCTCCAGGAAAATCCAACATGGCACGTTTCTTCATCGATCGCCCGGTGTTCGCCTGGGTGCTGGCGATCTTCATCATCCTGGCCGGCGTGCTGGCGATTCCGCGCTTGGCCGTGGAGCGCTATCCGGCGGTCGCGCCGCCCAGCGTCAGCATCTATGCCAGCTACCCGGGTGCCAGCCCACAGACGTTGAATGATGCGGTGGTCGGCCTGATCGAGCGCGAGCTGTCCAGCGTCAAGCACCTGCTGTACTTCGAGTCGTCGGTGGACACCTCCGGCGAAGCCTCGATCACCGCCACCTTCAAGCCCGGCACCAATCCGGAGCTGGCGCAGGTGGACGTGCAGAACCGGATCAAGGCGATCGAGCCGCGCCTGCCGCGCAGCGTGCGCCAGAACGGCCTGTTCGTGGAGGCCGCCGATTCCGGCTTCCTGATGCTGGTTGGCCTGCGTTCGCCGGATGCCAGCGTCAGCGAGGCGGCGCTGGGCGATTTCATGGCGCGCAACATCATCGAAGAGCTGCGTCGCATCGATGGCGTCGGCCGCGTGCAGTTGTTTGGTGCCGAGCAGGCGATGCGCGTGTGGCTGGACCCGACCCGGTTGACCGGCTACGGCCTGACCATGGGCGATGTGGCGACCGCCATCGAGCAGCAGAACCTGGAGATCTCGCCCGGACGCATCGGTGATTCGCCGGGTGTTCCGGGCCAGCGCATCACCGTGCCGCTCAGCGCCGACGGCCAGTTGTCCACGCCGGAACAGTTCGCGGCGATCGTGTTGCGTGCCGGGGCCGACGGTTCGCGGGTGGTGCTGGGTGATGTCGCCCGCGTTGAACTGGGCGCGCAGAGCTATGCCTGGGGCACCCGCGAGGACGGCCATCCGGCCACCGCCGCCGGCGTGCAGCTGCGCCCGGGTGCGAATGCGGTGCGTACCGCATCGGCGGTCCGTGAGCGCATGGCCGAACTGGCGCCACTGTTGCCGCGCGGCGTGGAGGCGAGCATCCCGTTCGACACCGCACCGTTCGTGAAGATCTCGATCCAGAAGGTGGTGCAGACGTTGCTGGAGGCGATGCTGCTGGTGTTCGCGG
Source organism: Stenotrophomonas sp. AG209 (assembly GCF_003550055.1). NCBI lineage: Bacteria > Pseudomonadati > Pseudomonadota > Gammaproteobacteria > Lysobacterales > Lysobacteraceae > Stenotrophomonas > Stenotrophomonas sp. AG209. The sequence continues at coordinate 96,992 of NZ_QXDB01000001.1, forward strand.
TGATGTACCTGTTCCTGCAGAACTGGCGCTACACGCTGATTCCAGCGCTGGTCGCACCGATCGCGCTGCTCGGAACCTTTGCGGTGATGCTGGCGCTGGGCTTTTCGATCAACGTGCTGACCATGTTCGGCATGGTGCTGGCGATCGGCATCATCGTCGACGACGCGATCGTGGTGGTCGAGGGCGTGGAACGGATCATGGCCGAGGAGGGCCTGCCGCCGCGCGAGGCGACCATCAAGGCGATGCGCGAGCTGACCGGTGCGGTGATCGGCATCACCCTGGTGCTGACCGCGGTGTTCATTCCAATGGCCCTGGCCAGCGGCTCGGTGGGCGCGATCTACCGCCAGTTCACCGTGGCGATGGCGGTGTCGATCCTGTTCTCGGCGCTGCTGGCGTTGAGCCTGACGCCGGCGCTGTGCGCGACCCTGCTGCGCCCGAACACCCATGGCCACCATGGTCGTGGCGGGCTGTTCGGTGCCTTCAATCGTGGCTTCGAGAAGATGACCGGGCGCTACCAGCGTGGCGTGGCCTCGGTGCTGCAACGGAGCGGGCGGGTGATGGGAGTCTTCGCCGCACTGGTGGCGGCGCTGCTGCTGGGCCTGCACTGGTTGCCGGGCGCATTCCTGCCGGAAGAGGACCAGGGCTATTTCATGACCTCGATCCAGCTGCCGGCAGAAGCCACTGCCGAACGCACGCTGGCGGTGGTCGAAGCCTACGAGCGGCATGTGGCGTCGCGCCCGGGCATCGGCTCCAACCAGTCGATCCTCGGCTACAGCTTCTCCGGTTCCGGCCCGAGCGCGGCGCTGACCTACACCATGCTCAAGGACTGGGGCGAGCGCGCAGGCGCCACCGCGGCCGGCGAGGTGGAGGCTGCGCAGAAGGCGATGGCCGCGATTGCCGAGGGCGAAGTGATGAGTGTGATGCCCCCGGCGATCGACAGCCTGGGCCGTTCGTCCGGCTTCTCGCTCGCCCTGCAGGCGCGCACCGGGCAGAGCCAGGCCGAACTGCGCGCGGCCCTGCAGCAGCTGCTGAAGCTGGCCGAGGCCAGCCCGCTGCTGTCGGAGGTGCATGCCGATGGCCTGCCGGCCGGCACCAGCGTGCGGCTGGACATCGACCGGGCCAAGGCCGAGGCGATGGGCGTGGGCTTCGAACACATCAGCAGCACGCTGTCGGCGGCAATGGGCTCGCAGTACGTCAATGATTTCCCCAACAAGGGCCGGTTGCAGCAGGTGATCCTGCAGGCCGATGCGCCGCATCGCATGGAACTGGAGGATGTGCTGAAGCTTTATGTGCGCAACAGCGAGGGCGGCATGGTGGCGCTGTCCGAACTGGTGACCCCGCACTGGACCGAGGCGCCGCTGCAGCTGCAGCGCTATCTCGGCTTCCCGGCGCTGAACCTGTCCGGCGCCCCGGCCTCCAGCGTGTCGACCGGCCAGGCCATGGCGGAGATGGAACGGCTGGCCGAAAAGCTGCCGTCCGGCTTCGCCCTGCAGTGGACCAGCCAGTCGCTGCAGGAGCGTGAGTCGGGGGCGCAGGCGCCGTGGCTGCTGCTGTTGTCGATGCTGGTGGTGTTCCTGGTGCTGGCGGCGCTGTACGAGAGCTGGTCGATTCCGCTGGCGGTGATGCTGGTGGTGCCGTTGGGCCTGCTCGGCGCGGTCGCCGCCGTGTTGTTGCGCGGCATGCCCAACGACGTGTTCTTCAAGGTCGGCATGATCACCGTGATCGGGCTGTCGGCCAAGAACGCGATCCTCATCGTCGAGTTCGCGCGGCAGCTGCAGCAGCAGGGGCGCGGACTGGTCGAGGCGGCACTGGAGGCGGCGCGCCTGCGCCTGCGGCCGATCGTGATGACCTCACTGGCGTTCGCGCTGGGGGTGGTGCCGCTGATGCTGGCGCAGGGTGCGTCGAAGGAAACACAACAGGCGATCGGAACCGGCGTGTTCGGCGGCATGGTCAGTGCGACCGTGCTGGCGGTGTTCTTCGTGCCGGTCTTCTATGTAGTGGTGCAGGGCGCGCGGCAGTGGATCGCGCAGCGCCTGCGCAGGCGCCGGCCGATGCCGGAAGGAACCGTGGATGGAACGGGACATCGTTGAAGATCTGCACGAGCGGCAGTTGCTGGCGCTGGAGCAGCGCCTGTGCACGGCGTTGCTGGAGAATGATCACGATGCGCTGACCGCGCTGGTATCGCCAGCCTTGTTCATGATGGACGGGCAGGGCGGGCGCATGCTCGACCTGCCGTGGCTGGGTGACTGGCTGGCCGGCAGCCTGCAGGTGCGCAGCCTGCAGCTGCGCGCGGCGGAAACGCTGCTGTGTGGCCGTCTGGCGCTGCTGTCCAGCGATGTGCGCTTGGCGGTGTGCCGGCAGGGCCGGGAGCATGAGCTGAAGCTGCGCCTGCTGCGGGTCTGGACCTGCAGTTCCGGCGGCAGCGGTGCGCAGCTGTTGTCGATGGCGGTGCTGGCCGCATGAGCGCGCTCAGGCCGCTTTCAGGCCGCGCTCACCGGCAGGTGGTAGGGTCGAAGATCCCTGTAGTGTCGACAAGGAGTCGAGCCATGCGTGTAGTTCCCAGTCTTTTGGCAGCCTCCCTCGGGTTCGTGCTGGCCGCGTGCCAGCCGGCACAGCCGCCCGCCGCGAGCGGCAATGATGCCGCGCCGCCGGCCGCGCCCGAACCGGCCGCCGGCGCCGGTACCGGCAGCGAGACCACTTACCAGTGTGGTGATCTGAGCGTGCGCGCGACCTTCAACGGCGAGGATGCGGCCACGGTGGTGATTGGCGAACGCACCTTCGCCATGACCTCCGAGCGTGCGGCGTCGGGTGCCAAGTACGGCGATGGCAAGGGCAACAGCTTCTGGACCAAGGGCAGCGATGACGGCCTGTTGAGCCTGAAGGGCGAAGCCGATCGCGAGTGCCATGCGGTCGAAGCCACCGAAGGCGATGGCAGCGCCGGCAATGCCGCGTTCCGTGCCACCGGCAATGAACCCGGCTGGCTTGCAGTCGTTGATGGCGATGCGCCGGGCCTGCAGGTGGAAGTCGATTATGGCGAGCGTCGCTTCGATGTGGCCAAACCCACCGAAGGCGCTGACGGCTGGAGCGGCAAGGCGTCTGATGGCACCGACGTCAAGCTCAGCTTCCAGCGCACCACCTGCCAGGACGACATGAGTGGCGAGGCATTCGATGCCAAGGTGAACCTGACCATCGGCACCCGCCAGTACCACGGTTGTGGCAATTTCGGCGCGAAGCAGCCGTAAGCCATCTGTAGAGCCGAGCCCACGCTCGGCTCTACATCATCGAGGGGTCAGCCCCCGCAGGGCTTCAGGTCGAGATCGAAGTCCAGGTCATAGCGTGTGTTGATTCCGATCAGCGCTGCGCGGACAGCGCAGTCACCGCGATGACGCGCGACCAGATCGGTGAAGATCTTCTCGCGGCCCTCGCAGTACTTCACGCTGGCCTCTTCCAGTTCGCGGCGACGCTCGTCGTCGTACGGCTCTTCGCCGGCGAAATGCTGGCAGGTGTTCTCGCGCGCGAGGAAGGCCTGCACGTCGGCCGGCATCGCGCAGTAGATGCGCACGTCATCGGCGTCGTACACATCGCCTGGGACCGGGCAACCGGCAGCCGCACGTGCCTTGTCCAGCTCTTCATCGCCTGAGGTCAGGTCGGTAGCGGGCTCCGCTTTGGCGGTGGCCTCGACGGCGGCCGGTGCCTCCACCGCAGGTGCGGCCGTCACGGCCGGAGTGGCCTTCGGCGTGGCGTCGGCAGCGTTGTCCGCTGCCTGCGGCGAGCACGCCGCAAGCAGGGACAGGCAGCCGATCAGCGCAAGGCGCTTAGTCGGCACGGCCAGCGAATTCGCCGGTGGCGGTGTTCACCAGCACGCGTTCGCCGTTGACGATGTACTCCGGCACCATGATCTCGATGCCGGTGTTGAGCTTGGCCGGCTTCGGGCGCTTGGTGGCGGTGCCGCCCTTCAGTTCCGGCGGGGTTTCGATCACTTCCAGCACCACCGAGGCCGGCAGCTGGATCGCCACCGGCTGCTCGTCGATCACCTGCACGTAGATGCCGGTCAGGCCGTCGGTGATGTAGCCGGCGTCGTCGCCGATCACGTCCGCGTCCAGGGTGTACGGGGTGTAGTCCTCGTCATCGAGGAACACGAACGCATCGCCATCCTTGTACGAATAGGTGGACTGGCGGCGCAGCAGTTCGACCTCGACCAGGTTGTCGTCGGCATCGAAGCTGGCATCGAGCTTGTTGCCGCCCGGCACGCTGTACATGATGAAGCGGAAGCGGACGTTGCCGCCGCGACCCTGCGGCGAGCTGCGCTCGATGTCGCGGATCTGGTACACGCCGTTGTTGTACTCGACGACGTTGCCCTTCTTGATGTCGTTGGCTTTCATGGTGATCTAGGTCGTTGGGGGAGGGCGCCGTCCCGGCGCCCGGGGGGAATCACTTCGGAGCGAGGCGGGTAGCGCCGTCCAGGCGGATGGTCTCGCCGTTGAGGTAGGTGTTGCCGAGGATGAAGCCGACCAGGCTGGCGAAGTCTTCCGGCTTGCCCAGGCGCGACGGGAACGGGATCGACGCGGCCAGCGACTGCTGCACCGCCTCGGGCATGCCATCCACCATCGGCGTCCAGAACACGCCCGGGGCGATGGTGTTGACGCGGATGCCGAAGCGCGACAGTTCGCGCGCCATCGGCAGCGTCATCGACACCACGCCGCCCTTGCTGGCTGCATAGGCGGCCTGGCCGATCTGGCCTTCATAGGCGGCGATGCTGGCGGTGTTGATGATCACGCCGCGCTCGCCATCGGTGCCGGCTTCGTTGTGCTGCATGCGGTTGGCCGCGGCCTTGGCCACGTTGAAGCTGCCGACCAGGTTGACCATCACCGTGCCCTGGAAGCCGGCCAGCGGCATCGGGCCTTCCTTGCCCAGCACGCGGCCGGCGCCGAGGATGCCGGCGCAGTTCATCGCCACGTTCAGGCCGCCGAGGAAATCGTGGGCCTGGTCGATGGCTGCCGAGACGGCCGCTTCATCGCTGACGTTGACGTTGAAATAGCGGGCCTTGTCGGTACCCAGCCCGGCAACGGCGCAGGCGCCCTTGTCGTCGTTGAGGTCGAACAGGGCCACCTTGCCGCCCTGGGCGACGAGGTGCTGGGCCACGGCCAGGCCGAGGCCGGAAACGCCGCCAGTGATCACGGCACGTACGGAAGACAGCTGCATTGAACGGTCCTGCAGGTTCGAGAACCGCCGATTCTAACGGAAGCCGCGACCGCCGCTGTTGTGCACTGCGCCGCCTTTACGGGGCGGCGCAGCGCAACGGTCAGCCGGCGGCGGCCAGCGCCTGCCCGGTGCGGCTGGCGGTGGCGCGGCCGAGCAGGCCGGCCAGCCAGCGGCCGGTCTCGGCCAGTGCCGGCAGGTCCACGCCGCTGTCCAGGCCCAGGCCCTGCAGCAGGTAGACCACATCCTCGCTGGCGACGTTGCCGCTGGCGCCCTTGGCATACGGGCAGCCACCGGCGCCGGACACCGCGCTGTCGACCACGCGCACGCCTTCTTCCAGGCAGGTGGCGATGTTGGCGATGGCCTGGCCGTAGGTGTCGTGGAAGTGCACGGCCAGTGCCGCCATCGGAATCTCGGCGGCAACCGCCTGCAGCATCGCCCGTGCCTTGCGCGGGGTGCCGACGCCGATGGTGTCGCCCAGCGAGATTTCGTAACAGCCCATCTGGTGCAGGGCACGCGCCACCCGCACCACGTCGGCCAGTGGCACCTCGCCCTGGTAGGGGCAGCCGAGCACGGTGGAGACGTAGCCGCGCACGCGCACGCCATCGGCGGCGGCGCGGCGCAGGATCGGCTCGAACCGGGCCAGCGATTCGTCGATGCCGGCATTGGTGTTGGTACGGTTGAATGCCTCGGAGGCGGCGGTGAACACCGCCACTTCCTCCACGCCCACCGCACGGGCGCGGTCGTAGCCCTGTTCGTTCGGTACCAGCACCGGGTAGTGGATGCCGGGCCGGCGCTGGATGCCGGCGTAGACCTCGGCGGCGTCGGCCAACTGCGGGATCCACTTCGGGCTGACGAAGCTGGTCGCCTCGATGCTGCGCAGGCCGGTGGCCGACAGGCGGTTGATCAGTTCGATCTTGTCGGCGGTGGCCACCGACTGCTTTTCGTTCTGCAGGCCGTCACGCGGGCCGACCTCGACGATGCGGACGTAGTCGCTCATGCGGCCACCTCGCTGACGGGGCGATGGCAGACCGCCTCGATGTTGTTGCCGTCCGGGTCGAGCACGAAGGCGCCGTAGTAGTCGGGGTGGTACCACGGGCGCAGGCCCGGCGCGCCGTTGTCGCGGCCGCCGGCGGCGAGGGCGGCGGCATGGAAGGCGTCCACCTGGTCGCGGCTGGTGCAGGCGAAGGCCACGTGCACGCCGTGGCTGGCGGTGCCGCCATTGCCGAGCCAGAAGAACGGCTTGCCGTCGCTGCCGAAGCCGATGTGGTCGTGCGCGCCGGTCTGTTCGGCGGTCACTTCCATCATCACGCCGATCTGCAGCGGCGCCAGTGCCTGCAGGAAGAAGGTCTTGCTGCGCGCCAGGTCGGCGCTGGTCAAACCAAGATGATCGAGCATGTTCAGGCTTCCGTGACCCAGTGGGGCGCGCGCTTGTCGAGGAAGGCGCCCAGGCCTTCCTGGCCCTCGGCGGACACCCGCAGGCGCGCGATCAGGGCGGCATTATCCCGATCCAGCGCGTCGCGGTCATGGCTGTCGCGGACCTGCCGGACCAGCTGCTTGGCGGTGGACGAGGCGATCGGGCCGGCCTTGTCGAGCAGGGCCAGCTGCCGCTCCAGCGCCTCGTCCAGGCGCTCGGGCTCGACCAGCTGGTGGACCAGGCCGATGCGCAGTGCGGTATCGGCGTCGAAGTGCTCGCCGGTGGCGAACCAGCGCCGCGCCTGGCGCGGGCCGATGGCCTCGATCACGTAGGGCGAGATCACCGCCGGCAGCAGGCCGAGGCGGCTTTCGGTCAGGCCGAAGCGGGCCGAGGTGCTGGCGATGGCGATGTCGCAGCAGGCGACCAGGCCGACGCCGCCACCGAAGGCCGCGCCGTGGACCCGGGCCAGGGTCGGCTTGGGCAGCTCGTCCAGGGTGCGCATCAGCCGCGCCAGGGCCAGCGAGTCCTCGCGGTTGTCGGCCTCGCTGGCGGCGGCCATGCCGCGCATCCACTGCATGTCGGCACCGGCCGAGAAGGAGGCGCCGTGGCCGGCGACCACCACGGCCCGGACCGAATCGTCGCGGCCGGCGGCTTCCAGTGCGGCGGTCAGCCGGGCGATCAGGCTGGCGTCAAAGGCGTTGTGCAGCTCCGGCCGGTTCAGCCAGAGAGTGAGGGTGGCGCCGCTGCGCTCGATCTGCAAAGCATCGTTCATGGGATTCCAGGGTCACTCCATACCTGTATGGATCATAGCGGGCCATTGGTCATGGGCCATGACGCGACGCGGGAATGTTAGAATCGAGAACCATTTACATCCAGCAGAGAACACGCTAGATGACGCTGTCCGAACTGCCGCTGCACACCTCGGCCGTGGTCGAGTCCGTGCAGGACCTGCATGCCAACGATGCCATTGCCCGTCGCCTGCGCGAGCTGGGTTTCGTGAAGGGCGAGGAGGTGCGCCTGGTGGCCAAGGGCCCGGTGGGGGGCGAACCGCTGCTGGTGCAGGTCGGGTTCACCCGGTTCGCGCTGCGGATCAGTGAAGCCAAGCGCGTCGTGGTCGACGCCGCCAGCCAGGAACGACGTGCATGACCGCTACCACCGCCACCGCCCCCCTGCGCATCGCGCTGGTCGGTAACCCCAACAGTGGCAAGACCGCGCTGTTCAACCAGCTGACCGGCAGCCGCCAGAAGGTCGCCAACTACACCGGCGTCACCGTCGAGCGCAAGGAAGGCCGCCTGCGCGCGCCGTCCGGCCGTGAATTCGCCGTGCTTGACCTGCCGGGCGCCTACAGCCTGCAGCCGGCCAGCCTGGACGAGGCGATCACCCGCGACCTGTGCCGGGGCTTCTACCCGGGCGAAGCCGCGCCGGACGTGCTGCTGTGCGTGATCGATGCCACCAACCTGCGCCTGCACCTGCGTTTCGCGCTGGAACTGCGCGAACTGGGCAAGCCGATGGTGGTGGCCCTGAACATGGTCGATGCGGCCCAGCGCCGCGGCATCCAGGTGGACGTGGCGGCGCTGGAGCGCGAGCTGGGCGTGCCGGTGGTGGAGACCGTGGCGGTGCGCAAGCAGGGTGCCAAGGCGCTGGTCGAGCGCTTGGATGCCATGGTGCCGCACCTGGATGCGCCGGTGCCGGGCCCGGAAGGTGGCATCGATTACCACGCCAAGGTGCGCCAGATCCTGTCGGTGGCCGTGCGGATGCCGGCGCGGACCGCGAAGATCGACGACGCGCTGGACCGCTGGCTGCTGCACCCGGTGTTCGGCCTGATCAGCCTGGCGGTGGTGATGTTCCTGATCTTCCAGGCGGTGTACGCCTGGGCGACGCCGCTGATGGACGCCATCGAGGCCGGTTTCGCCTGGCTCGGCGCCTTCGTCGGCAGCGTGCTGCCGGAAGGCCCGCTGGCCAGCCTGCTGACCGACGGCATCATCGCCGGCGTCGGTGGCGTGGTGGTGTTCCTGCCGCAGATCCTGATCCTGTTCTTCTTCATCCTGGTGTTGGAGGAATCCGGCTACCTGCCGCGTGCGGCATTCCTGCTCGACCGCATGATGGCGGCCGCCGGCCTGTCCGGCCGTTCGTTCATCCCGCTGCTGTCCAGCTTCGCCTGCGCGGTGCCGGGCATCATGTCCACGCGCAGCATCCAGGACCCGCGTGACCGCCTTGCCACGATCCTGGTGGCGCCGCTGATGACCTGTTCCGCACGCCTGCCGGTGTACGCGCTGCTGATCGGTGCGTTCATTCCGCAGAAGACGGTGTGGGGCGTGTTCAACCAGCAGGGCCTGGTGCTGTTCGGCCTGTACGCGGCCGGCATCCTCAGCGCGCTGGCGATGTCGTGGATCATGAAGAAGTGGCGCCGCGACAAGAGCGAGCATCCGTTGATGCTGGAGCTGCCGTCGTACCGGCTGCCGCATGTGCGTGACCTGACGGTCGGCCTGTACGAGCGCGGCATGATCTTCCTCAAGCGCGTCGGCGGCATCATCCTGGCGCTGACCATCCTGCTGTGGGTGCTGCTGTCGTTCCCGGCCGCTCCGGCTGGCGCCACGATGCCGGCGATCGACTACAGCTACGCCGGCCAGATCGGCCATGCGATGGCGGTGTTCTTCGCGCCGCTGGGCTTCAACTGGCAGATCTGCATCGCGCTGATTCCGGGCCTGGCTGCGCGCGAAGTGGCGGTGTCCTCGCTGGCGACCGTGTACGCGCTGTCGGCGGCCGATGACGATGCCGCCAGCCAGGCGCTAACCCCGCTGATCAGCGACGGCTGGTCGCTGGCCACCGCGCTGTCGCTGCTGGTCTGGTACATCTACGCCCCGATGTGCATCTCGACGCTGGCCACCATCAAGCGCGAGACCAATTCGTGGAAGACGATGGCCTTCTCGGCGTTCTACCTGTTTGCTGCGGCCTACGTGGCGGCGCTGATCACCTACCAGGTGACCAGGGCGCTGGGAGGCGGCTGATGGATACCGGCCTGCTGCTGCAGTACCTGATCATCGCGGTGGCCGTGCTGGTCAGTGCCTGGGTGGTGCTGAAGAAGCAGTTCCCCGGCACGGTGCGCAAGCTGCGCGGGGCGTTGGCGCTGGCCCTGCTGAAGCCGGGCCGCGCGGCCTGGGCGCAGGCGCTGGGGCGGAAAATCGCGCCGCCGGCCACGGGCGGCGGTGGTGCCTGTGGCGGTTGCGACAGCTGCGGACCGACGCCGCCCAAACAGCACTGACTCTGCCTTGGTAGGTGCGAACCTTGGTTCGCACGCTCCCGCATCCACGCATGGCGTGGATCTACTAGACCTCTCTGCGGATGAGCGCGCGGAAGTTTCCGTCCTGATTCAGTCGCCGCACCGATTCGCGGTTTCCATGGGCTGCCGCGAAGCCCGCCACGTCGGCCAGGGCATCAAGCAGCAGGCCTTTCAGTCCGTCACGGTTTCCGGCCTCCAACAGGTCGTCAAGGTCCTGCTGGATGAACGCCCGGCGCAGGCCCGGCGTTTCTTCGATCCGCCAGTCGACATGGGGCGTGGGGATGCTGGAGCGGTACCTGAAAGCCGTTTCAAGATCGTCAGGCGCGAGGGGGTACTCGAGCAGCTCTGGAAAGTAGAGCCCGGCATTCACATAGAAACCCCGGCTTTCGCTGGCGCGTTGGTGATTCACGACAAGCAGGGCGGCATCCAGCAAGCGGTAGCGGGTCGTCGACGTGCCGGCAAAGCCGGTCTTCCGGGCGCACTTGCTGAAGACGGTCGAGGATTTCATGGGCTTTGCCTGGGCCGGAAGCGGGGCCCACAGCCTTGAGGCGCAGTGCCTGGCGGTCAATTGGCAAACGCGACACTGGAACGTGGCCCGTATTTCATCCACGCATGGCGTGGATCTACCTGGCGCGTGAACCCAGCTCTGCTGCCAACGCCAGCCATCGTTCCCGCTGCGCCGGGCTGCTGCTGCGTACCGCACCGAGTCGGCTGACCCGCACCGGGCGGATGCCGCAGAATTCCAGGATGGTGGCGCGGATCTGGGTGATGCCCGGGTCGCGGTAGATCCAGCGGTAATACCAGGGCGGCGTATCCAGCGTGGTGATCACCCGCGCGCTGCGGCCAGCCAGCAACCGGTCCCACCACACCGAATCGCGCCGGTAGCGGAAAGCGTACCCCGGCAGCAGCACGCGATCGAAGAAGCCCTTCAGCAGCGCCGGCATCGCACCCCACCAGGTGGGATAGACCAGCACCAGATGATCGCAGGCCTCGATCGCATCCGCCGCGTCCTGCAGGCCGGCTTCCAGTGGCTGGATCTGGCGGTAGCCATGGCGCAGCACCGGATCGAACTCGAGGTCACCCAATGCGATCAGGCGCACCCGATGGCCGGCATTCTCGGCAGCCGTGGCGTAGCGCTGGGCGAGGGCGCCGCACAGGCTGTCGCGGTCGGGATGGCCAAGCAGGATCAGGATGGAACGGGACACGGCAACCTCGGGCAATGGAATGTGCGCGAGGTTGGGCTATGCCCCAGGGGCAGAGTCAAACGCCAGTGGTGCAGCCGCTGGGTTGCAGGGTGCAGTCACCATTGCCGGAGTGCAGCCACTGCCGCAGTTCGTCGCTGACCTGCTGCAGGTGGAGCTCGACCTGCGCCAGCCGTGCCCGCTCGCTGGCAATGCGGCAGCGCTGCTGTTCCAGCAAGGCCAGCACCGCCGGCCAGTCGAGCCGTCCGTCGCGGCCCTGCAGGCGGGATACTGCGGCCAGGGTGATGCCCAGCGCCAACGCCTGGCGGATCAATTGCACCCAGGCCACATCCTGTTCGCTGTAGTCGCGATAGCGGTTCAGTCGTGGCACCGGTGGCAGCAGTCCGCGCGCCTCGTACAGGCGGATGGCCTTGGCGCTGGCCCCGGTCAGGCGGCTGACCTCGGAAATGCGCATTGGCTCAGTCCCGCACCAGACCGCCATCGACCACCAGGTTCTGCCCGGTCACCGCGCGTGACCAGGGGCTGGCGAAGAACAGCGCGGCATCGGCGAACTCGGCCGGGGTGGTGACGCTGCGCAGTGGCGTGTTTGCGGCGATGTAGTCGAACACCGCTTCGGGCGTGGCGGCGCTGGCATCGGTAGTGCGCAGCAGGCCACCGGACAGCATGTTCACGGTGATGCCATGCGGGCCGAGGTCGCCGGCCAGGGTGCGGGTCAGCGACAGCAGCGCGGCCTTGGCGGCGGTGTAGTCGTGGTAGGGCACGACCGGGTTCTGGAACAGGTTGGTGCCGATGTTGATGACCCGGCCGAAGCGACGGGCCTGCATGCCGGGCAGGGCGGCCTGCACGGTGTTCAGCGCGCCACGCACGCTGCCCTCGAACTGCGCCTGGAACGCCGGCCAGCCGATATCGGCGGCGGCGTCGCGGGCATCGCCATTGAACGAGAACGCAGCGAGTGCGTTGTTGACCACCGTGGTGACGCCCTGGCCGAAGTGCCCCAGCGCCTGCTGCAGCATCGCATCGACCTGGCCGCGGTCGGTGACGTCGGCCGGCAGCGCGATCGCCTGTCCGCCCAGCTCGGCGGCCAGCGCACGTGCGGCGCCTTCGCTGCGGTGATAGTTGACGATGACGCGCGCGCCCTGCGCCGCGAACGCGCGGGCGATGTGCTGGCCAAGGCCGCGGCCGGCACCGGTGACCAGCACCAGCTGTTCGCTGATCTGCATGAGGGGGCTGCCATCCATTGCATGAAAGGGCATGCAGCGTAGCAGTGATGGCGCTTGCCGGAGCAGGCGTGCTGCCGCTAGCCTGCAGGCATGAACCAGACTCCCCTGCGATTGCTCATTCACGGTGCCTCCGGGCGCATGGGCCAGGCCCTGCTGCGGCTGGCCGCCGAACATCCCGATACCCTGCAGATCGTGGCTGCAGTGACCGGCCGTGCGCCGGCCCAGCGCGTGGTCGACGGCGTGCCGTTCTTCGCGGCCAGCGAGCTGCCCGGTGCGCCGGTGTTCGACGTGGCGATCGACTTCAGCCTGCCAGAGGGCTTCGACCCGATGCTGGCGCTGTGCGTGGAACGGGGCGCGGGCCTGGTGTCGGGCACCACCGGCATCTCCAGCACGCAGCGGCAAGCGCTGGAGGCAGCGGCGGCGTCCATCCCGTTGGTCTGGGCGTCGAATTTCAGCCTGGGCGTGGCGGTGCTGGACGAGCTGGTCGAGCGTGCGGCGCAGGCGCTGGCCGGCTGGGACTGTGACATCGTCGAATCGCACCACACGCAGAAGAAGGACGCGCCGTCGGGCACCGCGCTGACCCTGGGCGCGGCCGCGCAGCGGGGCGGGGCGAAGCCGCATTACGCCAGCCTGCGTGCCGGCGACATTGTCGGCGAGCATCTGGTGCAGTTCACCGGCCCGGGCGAGCGCATCGAGCTGGTGCACCGGGCCACCAACCGCGACATCTTCGCCCGCGGCGCCCTGTTCGCCGCCCGCCAGCTGCAGGGCCGGGCCCCGGGCAGCTATCGGGTGCGGGACCTGCTGCAGTAAGGCGGGCTGATTCCTGGGGTCGGATCCCTTTCCAGCGGAAAGGGCTCTGACCCCATCCGAGGGCGCCTGGGGTCAGAGCCTTTCCCATCCGGGAAAGGATCCGACCCCGCCTCCGGCCCGCATACGCCGCCGGATTGAAATGAATGCGCAATCGCCTGTTCACAATGCGCGATAACCGCTGGCGCGAGCGCCCCGGCAGCGCTACAATTCGCACTCGCCGAATCACGAAAGCCGGACCGGTCCCAGACCGTACGTCCGCGCTTTTTTGCAACCGGATTTCCGTGAAGCGCAGGCGTGACTTCGGCAGCCCCCTCGGTAGCCAAAGTGAGATTCCCGTGACCCAAGCCGCAATCCTCGTCCTCGAAGACGGCACCGTATTCGAGGGCGAATCCGTAGGCGCGCCCGGCCTGTCCGTCGGTGAGGTGGTGTTCAACACCGCCATGACCGGCTACCAGGAAGTGCTGACCGACCCGTCCTACGCCCGGCAGATGGTCACGCTGACCTATCCGCATATCGGTAACACCGGCATGACCGACCAGGACAATGAAGCGTCCAAGGTGTGGTCGGCCGGCCTCATCGTGCGCGACGTTCCGCGCCGTCCCAGCAACTGGCGCAGCCAGGTGTCGCTGCAGGACTGGCTGATCCAGCGTGGCGTGGTCGCCATCGCTGGCATCGACACCCGCAAGCTGACCCGCATCCTGCGCGAGAAGGGCGCGCAGAACGGTGCGCTGATGGCCGGTGACATCGACGTGGAAAAGGCACTGGAAGCCGCCCGCAAGTTCCCGGGGCTGAAGGGCATGGATCTGGCCAAGGTCGTCACTACCGAGAAGACCTACACCTGGACCGAGGGCCAGCTGGACCTGGATGCCAATGCCTTTGTCAGCGTGCCGGCGAAGTTCAAGGTCGTGGCCTACGATTTCGGCGTGAAGACCAACATCCTGCGCATGCTGGCCGAGCGCGGCTGCGAAGTGACCGTGGTGCCGGCGCAGACCCCGGCCGCCGAAGTGCTGGCGCTGAAGCCGGACGGCGTGTTCCTGTCCAACGGCCCGGGTGACCCGGAACCGTGCGACTACGCGATCGAAGCGATCAAGACCTTCATCGACGTGAAGATCCCGACCTTCGGCATCTGCCTGGGCCACCAGCTGCTGGGCCTGGCCTCGGGCGCACAGACCATGAAGATGGGCCACGGCCACCACGGTGCCAACCACCCGGTGCAGGACCTGGACAGCGGCCGGGTGATGATCACCTCGCAGAACCACGGCTTCGCGATCGATGAAGCGACCCTGCCGGCGACCCTGCGCGTGACCCACCGCTCGCTGTTCGACGGCACCAACCAGGGCGTGGCCCGCACCGACGTGCCAGCGTTCTCGTTCCAGGGCCATCCGGAAGCGTCGCCCGGCCCGACCGATGTCGGTCCGCTGTTCGACCGCTTCGTGGTGCTGATGGAGCAGGCCAAGGCGTGATCAGTACGCCGCCGGCCCGCCGGTGGCGTCGCGATGGACCGTAAACCCCGCATCGCTGCTGCCGCTGGCGCGGCGCTGCGGATCAAGATTCCTGATCGACAGCGTGCGATCACCCCCCTTGTCACGCTGTACTGACTTAGAGAAGAAAATGCCCAAGCGCACTGACCTCAAGACCATCCTCATCATCGGTGCTGGCCCGATCGTCATCGGCCAGGCCTGCGAGTTCGACTACTCCGGCGCCCAGGCCTGCAAGGCCCTGCGTGACGAGGGTTACCGCGTGGTGCTGGTCAACAGCAACCCGGCCACGATCATGACCGACCCGGAGATGGCCGACGCCGTCTACATCGAGCCGATCAACTGGCAGACGGTCGAGAAGATCATCGCCAAGGAGAAGCCCGATGCGCTGCTGCCGACCATGGGTGGCCAGACCGCGCTGAACTGCGCGCTGGACCTGGCCGACCACGGCGTGCTGGAGAAGTACAACGTCGAACTGATCGGCGCCAAGCGCGAAGCGATCCGCATGGCCGAAGACCGCGAGCTGTTCCGCGTCGCCATGGGTGAGATCGGCCTGGAATGCCCGACCGCCGCCGTCGCCCACACGCTGGACGAAGCGCTGGAAATCCAGACCCGCGTCGGCTACCCGACCATCATCCGCCCCAGCTTCACCCTGGGCGGCAGCGGTGGTGGCATCGCCTACAACCGCGAAGAGCTGGTCGAGATCGTCAGCCGCGGCCTGGAACTGTCGCCGACCACCGAAGTGCTGGTGGAAGAGTCGGTGCTGGGCTGGAAGGAGTTCGAGATGGAAGTGGTCCGCGATACCGCGGACAACTGCATCATCGTCTGCTCGATCGAAAACCTGGACCCGATGGGCGTGCACACCGGTGACTCGATCACCGTGGCGCCGGCGCAGACCCTGACCGACAAGGAATACCAGCGCCTGCGCGACGCCTCCATCGCCGTGCTGCGCAAGATCGGCGTCGATACCGGTGGCTCGAACGTGCAGTTCGGCATCAACCCGAAGACCGGCCGCGTGGTCGTCATCGAGATGAACCCGCGCGTGTCGCGTTCCTCGGCGCTGGCCTCCAAGGCCACCGGCTTCCCGATTGCCAAGGTCGCCGCCAAGCTGGCCGTGGGTTACACCCTGGACGAACTGAAGAACGAAATCACCGGTGGCCTGACCCCGGCCTCGTTCGAGCCGTCGATCGACTACGTCGTCACCAAGATCCCGCGCTTCGCCTTCGAGAAGTTCCCGGCCGCCGATGCGCGCCTGACCACCCAGATGAAGTCGGTGGGCGAGGTGATGGCAATGGGCCGTACCTTCCAGGAGTCGGTGCAGAAGGCGCTGCGTGGCCTGGAAACCGGCAAGGTCGGCTTCGACCCGACCGGCCTGGACCTGAGCAACGAGGAAGACCTGCAGACCCTGCGTCGCGAGCTGAAGGCGCCGGGCCCGGAGCGCCTGTTCTTCGTCGCCGATGCGTTCCGCGCCGGCATGAGCGTGGAAGAGATCTACGCGCTGTCGTTCATCGATCACTGGTTCCTGGACCAGATCGAGGAAATCATCGCTGCGGAAGCTGACGTCGCCGCCGGTGGCATCGACGCGCTGGACGCCGCACGCCTGCGCAAGCTGAAGCGCGCTGGCTTCTCCGACGCGCGCCTGGCGCAGCTGACCGGAACCAACGAAGCCGCCATCCGCGCGCTGCGTCGTGCGCACAAGGTGCGCCCGGTCTACAAGCGCGTGGACTCCTGTGCCGGTGAATTCTCCACCGGTACCGCCTACCTGTACTCGACCTACGAGGACGAGTGCGAGGCTGCGCCGAGCAACCGCGACAAGATCATGATCCTGGGCGGTGGCCCGAACCGCATCGGCCAGGGCATCGAGTTCGACTATTGCTGCGTGCACGCGGCACTGGCGCTGCGCGAGGATGGCTATGAAACCATCATGGTCAACTGCAACCCGGAAACCGTGTCGACCGACTACGACACCTCCGACCGCCTGTACTTCGAACCGCTGACCCTGGAAGACGTGCTGGAAATCGTCGAACTGGAACAGCCGAAGGGCGTGATCGTGCAGTACGGCGGGCAGACCCCGCTGAAGCTGGCGCGCGCGCTGGAAGCCAACGGCGTGCCGGTGATCGGCACCAGCCCGGACTCGATCGACCTGGCCGAAGACCGCGAGCGCTTCCAGCAGCTGGTCGACAAGCTGGGCCTGAAGCAGCCGCCGAACCGCATCGCCCGCAACGACCAGGAAGCCCTGCTGCTGGCCCGCGAGATCGGCTACCCGCTGGTGGTGCGCCCGAGCTACGTGCTGGGCGGCCGTGCGATGGAGATCGTCTACGGCGAAGCCGACCTGGCCCGCTACGTGCGCGACGCGGTGAAGGTGTCCAACGATTCGCCGGTGCTGCTGGACCGCTTCCTCGACAACGCCGTCGAGTGCGACGTCGACATCATTGCCGATGCGCAGGGCAACGTCCTGATCGGCGGCGTGATGGAGCACATCGAAGAAGCCGGCGTGCACTCGGGCGATTCCTCGTGCTCGCTGCCGCCGTACTCGCTGTCGGCTGAAACCCAGGCCGAGCTGCGCCGCCAGGTGGTGGAACTGGCCAAGGCCCTGAACGTGGTCGGCCTGATGAACACCCAGTTCGCGATCCAGACCAGCGATGAAGGTGCCGACACCATCTACCTGCTGGAAGTGAACCCGCGTGCCTCGCGCACCGTGCCGTTCGTGTCCAAGGCCACCGGCATGCCGCTGGCCAAGATCGCCGCCCGCTGCATGGCCGGCAAGACGCTGGCCGAGCAGGGCGCGACCAAGGAAATCGTGCCGGACTACTACTCGGTGAAGGAAGCGATCTTCCCGTTCGCCAAGTTCCAGGGCGTCGACCCGATCCTCGGGCCGGAGATGCGCTCCACCGGTGAGGTGATGGGCGTCGGTCGCACTTTCAACGCCGCCTTCGCGCGTGCGCAGGAAGCCGGTGGCATCAAGGCGCCGCCGGTCGGCAAGGCCTTCGTCTCGGTCCGCGATCCGGACAAGAAGCGCGTGCTGCCGGTGGCCAAGGCGCTGCTGGCGCGTGGCTACAGCCTGGTCGCCACCCGTGGCACCGCCGCATGGCTGCAGCAGCACGGCATGGACTGCGAGATCATCAACAAGGTGGTCGAGGGCCGTCCGCACATCGTCGACTCGATCAAGAACGGTGAGATCGTCTACATCGTCAACACGACTGAAGGTCGTTCGGCGATCAACGACTCGTTCTCGATCCGTCGCGAGGCGCTGCAGCATCGCGTCACCTACTCGACCACCATTGCCGGCGCCAAGGCGCTGGTGGATTCACTGGAATTCCGTGGCACCGGCCCCGTCTGGTCGCTGCAGGAGCTGCACAAGGAGTTGAATGCATGAGAGCCCCCATCACGATGAAGGGCGCGCAGAAGCTGCGCGACGAACTGGATCACCTGAAGTCGGTCAAGCGCCCGAAGGTGATCGCCGCCATCGCCGAAGCGCGTGAGCATGGCGACCTGAAGGAGAACGCCGAGTACCACGCCGCGCGCGAGGAACAGGGCTTCATCGAAGGCCGCATCAAGCAGCTGGAAGGCGAGCTGTCGCACGCCGAGATCATCGACGTGAGCAAGCTCAACGCCGGCTCCAAGGTGGTGTTCGGTGCCAGCGTGACCCTGGCCGACGTGGAAACCGACGAAGAGAAGAAGTACCAGATCGTCGGTGACCTGGAAGCGGACATCAAGCTGGGCCTGATCGCGATTTCCTCGCCGGTGGCACGCGCGATGATCGGCAAGCTGGAAGGCGATTCGATCGTGATCGACGCCCCGGCCGGCCAGCGCGAGTACGAGATCGTCAGCGTCAGCTACGTGGACTGACCCAGTGGCAACGGCGACCCTGCTGTTGCCGGCGCGCAGCCGCTTTGCCGCGGCTGCGCTGCCGGACGATGTGGCGCGTGCGCTCGGCCGCGCCACGACGGTGCAGGTCGCGCCGGGCGAACGCGCGCAGCTGACGCGCCATTTCACGGTCGCCGCGCCGCACTGGCCGGTGGCCGCGTTGACCCGCCAGCGCGACGTCGGCGATGCGGCGGGCGCCAGTTGGCTGCGTGCCGATCCGGCCTGCATGGTGCCGGACATGCACGGCGCGCGGATGATGGCCTACGGCGAAACGCTGCGGCCGACGCTGGCCGACTGCCTGGCCCTGCTGCCGGTGCTGCAGCCGTTGTTCGCCGATGCCGGGTTCGTGCTCGACGCACCGGACCCTTCGCGCTGGTACCTGCGGCTTCCGATCGACCTGGCCCTGCCGGATTTCGACAGTCCGGACGAGGTGCTGGGCGATGACCTGTTCTCGCACCTGCCGGAAGGCGAGGGCGGCCGCCGCTGGCGGGCGCTGATGACCGAGGCGCAGGTGCTGCTGCACAACCATTCCTGGAACCAGCAGCGCGCCGCGCAGGGACAACAGCCGATCAATTCGCTGTGGTTCTGGGGCGGCGGCGTGATGCCGGTGTCGGTCAGTACGCCGCACGCACAGGTGCGCAGCCGCGATGCGCTGCTGCAGGGCCTGGCCCTGGCTGCCGGAGTGGCCGTGGATGGTGAGCAGGCGGTGGATGCACTGGTCGACCTGCGCCAGCTGCGCTCTTTGCAGCAGCTCGGCAATGATGCGATCCGCCCGCTGCTGGCCGCGTTGAAGCGTGGCGAGCTGCAGCGGCTGGTGCTGGATTTCGAGGACGGCTTGCAGTTCCAGCTGGACCGTGGCCAGCGCTGGCAGTTCTGGAAGAAGCCGCGCCAGCTTCACGATTGATCGGGGTCGGATCCGTTTTCCATCGGAAAACGGCTCTGACCCCAGATGTTTGCCGGGGTTGCCGGCCAGCGGCCGGCACTACCGCCGCTGCCGGGCGCAATCCCGCCAGCCTCTCCCACGCGCGGTATCATCCCTCTGTCTTTCGTAACCGGCGATGCCGATGTCCCTTGCCGCCGATGCCGTGCAGCCCACCTCTGATACGCCGATGATCCGCCGCCGCGATGCGGTCGTGCCCGGCAGCTGGCCAGAGGGCACGCTGCCGCTGCTGGCGCGGCTTTACGCCAGTCGTGGCGCAGGTACACCGGAACTGGCGCAGCCGAAGCTGGGCAATCTGCATGCGCCCGAGCTGCTGACCGGAATCGACGATGCGGTGGGACTGCTGGTCGAGGCCGTCGCCAACGATAAGCGCATCCTGGTGGTCGGCGATTTCGACTGCGATGGTGCTACCGCCTGTGCGGTCGGTGTGCGAGGCCTGCGCATGCTCGGCGCGCAGCACGTCTTCCACGCGGTGCCGAACCGCATGGTGCACGGCTATGGCCTGTCACCTTCACTGGTGGAGGAACTGGCCGAGCTGAAACCGGACCTGCTGGTTACTGTCGATCACGGCATTGCCTGCCACGCGGGTGTGAGCGCGGCCAAGGCGCGTGGCTGGCAGGTGCTGGTCACCGACCACCATCTGCCGGGCCCGCAGTTGCCGCCGGCCGACGTGATCGTTGATCCGAATCTGGACGGCGACGCCTTCCCCAGCAAGTCGCTGGCCGGTGTCGGCGTGATCTTCTACGTGCTGATGGCGCTGCGCCGTCAGATGCGCGAGGCCGGCGTTTTTGCCGATGGCAAGGGGCCGGACCTGACCACGCTGCTGGACCTGGTGGCGGTCGGTACCGTTGCCGACCTGGTAGCGCTGGACCCGAACAACCGTGCGCTGGTCAGCGCAGGCCTGCGCCGTCTGCGCGCAGGGCAGGGTTGTGTCGGCCTGCGTGCGCTGATCGAAGCCAGTGGCCGTGATGCCGCGCGCCTGACCGCCACCGACATCGGCTTCGCACTCGGCCCGCGCCTGAACGCGGCGGGCCGGCTGGAGGACATGGCGTTGGGCATCGCGCTGCTGCTGACCGAAGACCCGCGCCAGGCGCGCGAGATCGCGCAGACGCTGGAGCAGATCAATTCGGAACGGCGCGCGGTGCAGCAATCGATGACCGATGACGCCGAGCAGGCGTTGACCCGCGTAGTGCTGGACATGGCCGGCCAGCGCCCGGTGGCGGCCTGCCTGTTCGATGCCGATTGGCATCCGGGCGTGGTCGGCCTGGTCGCGTCGAAGATGAAGGATCGCCTGCATCGCCCGGTGATTGCCTTCGCCCCGGCTGAACCGGGTGCCGACACCCTGCGCGGCTCGGCGCGTTCGATTCCCGGCCTGCACATCCGTGACGCACTGGCACTGGTCGATGCGCGGCATCCGGGGCTGATCGAACGCTTCGGTGGCCACGCCATGGCGGCCGGCCTCAGCCTGCGGCTTGACCACGTTGATGATTTCAAGGCGGCCTTCGTGGCTGTCGTGCTGGAAATGCTCGACCCCGCAGCATTGCAGCAGCAGGTTCTCAGCGACGGCGAACTGGCCGCAGACGAGCTGGATCATCGCCACGCCGATGCGTTGCGCCTGGCTGGACCGTGGGGCCAGGGCTTCCCCGAACCGCTGTTCGATGGCCACTTCGAAGTGGCCAACTGGCGCGTGTTGAAGGAGCGCCACTTGAAGCTGGAGCTGCGCCTGCCCGGCGTACCCGGCACGATCAACGCGATCCACTTCGGTGGCTGGCACGGCAACGCGCCGGGCCGCCGTGTGCATCTCGCCTACCGGCTGGCCTGCGATGACTATCGCGGCGGCAGCGCCATCCAGTTGATCGTGGAGCACAGCCTCCCCGCATGAAAAAGGGGACGGAGGGGATTAAGTCGCAAGTGGCAAACAAGGCACAAGCGACTTAATCCCCTCCGTCCCCTTTTCCGGGAAGTCAGCGGATTTCGGTTACCAGTGTCGGCAGCTCCCAGGTGCCGCCGGGCACACCCCGGCACAGGCCCGCTGCCACTTCCGAGGTGGCGATGAAGGCGGTGCCATTCCAGGTCCAGGTGTTCTGCGAGATGCAGTCACCCAGGCCGCGGCCCTTCTGCGCGGCAATGATCTGGCCATCGTCGTAGTCGATGGCATCGCTGGTCACCCACTTTGCCTGGAACGGCGGCTGTGGGCGGGTCACCCAGTAGCCATCGCCGCTGTTATAGGCCGCTCGCCAGCAGGGCACGTTGACCAGCACGTGCTGTGCGTCCAGGCGGCGGACCTCCAGCGGCGAGTTGCTCAGCGGAGTATCGGCATCGGCTTCCTGAAGGCCTTCGCAGCTGTCGCCCTCCAGCGTGGCACGCAGGGCCGTGCGCAGGGCGGGTGAGGCGGCCAGTTTCGCAAACGCCGGATCATCCGGGGTCGAGTCAACGGTGGCGGCCTTGCGCACCACCGGCACCGGCAGGGCGGCGGGGACGCTGGATTCAGGGCTGCTGCCCTTGCGCATCACGGCGCCGGGTGTGCCGAGGCGACCCTGATACTCATCGATCTTCAGCAGCACCGCTGCCGCCCCCTTGTCTGACAACGGCCAGCGATGGCCGGCGCCATCAGTCACGCTGACTCCACCGTCGCGCACCAGCGCGGACAGCAGTGCGCTGGCCTGCGAGGCATTCAGGCTGTGCGTGCCTTCGCCCTTTGCAGGTGCCAGAACGCCGAGATCCTGCTGCTGGATGCGCAGATGCAGTGCGCCCTTGGGCTGGGGCTGGCCTTCTTCCGGCTGCAGCGACAGGCGGCCCTGGATGGCCTGGCCCGGGCCGCCCTTGCGGGTGAGCAGCACACTCAGGGTGCTGTCATCGTCGGTGGCATAGCCAGCGGCGCGGCAGGTCAGGGTGTTGTCGCAGGCCACGATCCAGTCGTGGTGCTGGAAATACAGGCTCTTGGCCGGGGCAGCGGCACTGGCGCTCAATGGGCAGGCCAGGGCCAGCAGGGCGGCGGGGAGGAGGGATCGCATCGGCATCCTTGCACGTGGGGAAAGTGGGGCATGGTGCCTGCTGGTGGGGGCGATGAAAAGCTGCACGGCGTTCAACCCCGTTCCGGCTGTTCGCGCGTTCAAAGGTCCACGATCCCACTGGAGCCCTGTCATGGTCTTCGCCCGTTGCTGCAGCGTGTTGATGCTTGCCCTCGCAATCTGGCCCGCCGGCGCCCAGTCGCCACGCATTGCCCGGCCGCAAGCCGCCACACCGCTTTTGATTGCGCCCGCCGCCGAACAGCCTGTGCAGCTCCAGCGTGCGCGCATCGAAGGCGAGGTCCAGGCCGGCGTCGCCCAGACCCGGATCACCCTGGAATTCCACAACCCGAACCGGCGCGTACTGGAGGGCGAGCTGCAGTTCCCGCTGGCCGATGGCCAGCAGATCACGGGCTTCGCGCTGGACATCAACGGTGAACTGCGCGACGCCGTGCCGGTGCCCAAGGACCGTGGCCGCCAGGTGTTCGAAGAGATCGCCCGGCGTGGCGTAGACCCGGGCCTGCTGGAACAGACTGCCGGCAACCAGTTCCGCCTGCGCATCTATCCGCTGCCGGCCGGTGGCAGCCGCCGCGTGCAGCTGGTGATTCGTGAGCCGTTGGCCTTCGCCGGACAAGGCTGGCAATGGACATTGCCGTTGCAGTTTGCCGCCGGTGCGGCTTCGGTTGAATTGCAGCTGCAGGCACCGGGCGCGTCCACCGCGGGCATGGCGCCGTTCCGCATCACTGCGGGCCAGCTGCACTGGCAGGGCAAGGGCGCGCAGCTGCCGACGCAGCTGCAGTGGCGCCTGCCCGCAGCACGTCAGGCGCAGGTCCAGGTGGCGCTCTGGCAGGATGGGCACTACCTGCTGGCGCAGCTGCCGGTGGCGGCCAACAGCACGCCCCGCACGCTGCCCAGCGAGATCGGCCTGCTGTGGGATGGTTCCGGTTCGGCGGGGCAGCGCAATCGCACGCGTGAGTTCGCGCTGCTGGATCGCTACTTCGCCGCGATGGGTGACGGCACGGTGGCATTGACCGTGCTGCGCGACCGCGCCGAACCGGTGCGGCGCTTCCGCGTCCGCGCCGGCAACTGGAACGAGCTGCGTGCTGCGCTGCAGGCCGTGCGCCCGGACGGTGCCAGCGCGCTGGCGCAGTGGCAGCCGCAGCCGAGTGTGAAGGAGTACCTGCTGCTCAGCGATGGTCTGCTGACCTATGGGCCGGAAGCACTGCCAGCACTCGCGCCGGATCAACGCCTGTTCGCGATCAGCAGCGCCGGCGCCCGTACTGACAGCACGCGACTGCGTGGCTGGAGCGAAGCGCATGGCGGACGCTTCGTCGCGCTGGGTAATGATGTTGATGCGGCCGCTCGCGAACTACTGTCGTCGCCCTTGGACGTGCAGGTCGATGCGGGCCGTGGCGTACAGGACGTGGTGATCGATCGTCGCAGTGAAGCCCAGGGCTGGTTGTGGCTGCATGCACGACTGGCGGCCGACGGCGTGCCGATGCGGGTGCGCGTGGGCGGCGGTGAATGGCAGGCGCTGCCGGCAATACAGAAGAGTGACGACGGTGAACTGGTGGCCGGCTTGTGGGCGCAGGCCCGTCTGCAGCAACTCGGCGCCGACCGTCGAGGCAACCGCGAAGCCATGCAGCGGCTGTCGCAGCAGTTCGGCCTGGTCGGGCCGGATACCTCCCTGATCGTGCTGGAGACGCTGGAGGACTACCTGCGCTATGCGATCCGTCCGTCCGGAAAACTGCGCGCGGAGTACGATGCGCGCTTCGCGCTGCAGCTGAGTGATCGCGCCGCGGCCGATCGCCAGCGCCTGGATGAAGTGGCTGCTCGCTGGAAGGAGCGCCAGCAGTGGTGGAACCGCAGCTGGCCGAAGGGCGCGCCGCCGCACGCCAAGGAAATGGCGCTGGAAGTTGCATCCGCAGGCTACGCAGCCGAATCCGCACCCGTGGCGATGCTGGCAGCCCCTGCGCCTGCCCCGCCGGCTGCGCCTTCACCGATGGCAGCGGCTGCCGAGCAGCGCATGGACGCCAGCAGCGCACGCGCGCGCCGCTCAGCACCTGCATCGAACAAGACGCTGGATGCGATCGCGGTCACCGGTGGGTTCGCCGACGCATCTGCTGCCGCCAACGACGGCCAGCTCGGCATCCGGCTGGCGGCCTGGCAGCCGGACTCGGCCATCGCCCGTCGCCTGCGCCAGGGTCCGCCGTCGCAGCTCTATGACCGCTATCTGGCCGAGCGCGATGCCCACGCCGACAGCAGCGCGTTCTTCCTTGACGTGGCCGACCTGCTGCTGGAGCAGGGCCAGCGCGAACTGGCACTGCGCGTGCTGTCGAACCTTGCCGAGATGGACTTGGACAACCGCCACCTGCTGCGCGTGCTCGGCTACCGGCTGATGCAGGCCGATGCACCGGCACTGGCGGTGCCGGTGTTCGAGCAGGTTCTGGCGATGGGCCAGGAAGAGCCGCAGAGCTTCCGCGACCTGGGCCTGGCACTGGCAGCAGCGGGCAAGCCGCAGCAGGCACTGGCGCCGCTGTACCAGGTGGTGGTGCGGCCGTGGGACAGTCGTTTCGATGGCATCGCCCTGATCGCATTGGATGAGCTGACCAACCTGGTGGCGCGCAGTACGCCGCGCCTGGACACCCGCGGCATCGACCCGCGACTGCTGCAGGCGATGCCGCTGGACCTGCGCGTGGTGCTGTCGTGGGACGCCGACAACAGCGACATGGACCTGTGGGTGACCGACCCGAATGGCGAGCGCGCGTACTACGGCAACCGCCAGACCTACCAGGGCGGGCGGATGTCGCAGGACTTTACCGGCGGCTATGGTCCCGAGCAGTTCTCGCTGCGTAACGCCAAGCCGGGCAAGTACAAGGTCGAGGCGAACTATTTCGGCAGCCGCCAGC
Organism: Stenotrophomonas sp. AG209; assembly: GCF_003550055.1. Taxonomy (NCBI): domain Bacteria; kingdom Pseudomonadati; phylum Pseudomonadota; class Gammaproteobacteria; order Lysobacterales; family Lysobacteraceae; genus Stenotrophomonas; species Stenotrophomonas sp. AG209. The sequence continues at coordinate 122,322 of NZ_QXDB01000001.1, forward strand.
AGCTGGTGACCGGTGCGACGACCCTGATGCTGCGCCTGACCACGCACTGGGGCACGCCGAAGCAGAAGGACCAGATGGTAACGATGCGGTTGAAGGACCGTGCCGAGACCGTGCTGGTGGGCGAGTTCGAGGTGAAATGACCGATCCCGGGCTTATGTAGCGTCGAGCTTGCTCGACTGCCTCGAGGTGGAGCCGAGCCCATGCTCGGCTCATGGCAGAGGTAGTCGAGCATCGGCTCGGCGCTATAAGGACACGGCGCGTGCGATCGTCGACGCTGGTGGATCGGCACGCAGGCCGAACAGAGGCCGCAGCCAGCGCGAGCGTCGGATCAGCAGCTCGTGGATCAGCAGGCAGCCACCGACGGTACCGGCCAGCAGCAGGGCTGGTTCCATCCACGGGCCCAGCTGCAGTGGCTTGAGCCAGAACAGCAGGGCGATGATCAGGCTCTGGTGCAGCATGTACCACGGATAGATGGCCTCGGTGCAGTACGGCAGCCAGCGGAACGGGCGATCAAGGAAGACCTTTCCCCAGCCCAGGATGGCCAGCAGCGCGGTCCATACGTACAGCGACTGGCTGGTCCGGACCTGCAGGTCCCAGAACGGTTCGGGCCATTGCCGCAGGGGGGAATCGGCCGCCAGCACCTGGCCAAGGATGCGCAGGCCCAGGTACCAGCCGACCGCAGCCAGCGCCAACCACAGCGTGGTGCGGCGCAGGGCCACCACCCGTTCCCGGAACAGTGGCTCGCGACCCAGCAGGTAGCCGGCCAGGAATACCGTGGCGTACTTCGCGTGCTGGTACCAGTCGCCGAGCAGGGCATTGGTGGACGGATAGATCGGCTCCAGCCAGACCACCCAGGCCAGCAGCAGGGCGAACGGAATGCCGATCAGCAGCGTGGGCGAGGCTGCAACGCGTGCCATCGCGCTGCGCACCCCTGTGGTTCCCAGCAATGGCATCAGCAGGGCCAGCGCCAGGGTGTAGTTCCACAGATAGGCCAGGTACCACAGGTGGTTCCAGGTGATGCCGTACTGCCAGCCCGCGAAGCTGCCTTCCGGCCAGGGCCGCACCTGCCAGTAGCGCAGCAGGAAGTGGCCGAAGCCCGGCGCTACATGGCCGTTGGCCACGCCTTCGCAGTACGGCTGGATCGGTACGATCACGAACATGCCGAACAGCAGGGGCAACAGCAGCTTCCAGGTGCGCAGGCCGGCGAAGCGCAGCAACCTGCCTTCGGGTCGCATCAGTGCGATGGCGATGCCCGAGATCAGGAACAGCAGTGACATCCGCCAGCGATTGACGAACACCATCGGCCATTGCAGCCATTCGGCCGTGTGCACGCTCTTGAGGTGGAAGCCCCAGTCGTCCACATAGGCCATGGCGGTGTGGTAGAGGATCAGCAGGGCGAAGGCGAACACGCGCAGGGCGTCGATGTCGTGGCGTCGGGTCATGGGGATGGTGTGCCGGAGAGTCGAGCCAAGGTGACGCCGCCCGGTCCGTGCAGCGACCGCCAAGGGGCCGCCGGAACCCGCGCAGTGACCAATGGCGGGGGTGGTGGGACCAATGGAGCCGCTACCCTCAGTCCCTTGAGGCAGGCTGGAGCACCGCAACGACATGGATGCAGCAATGACCCAGGGCCGACCACCGCGCTGGCGCACGTCAGCCCGCCTGCTGGTATGGGCGGCCATCCTGTCCGCTTCAGCGGTGACCAATGCGCTGGTCGAAGTGATGGATGCCGGACGCCGCGGCGCCGATCTCGGCCTGTGGGAGCCGATGATCTGGGAGTTCAGCAGCCTTTGCCTGGTCCTGATGACCCTGCCGTTGCTGTGGTGGGGCTGCGAGCGCTGGCCGCTGCATGCCGATACCTGGAAGCAGCGGTTGCCGCTGTATCTGCTGGCCAGCGTCGGCTGGTCGCTGCTGCACGTGGTGGGGATGATGCTGCTGCGGCACCTGGCCTATGGAGCGCTTGGCTATCGGTACCAGGACGATGCAGGCTGGCTGGAGCGTTTTGCGTACGAATACCTGAAGGATGTACGCACGTTTGCGATGTTCGTGGCACTGGAGCACTTTGCCAGTTGGTTCGGCCGGCGCCGGCAGGGCGAAGCGAGCCTGCTGGCCGAGCCCGACGTCGGCCCGCCGGTGGAACCGGTCGAGCGCCCCCAGCACTTCCTGGTGCGCAAGCTGGGCAAGGAGTTCCTGGTCGCCACTGCGGACGTGGAGTACGCCCAGGCCGCGGGGAACTACGTGAACCTGCGGGTACGCGGCCACGACTACCCGCTGCGGATCACCATGGCGGTACTGGAGCAGCGGCTGGACCCGGGCGTGTTCCTGCGCCCGCACCGCAGCTGGCTGATCCATCGGGGCCAGCTGCGCTCGATCGAGCCGCTGGACGGTGGCGAGGCCCTGCTGCACATGGCCGACGGGGCCAAAGTGCCCTGCAGCCGGCGCCAGCTGCCGCTGCTGCGGCAGGCGCTGGGGGCAGGGTGAGGCCCTCATTCCGGGCACCCGCGGCCTGCGGTATCATTACCAGTCATCTTTTGAATGCATAACCGCCGACATGATCGAACTGAATCCTGTCCGCCAGCGCATCACCGATCTGACCGATCGCGTGCTGTCGCTTCGGGGGTATCTTTGACTACGACGCCAAGAAAGAGCGTCTTGAAGAAGTAACGCGGGAGCTGGAAAGCCCCGACGTCTGGAACAACGCCGAGTACGCCCAGAACCTGGGCCGCGAGCGTTCCAGCCTGGAAAAGACCGTGGGCGGCATCGCCTCGGTGCTCGATGGCCTGAACGACGCCACCGAACTGCTGGAGCTGGCCGAGTCCGAGCAGGATGAGGACACCGCACTGGCCGTGGTCGCCGACCTGGACAAGCACCAGGCCCACGTGGAGAAGCTGGAGTTCCAGCGCATGTTCTCCGGCGAGATGGACAATGCGGCCGCGTTCGTCGACATCCAGGCCGGTGCCGGCGGCACCGAAGCCCAGGACTGGGCCGAGATCCTGCTGCGCATGTACCTGCGCTGGTGCGAGTCGCGCGGCTGGAAGACCGAACTGATGGAAGTGTCCGGTGGCGACGTCGCCGGCATCAAGTCGGCCACGCTGCGCGTGGAAGGCGACTATGCCTATGGTTGGCTGAAGACCGAGACCGGCGTGCACCGCCTGGTGCGCAAGTCGCCGTTCGACTCGGACAACCGCCGCCACACCAGCTTCACTTCGGTGTTCGTGTCGCCGGAGATCGATGACAACATCGACATCACCATCAACCCGGCTGACCTGCGCACCGACGTGTACCGCTCGTCCGGTGCCGGTGGCCAGCACGTCAACAAGACCGAGTCGGCGGTGCGTATCACCCACATCCCGACCAACATCGTCGTGGCCTGCCAGACCGGCCGCAGCCAGCACCAGAACCGCGACAACGCGATGAAGATGCTGGCCGCCAAGCTGTACGAGCTGGAGATCCAGAAGCGCAACGCCGAGAAGGATGCGGTGGAAGCCACCAAGTCCGACATCGGCTGGGGCAGCCAGATCCGCAACTACGTGCTGGACCAGAGCCGTATCAAGGACCTGCGCACCGGCATCGAACGCTCGGACACGCAGAAGGTGCTCGACGGCGACCTGGACGAGTTCGTCGAGGCCAGCCTGAAGGCTGGCCTGGCCGTGGGCTCCAAGCGCGTCGATGCCTGATCGACGCGCCTGCGCGGATAGCATCGCCCTCCGTGATGGAGGGCGATGATGCGCAGCGAAAGTGAACGCAAGGAACTCGGCGGCTTCCTCAAGGCCTGCCGCGCCCGTGTCGACCCCGCCACGCTCGGCCTCCCGGCCGGGCGCCGGCGTACCCCGGGCCTGAAGCGCGAGGAGGTCGCACTGGCGATCGGCGTCAGCGTCAGCTGGTACACGTGGATCGAGCAGGGCCGCGAAGTGCGCGCCTCGCCCGAGGTGCTGGAGCGGCTGGCGCAGGTGCTGCGCATGAGCGACGACGAACGCGCCTACGCGTTCGCGCTGTCCGGCTATGGTGTGCCACTGGAATCACCGGACGAGAGCGTGACCGACGGCCTGCGCCAGTTGGTGGACGCGATGCAGCCGATCCCGGCCTATGTGCGCAACACCCGCTTCGACATCCTGGCCTGGAACCCGGCCATCGCCGATCTGTTCGTGGACTACAGCCAGCTGGCGCCGCATGAGCGCAACACGCTGCGGTTGATGTTCCTGTACCCGCCGTACCGCACGCTGATCCTCAACTGGGAAGAAATGACCCGCGGCCTGCTGGCGGGCTTCCGTGCGGCGATGGCGCAGGCGCCGGACAAGGCCCCGTTCCTGGCACTGGTCGAGGACATCGCGGCGCACAGCGAGGAGTTCCGCCAATGGTGGCCGGAGCACGACGTGCGTCGGTTCGATGAAGGCGCGAAGAAGCTGAACCATCCCACGCGCGGGTTGCTGGACCTGCAGTACGTGGCGTTGGTGCCGGAGAGCCGGCACGACCTGTCACTGGTGACCTACCTGCCGCGTAGGTAGGAGGTTGTTCGGCAGGGCTTGCAGCCCTGCACCTGCAGACGCCGAAGCGACAGCAACAGCAACAGCAACAGCGGACTATCCGAGGGATGGCGGGGTGGTGTGGGTTGGCAGGACACGCCGTAAACCCGTCCATGGGGGCTCGATGGCGCCATCCATGGCGCCAACGGTCCTGCCAACCCACACCACCCCACCTCAGACAGATTTCGCGCGGTTGTTGGTAGGTGTCGACCTTGGTCGACGCATCTGTCAGATATCGAAAGAAATTCCGGGGTCAGATCCGTTTTCCTACGGAAAACGGATCTGACCCCAAGAGTATTTCCGACAGATCGCAGGAAACCGTCGAAGGCGGGGTGGGTCCGGTTGCGGGGGCGTGAGCGCCATGGATGGCGCGACCGAGGCTACATGGATGTAGTCACGCCGTCCCCCGCAACCGGACCCACCCCGCCATCTCGCGGAATGCACGCTGTTGCCGTTGCCTTGGTTTGAAGCCTCTGCGGGTGCAGGGCGCAGCCCTGCCAGGACAACCCACCCATTCAGGCAGGTAAGTGCAGGTCACAGGATAAGCAGACGCCTTGTTGTGCCCGCCCATCGGGTCCACATTCCTGTGCAGGAGACGGGCCGCCGCCCGTTGTCGAGACACCAGGAGACCTGCATGTCCGCTGCCCCCACCACCGCCATTTCCCGCGATCCGGCCACCGGCCTGCAGATCGCCAGCCATCCCTTCGCCACCGATGCCGAACTGGATGCGATCCTCGATCGCGGCCAGGCCGGCTTCGCTGCCTGGAGCGCCAGCAGCCTCGAACAGCGAGCGCAGGTGTTGCGCGCGATGGCGGGCGTACTGCGCCGTGACCGCGACAAGCTGGCTGCGCTGGCCACCGCCGAGATGGGCAAGGTGCAGGCCGAATCGCTGGCCGAGATCGAGAAGTGTGCCGTGCTGTGCGACTGGTACGCCGACCACGGCGCGCAGTTCCTGCGCGACGAACCGACCCAGGTGCCTGATGACAAGGCTTACGTGTCCTACCTGCCGCTCGGCGTCGTGCTGGGCATCATGCCGTGGAATTTCCCGTACTGGCAGGTGATGCGCGCGGCGGTGCCGATCCTGATGGGCGGCAACGGCTTCCTGCTGAAGCCGGCCGAGAACATCGTCGGTACCGCGCAGCTGCTTGATGCCGCCTGGCGTGATGCCGGACTGCCGGATGGCACTTTCATCGCCGCCAACATCAGCCGCGAGGGCACCAGCCGTGCGATCGCCGATGACCGCATCGCCGCCGTCACCCTGACCGGCAGCGTGGCCGCCGGCCGCAGCATTGCCGCCCAGGCCGGCCAGGCGCTGAAAAAGGTGGTGCTGGAACTGGGCGGCTCGGATCCGTTCATCGTGCTGGCCGACGCCGACCTCGATGCGGCCGTCGATGCGGCGGTGGCCTCGCGCTTCCAGAACACCGGGCAGGTCTGCATCGCCGGCAAGCGCATCATCGTTGAAGACGCGGTGTACGACCGCTTCGTGGCGCAGTTCTGCCAGAAGGTGCAGGCGCTGACCATCGGCGATGGTCGTGAAGCGGGCAACCGCATCGGCCCGATGGCGCGCCAGGACCTGCTGGAACAGCTCGACGCGCAGGTACGCGCTTCGGTGGAGGCCGGCGCGCAGCTGCTGGTCGGTGGCCACCAGCTGGATCGCCCGGGCGCGTTCTATGCGCCCACCGTGCTGGCCGGCGTGGAGCCGGGCATGCAGGCCTTCGATACCGAGACCTTCGGGCCGGTGGCCTCGATCAGCCGGGCCCGCGACGCCGACCATGCGGTGGAGCTGGCAAACCAGAGTGAATTCGGCCTCAGCGGCAACCTGTGGACCGGCGACCGCGCGCGGGCCATGCAGCTGGCGCGCCGGTTGCAGACCGGCGGCGTGTTCGTCAACGGCTTCTCCGCCTCGGACCCACGCGTGCCGATCGGCGGCGTGAAGAAGAGCGGCTTCGGCCGCGAGCTCTCGCACTTCGGCATCCGCGAGTTCGTCAACGCGCAGACGGTATGGTTCGACAAGCGTTGACGCGCGGCTCTCATCCTTCCTGCAACGATCCACCATCAGTCCAGCGAAAAGGACGGCATTCCAATGTCCAAGGGTTCAGATCTGCTTGTCGCCGCGCTTGAGAACGAAGGCGTTGAGCGCATTTTCGGTATTCCCGGCGAAGAAAACCTCGACGTGGTCGAGTCACTGCGCCATTCCAGCATCGAGCTGGTCATCACCCGCCACGAGCAGGCAGCGGTGTTCATGGCGGCCACCTATGGGCGCCTGACCGGCAAGCCCGGCGTGTGCCTGGCCACGCTCGGCCCGGGTGCGCTCAACTTCACCACCGGCGCTGCTTACGCGCTGCTGGGTGCGTGGCCGGTGATCATGATCACCGGCCAGAAGGGCATCGTCGCCAGCAAGCAGGCGCGCTTCCAGATTGTCGACATCGTCGGCACGATGAAGCCGCTGACCAAGCAGGCGCGGCAGATCGTCTCGGCGCGCACCATCCCGACCATCGTCCGCGAGGCGTTCCGTGTCGCCCAGGAAGAGCGCCCGGGCCCGGTGTTGCTGGAGCTGCCCGAAGACATCGCGGCCGATGAGGTCGAGGGCGTGGCGCTGATTCCGCCGCACGCGGTGGACCGTCCCATTGCCAGCCCGGAGGCGCTGGACCGGGCGGCGGAGATCATCCGCAATGCCAAGCGGCCGTTGCTGATGATCGCTTCAGCGGCGTCGCGACCGCAGTCCAGCGAAGCGCTGTCGGCCTTTGTGCTGCGCGCCGGCATCCCGTTCTTCACCACGCAGATGGGCAAGGGCGCGGTGGCCGGCGGTTCGGGCCTGTACATGGGCACCGCGGCGCTGACCGAGCGCGACTACGTGCACATGGCGATCGACCAGGCCGACGTGATCGTGACCATCGGCCACGAGGTCACCGAGAAGCCGCCGTTCGTGATGCGCCCGGGTGGGCCGACCGTGATCCACATTGGCTACTCGCAGGCGGCGGTGGAGCAGGTGTACTTCCCGCAGGTGGAGGTGATCGGCGATATCGGCCGTTCGTTGACCCAGCTGGCCGACCGCATCGAGGGTGCGGTGCCGAACGCCGATGCGCTGCTGCCGCTGCGCCCGACCATCCTGGAGCATCTGGCCGATCGTGCCGAGGAGGCCGGCTTCACCCCGCAGCGGCTGGTGCACGACGTGCGCCAGGTGATGCCGCCGGATGGCATCGTGGCGCTGGACAACGGCATGTACAAGATCTGGTTCGCGCGCAACTACCGCACCCAGGTGGCCAATACGCTGCTGCTGGACAATGCGCTGGCGACGATGGGCGCGGGGCTGCCGTCGGCGATCATGGCCTCGATCCTGTATCCGCAGCGGCGGGTGCTTGCGGTGTGTGGCGACGGCGGTTTCATGATGAACAGCCAGGAGCTGGAGACGGCGCGCCGGCTGGGCCTGAACCTGGTGGTGCTGATCCTCAACGACGGTGCCTACGGCATGATCCGCTGGAAGCAGGCGGTGGATGGATTCACCGACTACGGCATGACCTTCAGCAACCCCGATTTCGTGAAGTATGCCGAGGCCTATGGCTGCAAGGGCCACGAGGTGACGGCCATCGAGCAGTTCATCCCGACCCTGGAAGCGGCCTTCAACGAGGGCGGGGTGCATCTGGTGTCGGTGCCGATCGACTACTCGGAGAACCAGCGGGTGCTGGTGGACGAGTTGCGCCAGGCGTTCCCAGGAAACAGGTAAGGCCGGAGCAGGGCCGGCCGATCCGCCCGGTAGGTGTCGACCTTGGTCGACACGCAGAGCGCCAACCAGGGTTGGCGGCTACCGGGCGGCGGGCCGGGGCCGGGGCAGGGCGGTTTTGGTATGCTGGGCAACCGGCTGTGCCGGGCGCAGCATCCCCCCTCACTACACGATTCCCGCAGATCCATGAGCGAAGCTACCGATACCCCCCCCGTCGACGAAAACAAGTTGATCGCCGAGCGCCGTGAGAAACTCAAAGCGCTGCGTGGGCAGGGCATCGCGTACCCGAACGACTTCCGTCGCGAGGACTTCGCCGGCCGCCTGCAGGAAGAATTCGCCGATGCCGGACAGTGGACCGCCGAGGCTCTGGAAGGCAACGGCCGCCAGGTGAAGATGGCGGGCCGCCTGATGGCCAAGCGCATCATGGGCAAGGCCAGCTTCGCGCAGATCCAGGACGAGTCCGGCCGCATCCAGCTGTTCCTGCAGGGCGCGGTGCTGGGCGATGCCTACACCGCCTTCAAGGGCTGGGACGTGGGCGACATCATCGCCGTCGAAGGCGGCCTGACCCGTACCAAGACCGGCGAGCTGTCGGTCAAGGCCGAATCGATCCGCCTGCTGACCAAGTCGCTGCGCCCGCTGCCGGACAAGTGGCACGGCCTGGCCGACGTCGAGCAGCGTTACCGCCAGCGTTACGTCGACCTGATCGTGACCCCGGAGTCGCGCGCGGTGTTCATCAAGCGCTCGAAGATCATCCGCGCCATGCGCGCGTGGCTGGACAACCGCGACTTCCTGGAAGTCGAGACGCCGATGATGCATTACATCCCCGGCGGCGCGGCGGCCAAGCCGTTCACCACCCACCACAATGCGCTGGACCTGGACCTGTACCTGCGCGTGGCGCCGGAGCTGTACCTCAAGCGCCTGACCGTGGGTGGCCTGGAGCGCGTGTACGAGATCAACCGCAACTTCCGCAATGAAGGCGTCAGCACCCGCCACAACCCGGAATTCACCATGATGGAACTGTACGAGGCCTATGCCACGTACAACGAGATCATGGACCTGACCGAAGGCGTGATCCGTGACGTGGCCACGACGGTCAACGGTGGCACCGAGGTGGAGTGGGATGGCGCGAAGATCGACCTGGGCCCGGCGTTCCGCCGCTGGCGCATGGACGAGGCGGTCCGCCACCACAACCCGGAAATCTCCGCCGCCGACTGCACCGACCGTGACGCGCTGCTGCGCCATTGCGAGCGCTTGAAGATCCGCGTCAAGCCGTCTTACGGCTGGGGCAAGCTGCTGCTGGAGATCTTCGAGGCCACCGTCGAGCACACCCTGATCCAGCCGACCTTCATCACCGATCACCCGGTGGAGGTCTCGCCGCTGGCCCGTGCCAACGACAACGATCCGGGCTACACCGACCGCTTCGAGCTGTTCGTCAACGGCAAGGAGCTGGCCAATGGCTTCTCCGAGCTGAATGACCCGGAAGACCAGGCCCAGCGCTTCCAGGCGCAGGTGGCCGCGAAGGAGGGTGGCGACGACGAGGCCATGCACTACGACGCCGACTACATCCGTGCGCTGGAGTACGGCATGGCCCCGACCGGCGGCCTTGGCATCGGCGTCGATCGCCTGGTGATGCTGCTGACCGGCAGCAGTTCGATCCGCGACGTGCTGCTGTTCCCGTACATGCGTCCGGAGCAGTAAGTCGTCTTTTTGACTCCTGATTGTGCGCGCCGTCCCGAAACGGGACGGCGCGATTGACGCCTCCCGCACTCGGCGTATCGTTATTGCACTACCTTGACGCCTGTTGTGGCTTGATCGGCGGCAAGGGGAGTGCACAGTGTGGAGAGCCCGCTTCACAATGTGATGACGATCATGAACCGGGACGCATGACACGGGAGTCAGGCCGATGCAGGGTGCGAGCGTTCGCAGCGGCAGAGTATCCTCGCCTGCTGATGATCCAGCATGGTCGAAAAACCAGGCAGAGTACGCGTTGAACATCGTCATTGTTGACGACCAGACTTCCGCCCGGACGATGCTGCGTCACGTCATCGAGGACATCGCGCCGGAACTGAGCGTGTATGACTTCGGCGATCCGCTGACCGCATTGGCGTGGTGCGAGGCGCATCCGGTCGACCTGCTGCTGCTCGATTACCGCATGCCGGAGATGGACGGGCTGGAATTCGCCCGTCGTTTCCGTCGCCTGCCGAAGCACCGCGACATTCCGGTGATCCTGATCACCGTGGTCGGCGACGAGCCGATCCGGCAGGCCGCGCTGGAAGCGGGTGTCATCGACTTCCTGGTCAAGCCTATCCGCCCGCGCGAACTGCGTGCGCGCTGCTACAACCTGTTGCAGTTGCGCCAGCAGACCGAGAACGTGAAGCAGCGGGCGTTGTCGCTGGAACAGCGCCTGCTGGCCAGCATGCACGAAGTCGAGGAGCGGGAGCGCGAGACGCTGTCGCGGCTGGCGCGTGCGATCGAGTTCCGTGATGCCGGTACCAGCGCCTACCTGGAACGCATGGCACGCGTGGCCGGCCTGATCGCCGACCAGCTCGGGCTGCCCGAAGAGGAAGTGCGGCTGATTGAGATGGCCGCGCCGCTGCACGACATGGGCAAGATCGCCATCCCCGATGCGGTGCTGCTCAAGCAGGGCAAGCTCAACGAGGAGGAGCTGGCGATCATGCGCCGGCACCCGCGCATTGGCCATGAACTGCTGAGTGGTAGCCAGAATCGCTTCATCCAGGTTGGCGCGTTGATCGCACTGCGTCATCATGAGCGCTACGACGGCAGTGGCTATCCCGATGGGCTGGTCGGCGACGCGATTCCGCTGGAAGCGCGCATCGTGGCCGTCGCCGATGTCTTCGACGCCTTGATATCACCCCGTCCGTACAAGGAAGCATGGACCATGGAAGCCACCCTGGCTTATCTCTACGCCCAGCGTGGCCGCCTGTTCGACCCCCGATGCGTGGACGCGCTGCTGCGCGGCCGCGAGCAGCTGGACCAGATCTGCGCCGAGCATTCGATGGCGTCCGCGCGCCCGGGGCTGGGCGCGTGAAACGGCTGTTGTCGCAGCTGCGGCTGCGCCTGTCCCAGCGCCAGGACAGTGAGCACGGCCAGCAGATCGTCCGCATTGTCCTGATCAGCCTGATCCTGGCCTACGTGCTGTTGCCTGCGCCACGCCACGATCTGCCGCACACGCAGTACGTGGGCGTGCTGGCGATCGTGCTGACCGGCCTGAGCCTGTCGCTGCTGCTGTTCGGTTGGCTGCTGTGGCGGCCCGCGCGTTCCGATCCACGCCGCGTGCTGGGCATGCTGGCCGACTACGGCCTGATCGCTGCCGGCATGGTGCAGATGGGCGAGCCGCTGTCTTGGGTCTACATCGTGGTGATGTGGGTGACGGTCGGCAACGGCATGCGCTTTGGCAACCACTATCTGTACGTGGCGGTGGCCATGGCGATGGTGAGCTTCGGTTGCACCGTGCTGCTGACTCCGTACTGGCAGCAGAATTTCCGCCTGGCCATCGGCCTATGGCTCGGCCTGGCCGCGGTGCCGCTGTACTTCTCGACGCTGCTGCGGCAGTTGACCGAGGCGATGGCCGAGGCGCGCCGCGCCAGCGAGGCCAAGAGTCGTTTCCTGGCCAACATGAGCCATGAGTTCCGCACCCCGTTGAACGGTCTCAACGGCATGACCGAAGTGCTGGCGACCACGCGCCTGGACGACGAGCAGCGCGAGTGCCTCAACACCATCCAGGCATCATCGCGCAGCCTGCTGGCGCTGGTGGAGGAAGTGCTGGACATCTCGGCCATCGAAGCCGGCAAGCTGCGCGTGGTGGCCGAAGACTTCGCCGTGACCGATGTGATCCAGGCGATCGGGCTGATCCTGCTGCCGCAGGCCAAGGCCAAGCGACTGGACTACCGGGTGAAGGTCGCCGACGGTGTGCCGCCACGGGTGCGCGGCGATGTCGGGCATCTGCGGCAGATCCTGTTGAATCTGGCCGGCAATGCAGTCAAATTCACCGACCACGGCCGGGTCGAGATCCGTGTCGGCGTCGTCCAGGCGGATACCAATGGCGCGGTGCGGTTGCGCTTCGACATCCTCGATACCGGCATCGGCGTGGCGCCGGCCATGCGCGCGCGGCTGTTCGATGCCTTCGAGCAGGCTGACGTCAGCATGGCGCGCCGCCACGAGGGCACCGGCCTGGGCACGACCATCGCCAAGGGCCTGGTCGAAGCCATGGACGGTGACATCGGCTATCTGGAAAACCCGCCGCGCGGCAGCCACTTCTGGGTCGAGCTGCCGTTCGCGCCGCCGCAGCCGCTGGTGCCGGGTGCGGTGCCGAGCTTGACCGGCGACGAAGACGTCGGGCCGGGCGGCAACGTGATCGCCTTTGCCGATCCGTTCCTGCGCCATCGCGCCCGCGTGCGCAGCATGCAGATCCTGGTGGCCGACGACCATGAGGCCAACCGCATGGTCCTGCAGCGCCTGCTGCAGAAGGCCGGGCACCGCGTGCTGTGCGTGGACGGCGGTGAGGCGGTGCTGGATGCGCTGGCCGACAGCGAGTTCGACGCGGTCATCGTTGATCTGCACATGCCAGGCATGAGCGGGCTGGACATGCTCAAGGAGCTGCGGGTCATGCAGGCCGGTGGCGGTCCGCGCACACCGGTGCTGGTGCTCAGCGCCGATGTCACGCCCGAGGCGATCCAGCGCTGTACCCAGGCCGGTGCGCATGCCTTCCTGGCCAAGCCCGTGGTGGCGGTACGCCTGCTCGATACCCTGGCCGAGATCGCCAACAACGCCCAGTTGAAGACCATGGCCGCGCCGGTGGTTCGACCGATGGCGCTGCAGGATGGGGTGCTCGACAGCAGCGTGCTGGACGAGCTGGCTTCGTTGGGGATGGGCGAGGGCTTCGAACGTGAGTTCATCCGCCAGTGCCTGGAGGATGTGGCGAGCTGCATGGGCAAGGCCGAGCAGGCCGGCGAGGCCACGCAGTGGGATGTGTTCCGCGAACAGTCCCACGCGATCAAGGGCGTGGCCAGCAACCTTGGCCTGATGCGCGCGTCCAACCGCGCCGGCGAGCTGATGCGGATGGCCGACTGGCAGCTCAAGACCGAATGGCGTCCGCGCCTGGACATCCTGCAGGACGCGATCAAGGAAGGCCGGCGTGCGCTGGAGGCACGGGCCGAACGCCGCCTGCGCGGTGCTGCTGATGATGGTGAGGCGCGTTAGGGATTGTTGGTTCGTCGCGCGAGTTCGAGAATCCGCTGTGCCGCTGATTCCGCTGCGCGCAGTATCCAGGCGAGGGAGTTTGATGCGCCCCTTGGCTTCTGATCGGAGTCGGACGGCTGACGTATCGATTCCCGGTGCGTCAGCAGGAGGGTTTGCGGGTGCGGCTGGCGCTGGCCCCTCTTTACGTACCAGCGGATCAAGGTGTGGTTTGGGGCGTCGTACTCGATGCCTTCAACGAAGTCCTCGGACATGCGTGGATAGCGTTCCAGCAAGGGCCCGAGGTGGGTCTTCATCCACGCCAGGAGATCCATGTGGAAGGCGCGCCAGGGCTCTCCATAGCGTGATTCGGCGGTGGTTGCCGAAAGGCCCAGAGCGTTGATGCAGAAGCTGAGCAGGTGGACAGCATCCAGGCTCGGGCATTCGCGGATCTTTGCGAGCATGCGTGCGGCGATGCGCTCCTGGAACTGCCTTCCTGCTGCCGACGCACGAATGGAGTGCGAGAACAGGTGTTCCCAGATGAGCGAGAACTGAATTTTTGTGGTCGAAGCCTGCGGGGCCTTCATCTCTGCGGCTGACTCGATCAGTGAGAACGCCATGGCTTCGATATAGCCGATTGCCGGCTCCCATCGTCCTGTCGATGGAGGCGGCGTCTCCGGAAGCTGGGCGATCAATCTGCCAATGAACTGCAGTTCCTTTTCGACACTTTTGTAGGACTCGCTCCGGAACGTTACGGGCTCCCTGATCTGTGCAAGGTCGGAAGTCTGGCGTTCAATGAAGAAGCGTGCCCAATGCAGTGCGTCGGGAGGTTCCGGCGACGGATTTTCCATCCATGCTGCGTGCGCCAGGGATACCAGGCCGAGATAGGCGTGCCACTGGGGGAGGCTCAGTCTGACTGCAGATCCCTCGCGTGGGGCCAGCAGATATAAGGAGTTGTCGAGTAGCGCGCGGTTGCAGACGAGTGCGGCAGTTGCCGGGTGAGGGAGCGCCTCATCAGCGATGTCATCTGCGGGGAAGTAGTCCTCGTTGTAGAGGAACGACCCATCGAGTCTGATTGCTTCAGCAACCAGATTCTCTGCAAAACGGATAGCGGCGGGATGTGGCCGATAAGTGGATGGGATTTCCCTGAAGAATGCGGGAATGGCGGTTGGGCACTCAACTACGATGGTGCGACAGACGTTCCGATCCTTGAATCGATTGGTGATTCGCTCTGCGCATGCGTGCGCGGATCGTTCGTTGCTGGGCGCTGTTTCCGGTGCATGCAGGTGGCGAGCGATCTCTCCCATGGAGCGACCTAGTTCCTCGACCAGTACTGAAATGTCATCTGGCCTTCCGCGATCGATGATCTTCTGGGCGGCCTCAGAAAAGCGGTTTGCGTTGGCGGCACTGAATCGATTCGATGATGAGAACGCCGCGATTGTCCAGGCGATCAATGTGGCGAAGAACACGGCGGCAAGAGCGGCCTGCCAGGTCTCCGGAGTGAGCAATGATCCGGCGATGACCGGTCGGGACGTGGCGCGCCACCAGTCGGTGAGGAGCGTAAGGCAGCCCACCGAGATCATCGCAATCATCGCGAACTTCTCGACGTGAATTCTCGCGGTTGCGACGCGGAATCGATACCTCACGTCGAATATGGTCCAGACCAGAAGGAGCAACGCCAATCCAGAGAGAAACTCCGGGAAGCCGAAGAGGCGAGGGGCATCACTTCTGAGATGAATCCACTGGATTCCAGAACCGAACAAGCAACTGAACATTGATCCCTTCTTGCAGCCTCGACGGCTCCATTGCCATCAGCGGGATTATCGGTGTTCATCTTGGGTGCTGGATAGGTCCGAGGTTCGTTCTACTGCCGGCCGGTCCAGCTGAAGGTGTTGCACCCCTAAAAAAAGCCCGGTGGCCAACCGGGCTTGAACCCATCCTGGGGGAGGGATGAATCAGGCCGCGTCGAGGCTGGCGCGACGGGTCTGGGCCTTGATCAGGCGATCCATGGTTCGCAGCGAGCGGTCGCCGAGGGCCAGGGCGGAATCGACCCATACCTTGGTGATCTCCAGCAGTTCGTCATAGCTGACAGGCTGGGCAATGCTGCGTGCGGCGTTCATTGCCAGGTAGGACTGTGGGGTGCGCTGCTGCTGGCGGATCAGTTCCTCGACCGCCGCCCGACCTTCGCCCTTCTTCACCAGCACGTCGACCACGCCCATCGCATGCATTTCCTCGGCGCTGTAGACCCGGCCATCGAGGATGATCTTCTCGGCCAGGTGCGGCGATACCCGGCGGCACAGGAAGGAATAGGCGCCCATGCCCGGGAACAGGCCAAACAGCACCTCCGGTAGGCCGAGGCCGCTGCCTTCTTCGGCGACGATGGTGTGGCAGGCCAGCGCCATTTCCAGGCCGCCGCCGAGGGCGTCGCCCTGGATCAGGGCGATCGAACGGACATCGCCGCCGAACCCGGTATGCAGGTGGTGCACGCCCTCCACGCAGCGCTGGGCGTAGTTCAGCAGGAGGTCGCGGTTGCCCTCGCGGATCAGGCGGGTGAACAGGTCCAGGTCACCGCCCAGGTTGTAGGCGACGGCGTCCGAGGCCAGCACGAAATGCCGCAGGGTGCCGCTGTGGCGCTCGGCAGGGCTGCGGGTGATGGCGGCCATGTAGCTCCACATCTCGTCGAGCATGTCCTTGCGGCAGCAGGGACGGATGCCGGTGGCGGCATCGGCATGCATGAACAGCCAGTGGGCAGCGCCGTCGGCACTGTCTTCGGTACGGATGGTGGCAAAAGGCGAGCCGCTTGAGGGCAGCTTTTCGATGGTACTCATGGAAGGGTCCTCGGCATGCGGCCCGCAGTGTCAGGTGGGTGGCCGGCGGGCCGAACGGTCCACACACGCGGCGATGCTACACCGCCTCAGGGGCGTCGCATGCGAAAGGGCCCGGGACGTTTCCGCCCCGGGCCCTGCACTGTCCAGATTGCCGAAAACCCTTACTGGGCGGGCGTATCGCGGAGTTCGCGACGGAGGATCTTGCCGACATTGGTCTTCGGCAGTTCCTTTCGGAATTCAACGATTTTGGGGTGCTTGTAGCCGGTCAGGTTGGCCCGGGCGTGCTCCTTGACCATTTCGGCGGTCAGGTTCGGGTCCTTCTTCACGATGACCACCTTGACCACCTCACCGGACTTCTCGTCCGGCACGCCGACCGCGGCCACTTCCAGCACGCCCGGCATCATCGCGATCACGTCCTCGACTTCATTCGGGTACACGTTGAAGCCGGACACCAGGATCATGTCCTTCTTGCGGTCGACGATGTAGAAGAAGCCCTGTTCGTCCATCTTCGCCATGTCGCCGGTGTGCAGCCAGCCGTCGGTGTCGATGGTCTTGGCGGTTTCCTCCGGGCGCTGCCAATAGCCCTTCATCACCTGCGGGCCCTTGATGCAGAGTTCGCCGACCTCGCCCAGCGGCAGGATGGCGCTGTTGTCGTCCTTGATGCAGGCATCGGTGGAGGGGATCGGCAGTCCGATCGAGCCGTTGTACTCGGTCAGGGTGAGCGGGTTGATGCAGGCTGCCGGCGAGGTTTCGGTCAGGCCGTAGGCCTCGACCAGGGTCACGCCGGTGACCTTCTTCCAGCGCTCGGCCACGGCGCGCTGCACGGCCATGCCGCCGCCCAGGGTGACCTTCAGCGACGAGAAGTCGACCGTGTCGAAACCGGGGGTGTTGAGCAGGCCGTTGAACAGCGTGTTGACGCCGGTGATGGCGGTGAAGCGCACCGACTTGAGCTCCTTGACGAAGCCCTTCATGTCGCGCGGGTTGGTGATCAGGTGGTTGCAGCCACCGAACTTCATGAAGACCAGCCCGTTCGCCGTCAGCGCGAAGATGTGGTACAGCGGCAGGGCGGTGATGATCCACTCCTTGCCCATCTCGATGCCCGACGCACTGATCCAGGCCGAGGCCTGCTGCATGTTGGCGATCAGGTTGCGGTTGGTCAGCATCGCGCCCTTGGCCACGCCGGTGGTGCCGCCGGTGTACTGCAGGAACGCAATGTCGTCGTGGTCGATCTCGACCTTGGGCAGGCTGTGGCGGCTGCCGAGCTTGAGCGCCTGGCGGAAGCGCACCGCGCCCTTGAGATGGTAGTTGGGCACCATCTTCTTGATGTACTTCAGCACGAAGTTGACGATCACGCCCTTGGCGCCGAGCAGGTCGCCCAGGCCGGTGGTGATCACATGCTTGACCGGCGTATCGGCGATGACCTGTTCGACGGTGTCGCCGAAGTTGTCGACCACCACCAGCGCGGTCACGCCGGCATCGACCAGCTGGTGCTTGAGCTCGCGGGCGGTGTACAGCGGGTTGACGTTGACCACGGTCAGGCCGGCGCGCAGCACGCCGAAGGTGGCCACCGGGTACTGCAGGCAGTTGGGCATCATCAGGGCGACGCGGTCACCCTTCTTGAGCTTGAGCTCACCGAGCAGGTAGGCCGCGAACTGTTCGACCAGCGCGTCGGTCTCGCCATAGGTGAGCACCTTGCCGAAGCTGGAGTAGGCGGGACGGTCGCGGAATTTCGCGACGGAAGCGTCGAAGACCGAAGCTACCGAATGGAACTCGTTGACGTCGATCTCGGCGGGAACGCCTTTCGGATAGCTCTGCAGCCAGGGACGATCCAGACTCATATTCCCCCTCCAGGAATCGTGATGTATTAGGTTCCGGCCCTGAGCGTATCGACAATGGCCGGTCATTGCAGCATACCCCGCCGTAGGGAAAACGCGAAGAGGCCCCGAAGGGCCTCTTTGCCTGGTAGTGCCGGCCGCTGGCCGGCATCTGCAGCAACCGCGATGTCGGGCGATGCCGGCCAGCGGCCGGCACTACCGTGGCGCCAAGCAGGCCGCCTGCGTCAGCCCTGCTTGCGCACCGGTGCGCCGTTGGCCTTGTAGTACGCCGCGGTGCTGCGGGCCAGCGGGGTGCGACCGCGGATCACGTCGGCCAGCTTCTCGGCCATCATGATGGTCGGCGCGTTGAGGTTGCCGGTCACCACCTGCGGCATGATCGAGGCATCGACGATGCGCAGGCCTTCCAGCCCGTGCACGCGGCCCTGGCCGTCGACCACGGCCATCGGGTCATCGGCGTGGCCCATCTTGTTCGAGCACGACGGGTGGTAGGCGGTCTCAGCGTGCTCACGGACGAACGCATCGATCTGCGCATCGGTCTGCAGCGCGCTGCCCGGCGAGATCTCGCGGCCGCTGTACGGGGCCAGTGCCGGCTGCGCGAAGATCTCGCGGGTGATGCGGATCGCCGCACGGAACTCGCGCCAGTCCTGGTCGTGCGACATGTAGTTGAACAGGATGCTCGGATGTTCGCGCGGGTCCTTCGAACGCACATGGATGCGGCCGCGGCTGGGCGAGCGCATCGAACCGACGTGCATCTGGAAGCTGTGCGCCTTGATCGGGTTGGAGCCGTTGTAATTGATCGCTACCGGCAGGAAGTGGTACTGCAGGTTCGGCCAGTCGAACTCGGCGTCGCTGCGGATGAAGCCACCGGCCTCGAACTGGTTGCTGGCGCCGATGCCGGTGCCCAGGAACAGCCACTCGGCACCGATCGCCGGCTGGTTGTACAGCTTCAGTGCCGGCGCCAGCGACACCGGCTTCTTGCACTCGTACTGCAGGTACATTTCGAGGTGATCCTGCAGGTTGGCGCCGACGCCCGGCAGATGGTGCACCAGGTCGATGTCCAGGCTGCGCAGCAGGTCGGCCGGGCCCACGCCCGAGCGCTGCAGGATCTGCGGCGAGGCGATGGCGCCGCCGCACAGCAGCACTTCGCGGCGGGCGGTGGCGCGCTGCGGCTGGTCGTTGTGCAGCCATTGCACGCCCACCGCGCGCTTGCCCGAGAACAGGATGCGGTCGGTCAGCGCGTGGGTGACGATGGTCAGGTTCGGGCGCGGCTTGGCCAGGTCCAGGTAGCCGCGAGCGGTGCTGGAACGACGGCCCTTCGGGGTCACCGTGCGGTCCATCGGGCCGAAACCTTCCTGCTGGTAGCCGTTGAGGTCGTCGGTGCGCGGGTAGCCGGCCTGCACGCCGGCTTCGACCATTGCAGCGAACAGCTCGTTGTTGCCGGCCTTCGGCGTGGTCACGCGCAGCGGGCCGTCGCCACCGTGGTAGTCATTGGGGCCGATGTCGCGGGTTTCGGCCTTACGGAAGTACGGCAGGCAATCCAGGTAGGTCCAGTCTTCCAGGCCCGGCATGCTGGCCCAGTTGTCATAGTCCATCGCGTTGCCGCGGATGTAGCACATGCCGTTGATCAGCGACGAGCCGCCCAGGCCCTTGCCGCGGCCGCAGTCCATGCGGCGGTTGTTCATGAAGGGCTCGGGATCGGTCTTGTACGCCCAGTTGTAGCGCTTGCCCTGCAGCGGGAAGGCCAGTGCCGCCGGCATCTGGGTACGGAAGTCGAGCCGGTAGTCCGGGCCACCGGCTTCCAGCAGCAGCACGCTGACATCGGCATCTTCGGTGAGGCGGGTGGCCAGCACGTTGCCGGCCGAACCGGCGCCGATGATGATGTAGTCGTACTCGTTATGGGTGCTCATGGGTGTCTCCTGCAGGCCGGGGCGCGCTGCATGCAGGCGTCCCGGCGGGATGTCGGATCGGCGCGGTGGCCGGACGATGGGGCGTGCTCGCGGCGCGCCGGTCAGAACACGCTGGCGTAGTCGCCCAGCTCGACCTGCACCGACTTGATGCGGGTGTAGTGGCCGAGGGTGGAGATGCCGTTCTCGCGGCCGACGCCGGATTCCTTGTAGCCGCCGACCGGCATTTCGGCCGGTGATTCGCCCCAGGTGTTGATCCAGCAGATGCCGGCTTCCAGGCGGTGGATGATGCGGTGGGCGCGGCTGACGTCCTTGCTGACCACACCGGCGGCGAGGCCGAAGGTGGTGTCGTTGGCACGACGCACCACTTCGTCTTCGTCGTCGTAGGCGAGGATGCTCATCACCGGCCCGAAGATCTCTTCCTTGACGATGGTCATGTCATCGCGGCAGTCGGAGAACACGGTCGGCAGCACGTAGGCGCCGTTGGCCATCGCGCCTTCGGTGGCACGGCCGCCGCCGGTCAGCAGGCGGGCGCCTTCGGCCTTGCCGCTTTCGATGTAGCGCAGCACGTTTTCCATGTGCGGGAAGCTGGTCAGCGGGCCGAAGTTGGTCTCGGCGGCCATCGGGTCGCCGATGCGGATGCGCTTGACGCGCTCGACAACGGCGGCTTCGAACGCGGCCAGCATGCTGCGCGGCACGAACACGCGGGTGCCGTTGGTGCAGACCTGGCCGGAGCTGAAGAAGTTGGCCATCACCGCGATGTCGGCGGCGCGGTCGAGGTCGGCGTCATCACAGATCACCAGCGGCGACTTGCCGCCCAGCTCCATGGTCACTTCCTTCAGCGACGAGGACGCGGCGCTGGCCATCACCTTCTTGCCGGTGGCGACGCCGCCGGTGAAGGAGATCTTCTCGATCACCGGGTGCTCGGTCAGCCACTGGCCGATCTCGCGGCCCGGGCCCTGCACGACGTTGAACACGCCGGCCGGCACACCGGCTTCGGTGTAGATCTCGGCCAGCCGGATCGCGGTCAGCGGGGTCACTTCGGACGGCTTGAACACCATCGCGTTGCCGGCGGCCAGGGCCGGGGCCGACTTCCACATGGCGATCTGGATCGGGTAGTTCCAGGCGCCGATGCCGGCGACCACGCCCAGCGGCTCGCGGCGGGTGTAGAAGAAGCTCGATTCGCGCAGCGGCAGCTGGATGCCTTCGATGGCGGTGGCCAGGCCGGCGTAGTACTCGACCACGTCGGCACCGGTGACGATGTCCACGGTGGTGGTTTCGGCCAGCGCCTTGCCGGTGTCCAGGGTTTCCAGGTGCGCCAGTTCGTCGTTGCGCTCGCGCAGGATCTCGACGGCGCGGCGCAGGATGCGCGAACGTTCCATGGCGGTCATCGCCGCCCACACCTTCTGGCCTTCGGCCGCGCTCTGCACGGCGCGTTCGACGTCCGCCTGGCTGGCGACCTGCACTTCAGCGATCACTTCACCGGTGGCCGGGTTGACGGATTTGAAGGTCTTGCCGCTGGTGGCATCGACCCGCTGGCCGTGGATGTAGAGCTGTTGGACGGGCAGGGTGGTCATGGGGCGTACTCCTTGGAAGGGGGCGGGTGCTGAAGCGCTTATAGCGCGACAGCCTGCAACTGGAAGTCGATGTAGCCGTAAGCGATGCGCCGGGACTTCTCGGCGTTGAACTGGCCGCCGACCAGGCTGCCGCGCAGCCATAGGCCGTCGATCATCGCGGCCAGGCCACGGGCGGCCAGGCGGGCCTGCGGGTGGGGCAGCAGGCGGTTGAACTGGTGGCACAGGTTGGAGAACAGGCGCTGGTCGTTGGCACGCTGCAGGCGGGCCAGTTCCGGCTGGTGCATGCTCGCGGCCCAGAAGGTGAGCCAGACGCGCATCGCGGTGCCGTTGATCTGGCTGTCGTCGAAGTTGCCATCGACGATGGCGCGCAATTGGTCGCGCGGGTCGTCGCCGACCTCGGCGCGGTAGCGGGCGACGGCGTCCTTCAACTCGCGCAGGATCTGCCGCATTGCAGCATTGAGCAGGCCGTCCTTGTCGCCGAAGTAGTGGGCGACGATCCCGCTGGACAGCCCTGCCTTCTTCGCGATGGTGGCGACGGTCGCATCGGCCATGCCGATCTCGTCGATGGTCTGGAAAGTGGCCCGGATCAGCTGTTCGCGCCGTACCGGTTCCACGCCTTTCTTCGGCATTGTCTCTCCACGGATTGCGACCCGAAGGATCGGGCTGCCCGCCATTATGCTTTTTATTGATTGAACGTTCAATCAATAAACCCTAGGATGCGCTCGCGCCCCACGCCATGGGCCCGGTTTACCGGTCCGGCCCCGCCCATGTGCTCCCTCGGACTTGATGAGACGACCCCATGTCTTCCCTGGCTCATCCCAAGCGTTCGCCCCTGCGCTTGAACCGTTTTGTCTTCTTCAGCTCCTCGGTGTCGATCGGCATCCTCGGGCTGCTCACCGTTCTCTATCCCGAAGGCAGCGAGCACTGGCTGCAATGGGCGCAGGCCGAGGTGTCGGCTGCGTTCGGCTGGTGGTACATGCTGCTGATCGTGCTGTGCCTGGGCTTCGTGCTGTGGCTGGCGTTCTCGCCCTATGGCCGCATCCGCCTGGGCCACAATGAGGAATCACCGGCCTTCGGCTACGTCGCCTGGGTCTCGATGCTGTTCTCGGCCGGCATCGGCATCGCGCTGCTGTACTACGGCGCCTACGAGCCGCTGGACCACTTCCTGCATCCGCCCGGGCAACCCGGCGGGACCGTGGCCGCCGGCCGCGAAGCCATGGTGCTGACCTTCCTGCACTGGGGCCTGCACGGCTGGGCGCTGTATGCGCTGGTCGGCGTGGCACTGGGCTATTTCGCCTACCGCCGCGACCTGCCGCTGGCGCTGCGCTCGGCGCTGTACCCGATCTTCGGTGAGCGCATCCACGGCCGCATCGGCGACATGGTGGATGGCTTCGGCATCCTGGCCACGCTGATCTCGATGGTGACCAACCTCGGCATCGGTGCGCTGGTGGTGCAGTCCGGCCTGGTCTACCTGTTCCACATCCCGGATACGCCGCAGGTGCTGGTGGCGATCGTGCTGGTGATGATGGTGGTGGCCACCATCGGCGTGGTCGCCGGTGTGGAAAAGGGTATTGCCTGGCTGTCCAACCTCAATGTGCGTCTGCTGTGTGGCCTGCTGCTGTTCGTGCTGATCACCGGCCCGACGCTGCACCTGTTCGACGGCCTGATCCAGAACACCGGCGATTACCTCGGCGCGTTCGTGCGCAAGAGCTTCGACATGTACCTCAACGACCCGAAGGGCCGTGAATGGATGGGCTCGTGGACGCTGTTCTACTGGGCCTGGTGGATCGCCTGGGCGCCGTTCGTCGGTCTTTTCGTGGCGCGCATCTCGCGTGGCCGCACCATCCGCGAAGTGATCATGGGCGTGCTGCTGATCCCGCTCGGCTTCACCCTGGCGTGGCTGTCGATCTTCGGCAACACCGCCATCGACCTGGTGCTCAATCACGGCCAGGCGATCCTGGGTGACGTGGCCCAGCACGATGCGGCGATGACGCTGTTCAAGCTGCTGGAGTACCTGCCCGCCGCGCCGTACGTGGCCGGCGCTGCAGTGGTGATCGGCTTCGTGCTGTTCCTGACCCCGGTCGACTCGGGCACGCTGATGATCGCCAACCTGTGCACCCGTCGCGTTGATGATGGCGTGGAGGACGGCCATGACGCGCCGATCTGGCTGCGCGTGTTCTGGGCAGCTGGCATCACCGTGGCCAGCGTCGGCCTGCTGCTGGCCGGCAACTTCAGTGCGATGCAGACGGCGGTGGTGCTGTGCGGCCTGCCGTTCTCGTTCACCCTGGCGTTCTACATGTGGGGCCTGCTGAAGGCGCTGCGCACCGACCCGGACGCACCGCGGCGGTGATCGGGCACCCGGCATCTATTATCCCGATGTCGCCGGAGATGCAGTAGAGCCAGGCCATGCCTGGCTGCGAAGAAACCGAAAGGGCCGGATCCGCGAGGGATCCGGCCCTACTCAATTTCGTAGCGCTCTGAAAGACATGCAGGGTCGTTCGCGGCAATCATCGTTCAACGTTCCTTTTGCGGAGTTGAGCCATGGTCCGAATCCTGAGCTGTGCGTTGATGGTCTCGCTTTCGATGAGTGCCCATGCGGTGCCGAACGCGATGGTGCAATCGAACTTTCCAGTGATCGCGCTGGGTGAAACTGCAGAACTGAATCTGCAGCTGGCACCGCATCCTGGTGGGCTGGTGACCTATTCAATTCACACCAACGTCTATGCCAGCGAGGAGAGCAGCGGCTACCGGGTGCTGGATGTGCGCTGCCCGCCGGGCTTCCTCTCAAACGTCTACCAGGGAAACGCCGGTGCGGTGTGCTATCGCATCGAGGACACGCCGCATCCGGCCGGCGAGATGTCGGTGACAGTGTTCAACGAGGATGCGCCGGATGGGCATCTTGAGTGGGAGGAAGGCCTATGGTCGTTGGATACCAGTGGCCCCGCAGTGAAAACGTCGCGGCATCTGTTTGGCGTGCGGCCATGATCGGGAGGGTCGACGTGTGACCTGATGCGAGCGGGACAGTGTGCAGACGAAAAGGGCCGGATCCGCGAGGATCCGGCCCCTTTTGTTAGGTAGTCGACCCGCAGTCGACTCTACCGAGAGTGCGGCGTTACTTGCTGGCCAGCTGGCGCAGCACGTACTGCAGCAGGCCGCCGTGGCGGAAGTACTCGACTTCCTTCGGGGTCAGCAGCATCACCGACACCTCGAAGGTCTTCTTCGTGCCATCGGCCTTGGTCGCGGTGACCGTGGCACGCTTGCTGGCACCGTCCTGCAGGCCGGTGATGTCGATCGTTTCCGAGCCGTCCAGGCCCAGGCTCTGCGCGTTCTCGCCGTTGCGGAACTGCAGCGGCAGCACGCCCATGCCAACCAGGTTGGAGCGGTGGATGCGCTCGAAGCTTTCGGCGATGACGGCCTTCACCCCCAGCAGCAGGGTGCCCTTGGCCGCCCAGTCACGCGACGAGCCAGTGCCGTATTCCTTGCCGGCCAGCACCACCAGCGGCACCTTGTCGGCCTTGTACTTCATGGCCGCATCGTAGATCGCCAGTTTCTCCGGCTGGCCACCACCGGCGGGGTAGTACAGGGTGTTGCCGCCTTCCTCGCCACCGAACATCAGGTTCTTGATGCGGATGTTGGCGAAGGTGCCGCGGACCATCACGTCATCGTTGCCGCGGCGGCTGCCGTAGCTGTTGAAGTCGGCCGGCTGCACGCCGCGTTCCTGCAGGAAGCGGCCTGCCGGCGAGTCCTTCTTGATGTTGCCGGCCGGGGAGATGTGGTCGGTGGTGATCGAATCGCCGAACAGGCCCATCACGCGCGCGCCGTGCACGTCGTCGATGCTGCCGGTCTGCATGGTCATGCCATCGAAGTACGGCGGGTTCTTGATGTACGTGGAGGCATCGCTCCATTCGTACAGGTTGCCGTCCGGCGAGGCGATGGTGTTCCAGCGGGTGTCACCCTTGAACACGTCGGCGTAGTTCTGCTTGAACATCTCCGGGCCGATGGTGGCGGCGATGACATCGCCGATTTCCTTGTTGCTCGGCCAGATGTCGCGCAGGAACACCGGCTGGCCATCGCTGCCGGTGCCCAGCGGCTGGGTGGTCAGGTCGATGTCGGTGGTGCCGGCGATGGCATAGGCCACCACCAGCGGCGGGCTGGCCAGGTAGTTCATCTTCACTTCGGGGTGCACGCGGCCCTCGAAGTTGCGGTTGCCCGACAGCACCGAGGTGACCACCAGGTCGCCGGTGGCGATGCCGGCACTGACTTCGGTCGGCAGCGGGCCGGAGTTGCCGATGCAGGTGGTGCAGCCGTAGCCGACCACGTAGAAGCCGATCTTCTCCAGCTCCTTCAGCACGCCGGCCTTTTCCAGGTAGTCGGTGACCACGCGCGAGCCCGGCCCGAGCGAGGTCTTCACCCACGGCTGGCGGTTCAGGCCCTTGGCGGCCGCGTTGCGGGCCAGCAGGCCGGCGCCGATCATCACCGCCGGGTTGGAGGTGTTGGTGCACGAGGTGATGGCGGCGATGACCACCGCGCCATCCTTCAGCCGCACCTTGCGATTCTCGATCTCGATGTCGGCGAAGCCCTTGGCCAGCTGCTCGTTGCCGACTGCGGCGCCACCGCCTTCATTGACGAACGAGGACACATCCTCGCTGCGCTTGTCACGGTTGGCGGTCATGCCGACCAGCGCTTCGCGGTAGTTCTTCTGCACGTCTTCCAGCAGCACGCGGTCCTGCGGGCGCTTCGGGCCGGCCAGCGAGGGCTTCACTGTGCCCATGTCCAGTTCCAGCGTGGTGCTGTACTGGGCATGCGGGCTGCCCGGTTCGTGCCACAGGCCCTGTGCCTTGGCATAGGCTTCGACCAGGTCGATCTGCTCTTCGCTGCGGCCGGACAGGCGCAGGTAGTTCAGCGACTCGGCGTCGATCGGGAAGATGCCGCAGGTGGCGCCGTATTCCGGGGCCATGTTGCCGATGGTGGCACGGTCGGCCAGCGGCAGGTGCTGCAGGCCGTCACCGTAGAACTCGACGAACTTGCCGACCACGCCCAGCTTGCGCAGCATCTGGGTGACGGTCAGCACCAGGTCGGTGGCGGTGGCACCCTCGGGCAGCTTGCCGGTCAGCTTGAAGCCCACCACCTGCGGGATCAGCATCGAGGACGGCTGGCCGAGCATGGCCGCCTCCGCTTCGATGCCACCCACGCCCCAGCCGAGCACGCCGATGCCGTTGATCATGGTGGTGTGGCTGTCGGTACCGAACACGGTATCGGGGTAAGCAACGGCCTTGCCGTCCTTGTCCGCGGTCATCACCACGCGGGCCAGGTTCTCCAGGTTCACCTGGTGGACGATGCCGGTGTTCGGCGGCACCACCTTGAAGTTGTCGAAGGCCTTCTGGCCCCAGCGCAGGAAGCCGTAGCGTTCCTGGTTGCGCTGGAATTCGATCTTGCCGTTGAGGTCCAGCGCGTCCGGCTTGCCGAACACATCGACCTGCACCGAGTGGTCGATGACCAGTTCGGAGGGAATCTGCGGATTGATCTGCTCCGGCGAACCGCCGAGCTTGACCACGGCGTCGCGCATCGCGGCCAGGTCGACCACGCAGGGCACGCCGGTGAAGTCCTGCAGGACCACGCGCGCCGGCATGAAGGCGATCTCGGTGTCCGGCTCGGCCGCCGGGTTCCAGCGGGCCACGGCTTCGATGTGGTCCTTGCCGACGGTGACGCCGCCATCCTCGTGCCGGAGCAGGTTCTCCAGCAGGATCTTCATCGAGTAGGGCAGGTGGGAGATATCGAAGCGCTGGCCCAGCGTGGGCAGGCTGAAGTAGTCGTAGGTCTTGCCGCCGACGTTCAGCTGGCTGCGGGTGGAGAACGAATCGCTCATGCGGGGTAACTCCTTCTTGCGGATGGCTTGCAGTGGCTCGCGCATGGGCGGGCCTGCTTGCGGTCGCCGCGGGCCTGGCGGCCCCGGTGGTCCCAGTATGAACCCCAGACTGAATGGATTCATCCGGGCCGGGTTCCGGCCTGCGGCATCGGTTCCAGACTACAGGGGAAGGTGTATGGCGTATGTCACGTTTGTGGCCGATCCTTTGCGAGGCAAGGGCTGGCGGGTTGCCGGTCCTGTTCAGGGTGGAAGTATGCCCGGGAAAGTATGTATAATTTGTGCATACTCTGGAGGGCCTACTGATGGAAGCCACTGTTGCAGAACGCGGACAGATCACCCTGCCCAAAGCGGTGCGTGATGCCCTCGGCCTGACCAAGGGCACGCTGCTGAAGGTCGAGCTGGACGGCAGCCGCATCATCCTGCGCAAGAGTGTTGACGATGCCATTTCACGGGCGCGCGGCAAGTTCGCGCTGGACGGCTTCGAATCGTCCGACGCGGCCGTACGCGCGGTGCGTGACGAGGAATAAGCCGTGATGATCGCCGTCGATTCACCGGTGCTGGTCGAGCTGCTCAGCAATGGTCCGCAGGCCGATGCCGTGGAAGCCATCCTCCGGCAGAGCCTGGTCGGTGGCCGCGTAGTGGTCTGCGGCGCGACCCTGGCCGAGGTCTGCGCATCGCTGCGCGGCGGCGCCGAGGTGCTCGAAGCGC
This sequence comes from Stenotrophomonas sp. AG209, assembly GCF_003550055.1. NCBI lineage: Bacteria > Pseudomonadati > Pseudomonadota > Gammaproteobacteria > Lysobacterales > Lysobacteraceae > Stenotrophomonas > Stenotrophomonas sp. AG209. Next base: position 150,477 of record NZ_QXDB01000001.1, read on the forward strand.
TGGAAGAAATGGGCGTGCACTTCAACCCGATGGAAGCCAAGTCGGCGCTGCGCGCCGGCGAGATGCACCGCCGCCACCGCCAGCGCAGCGGCAGTCGCCGCAGCCTGGACGAATTCATGGTCGGCGCCCACGCACTGTTGCAGTGCGACGGCCTGATCACCTGGAACGACACGTTTTACCGCGACTACTTCAAGGGCCTGAAGCTGATCGTGCCGCAAGCCTGAGCCCACTTTTTTTCAACCTACGCATTACCCGGGAGTTGTCATGTTGGAAGCCTACCGCCACCACGTCGCCGAGCGCGCTGCGCTTGGCATCCCGCCGCTGCCGCTGAGCGCGCAGCAGACGGCCGATGTCATCGAGCTGCTGAAGAACCCGCCGCAGGGCGAGGCCGAGTTCCTGCTCGACCTGCTGACCCACCGCGTGCCGGCCGGCGTCGATGACGCAGCCAAGGTCAAGGCCTCGTACCTGGCGGCGATCGCCCTGGGCAGCGAGCAGAACCCGCTGATCAGCCGTGAGCGCGCCACCGAACTGCTGGGCACCATGCTCGGCGGCTACAACGTCGCTCCGCTGGTGCAGCTGCTGGACGACGCCAGCGTCGGCACCATCGCCGCCAACGGTCTGAAGAAGACCCTGCTGGTGTTCGATGCGTTCCATGACGTGCAGGAAAAGGCCAAGGCGGGCAACGCCAACGCCCAGGCCGTGCTGCAGAGCTGGGCCGACGCCGAGTGGTTCACCAGCAACCCGGAAGTGCCGCAGAGCCTGACCGTCACCGTGTTCAAGGTGCCGGGCGAGACCAACACCGACGACCTGTCGCCGGCACCGGACGCGACCACCCGCCCGGACATCCCGATGCACGCCCTGGCGATGCTGAAGAACAAGCGCGACGACGCGCCGTTCACCCCGGAAGAAGACGGCAAGCGCGGCCCGATCCAGCAGATCCTCTCGCTGAAGGACAAGGGTCACCTGGTGGCCTACGTCGGCGATGTGGTCGGCACCGGTTCCTCGCGCAAGTCGGCCACCAACAGCGTGCTGTGGTGGACCGGCGATGACATTCCGTTCATCCCGAACAAGCGCGCCGGTGGCGTCTGCCTGGGTTCGAAGATCGCCCCGATCTTCTACAACACCATGGAAGATGCCGGCGCACTGCCGATCGAGCTGGACGTGTCGAAGATGGAGCACGGCGATGTGGTCGAGCTGCGTCCGTACGAAGGCAAGGCGCTGAAGAACGGTGAAGTGATCGCCGAGTTCCAGGTCAAGTCCGAAGTGCTGTTCGACGAAGTGCGCGCCGGTGGCCGCATTCCGCTGATCATCGGCCGTGGCCTGACCGGCAAGGCGCGCGAAGCGCTGGGCCTGGCTCCGACCGATCTGTTCCGCCTGCCGGTGCAGCCGGTCGATACCGGCAAGGGCTTCTCGCTGGCGCAGAAGATGGTTGGCCGCGCCTGTGGCCTGCCGGAAGGCCAGGGCATGCGCCCGGGCACCTACTGCGAACCGAAGATGACCTCGGTCGGCTCGCAGGACACCACCGGCCCGATGACCCGTGACGAGCTGAAGGACCTGGCCTGCCTGGGCTTCTCGGCCGACCTGGTGATGCAGTCGTTCTGCCACACCGCCGCCTACCCGAAGCCGGTGGACGTGAAGACCCACCACACCCTGCCGGAGTTCATCTCCACCCGTGGCGGCGTCTCGCTGCGCCCGGGCGACGGCGTGATCCACAGCTGGCTCAACCGCATGCTGCTGCCAGACACCGTCGGTACCGGTGGTGACTCGCACACCCGTTTCCCGGTGGGCATTTCGTTCCCGGCCGGTTCGGGCCTGGTCGCCTTCGCTGCTGCCACCGGCGTCATGCCGCTGGACATGCCTGAGTCGGTGCTGGTGCGCTTCAAGGGCAAGATGCAGCCGGGCGTGACCCTGCGTGACCTGGTCAACGCGATCCCGCTGTACGCGATCAAGTCGGGCCTGCTGACCGTGGCCAAGGCTGGCAAGAAGAACATCTTCTCCGGTCGCATCCTGGAAATCGAAGGCCTGCCGGAACTGAAGGTCGAACAGGCGTTCGAACTGTCCGACGCCTCGGCCGAGCGTTCGGCGGCCGGCTGCTCGGTGCGCCTGAACAAGGAGCCGATCATCGAGTACCTCAACAGCAACATCACTCTGCTGAAGTGGATGATTGCCGAGGGTTACCAGGATCCGCGCTCGCTGCAGCGCCGTATCGAGAAGATGGAAGCGTGGCTGGCCAACCCGGAGCTGCTGGAGCCGGATGCCGACGCCGAGTACGCGGCTGTCATCGAGATCGACCTGGCCGATATCCACGAACCGATCGTGGCCTGCCCGAACGACCCGGACGACGTGAAGACCCTGTCCGAAGTCGCCGGCGCCAAGATCGACGAAGTGTTCATCGGTTCGTGCATGACCAACATCGGTCACTTCCGTGCGGCTGCCAAGCTGCTGGAAGGCAAGCGTGACCTGCCGACCCGTCTGTGGGTGGCCCCGCCGACCAAGATGGACGCCTCGGAGCTGACCAAGGAAGGCGTGTACGGCACCTTCGGCGCCACCGGCGCCCGCATGGAAATGCCGGGCTGCTCGCTGTGCATGGGCAACCAGGCGCAGATCCGCGAAGGCTCCACCGCGATGTCGACCTCGACCCGCAACTTCCCGAACCGCCTGGGCCGCAACACCAACGTGTACCTGGGTTCGGCCGAACTGGCCGCGATCTGCTCGCGCCTGGGCCGCATCCCGACCAAGGAGGAGTACATGGCGGACATCGGCGTGATCAACGCCAATGGTGCGGAGATCTACCGCTACATGAACTTCGACCAGATCGAGGAATACCAGGACGTGGCCAAGACGGTTGCTGCCTGATGCGGTAACGCCGGCCACTGGTCGGTAGCCCGTTGAAACGAAGAACCCCCGGTGAAAGCCGGGGGTTTTTTGTGTGCGCCGGGCCAGGTGGCCTAGCCCATGCGCATCGCCGTCCGGGTCTGCTCCTGGGTCTGCTCCACGGCGTGGTCTTGCTGGGCAACCTGCTGTACCTGCGACATCTGTTCAACCTTCGCGAGCGACTGCTCCACGGGCGTATTGACGGCGTCGCTGATCGCGACCGACGACCGCAGGTGTGCCGGATTGTCGAGCGCTCCCTGCACAACGAACATGCGAGGGCCGGTGCCATCGCTGGGTGGGTTGCCCAGGACCACATGATCGACGCGTTCCAGGCCGCTGCTCTTGGCCGCGGCAAGCAGGCTGGCCGTCATCCGCTCGCTGGTTTCATCGAAACTGCGCCCGTGCCTGGCATCCACAGCGGATACACCGTCGCGAATCTGCCGGTAGAGAGGTTGATCTGGGTGGCCTTCCTTCCTGGGATCCAGGCCTGCCTTGTCCAGGGTGGATTCGATGCTCTCCTGCACTGGGTTCCTGGGAGAGAAGCCGGGATTGCCGAGAGAGGGCGAGCCCTGGTCGGTTGCATCCTGGATCAGGTGCTTCCCAGGCTTGAGCGCAGTGCGGGCCCGCTGCTCCGCTTCTGCTTCGTGGCGGGCGTACGCACCGGCCTCCTCAATACCACGCAGGTAATTGACCCCGTCGCGCAGCAGGCCAGGTCCGCCGCCGACCAGCACGGTCGCTCCGGCGCGCAGCTGATGAACATCACTGCGGTAATCGGCAATCCGGCGCAGGTCTTCAGGATCCGTGATCCGGGCCTGGGGATTGTCCAGTACAGACTGCACGGGACCCTTGTCGGTCATGCGATCAAGGAAATGAACCAATCGATGAGAGTCACCCAACTGGACCGCGACGGCGGCGGACATGACATGGCCGCTTTTCATCCCGAGCGTTCCGAGCGAGGCGATGCGCTGGCCCTGCTCGGCGTTGCGCAGAACCTCCAGTTCCCTGGGCAGCGCATACATCTCGACCTTGCCGTAATGAGGGCCGCCCGCACTGACCAGGTCGCCTGCCATCACATGGTTGGTGAAGGGCGCCGCATTGGCCGGCTGGCCTTCAGGGAGGCGATACGCCAGCCCCGCGGCACCGTAAGGATTGAAGGCGTCGCCGGGGAGGTTGTAGTGATGGGCGGTGATCTGCGCGAGCGCGCCGCCGAGGGAGTGGCCGGTGACATATACAGACCCGGATCCCCTTTCATCAGCTAATTTGATGGCTTGCTTTGTGAGCGAGAGGGCGTCGCCGAGTTGCGCGTTGACTCTGGCGGTGACCATTGCGGCGTCGATGCCGCCATCAAGCATGGGCTGACGATCAAATTCGGTGCCGCGGTGGGCGACGATGACTTCCTTTGTATTGATGTTGAGGTAGGCAATGCCCTGATATCCGCTCCCGGAGTCACGACAGGCTAGGACCTCGTACTTTGTTCCGCCGATGGTGATGTCGGAATTGGCGGGCGGAAGCGGGTCATTATAGACACTGTCCGAGAGCGTCGCGCTTTCTCTAGGATTCATTGCGATGCTCCTTCAATCCGTGTGGAGACTTCGATTGGAAAGTATTCCTTGCGCTTTTCTGGCGGCATCTTCTCGTACCAACTTGAAGGCTCCGTTGGAGTCCGCTCCGGCGATTGTCCTGTGGTCAAGGGCGGCAATGCCCGCTTTATGTAGGCAGTGAAGGTTCTCCCGCCCTCAATCTCGGTGAATAGTGCTGCGACGGACGCGCGGATTGGGCGATCATCAGTGATGAAGGAAAACGAAGCTTCTACGAGGGCAGGTGTCCAAGTGCACGGACCCCGACCGTAATAGTCGGCAACTTCCATGCCGTCGTTGAATACAACACTGCTGAATTCAGTAGCACTGAGGCGCTGTGCCTGAAGCTCAACCTTGTGCTGATTCGGCTCGTACTGCACCCCTTCCCAATTGTTGACCGGAGGGAGACAGAGTGGGTCTATCTCATACGTGACGAAGACCGAAGGAACGGGGACATCCACGGGTGCATCGTGGACCCGAATCACAATCGGCAGCGCATCCTTGGGCGCAGGATTCTCGCGGTAGACCGGATATGAGCGTTCCTTGTTGCAGCCTGGAATGGCCAGTGTGATCAATGCGATCAACGCAACATGAGCAAGGCAGGAGACGGATTTCAGCATGAGCGGTCCACGTCGCTGATCAAGGTTTTGCGGGGTGCGGCGACACCATGAAGGGCACCTCGGGGCAAATGCGACGGATTGCGCATTTCATGCTGGGGGCACGCCGGCACTTCATCCTTGTATGCCGGTGCCTCGGGGCGTTGCGGCGTATCGTTCATCGGCGTTCCATTGCTCTGCGACGTCTGACTATACGACCCGGTGCAGCTGTGCTCCAAGGCCGAGGTTCAGCGCCGGTGGCGTCCGGTGGGACGCCGCCCGGCGTTCAGCCGCTTGCTAGCAGGCGACGTGCAGCGACTGCCGCAACCATGCATCCAGCTGCACGCTGGTGAAGGTGGGATTCTCCAGGGTCGAGATATGCCCCGCGCCGGGTATCGATTGCAGGCGGCAACCGATCACCCTGGCCATCTGCTCCGCTTCGCTCAGGGGGCGTGGCAGGTCCTGTTCGCCGCTCAGGATCAGCGTTGTTTCCCGGTTCAGATCCATCAAGGTGCCCAGCCGGTCCGGGCGACCGAAGATCAGGCGACCCAGCGGAACTACCGCGTTCAGCAGGCGCTCGCGAGGCCAGGACAGCAGCCGTTGCCGGAACAGCAACCGGATCGGATCGTCGATGGCGATGCCTGGGCGGAAGAACAGCGGCACGATCTGTTCGGCCATGGCTTCGGGGATGCAGCTCAGCTGTTCGATCCTGTCGAGCATGCCGAAGTAGCGCTGCCGTGAGGCCTCCGGTTCCGCACCGAGGTAGGTGTCCATCAGGATCAGCGAGCGGACCTGCTCGGGGCGCTGCAGCGCCAGTTCCGCTGCCCACATGCCGCCGACCGACAAGCCAGCCACCGCGTACTGGCGGATGTCCAGCGCATCCAGCAAACGGCCGACTTCGCGTGCGAGGCAGGCCGGTGTGGTGAAGGCGGCGGACAGGGGCAGATCGTTGTCGTGGCCGGGCAGCTCCGGAAGGATCAGGCGGTAGTGCCGCGACAACACCTCGATCTGTGGCGCCCACATGTCGCGGCCCCAGAGATAGCTGCCGCCAAGAACGATGGGAAAGCCGGTGCCGATATCGTGATGGGTGAGAAGAGGCAATGAGAGGCTCCGTGGAAGGGAGCCTTACGCTGCAGGTGCAGGGAAAGCACGTCCAATGTGGCGGATCGACCAGGATCCGCCCGCCGGCGCAATCGAGGTGATTGCGGCACACATGTGCGTAAGCAGCACTAGTGAAATGCCAGTGTCCGACGGTACCGCCAGATCGAACGAGCTGAATGCGACGTCTGGCCGGTGTGTTTGGCCGATGCGGAGCCGAGCATGGGCTATGCCGGGCGTCCTTGCCCGGCCCCCTTCGGGCCGTCGCAAGCGACGTTGGCAACGACTCCTGCCGTTGCCTTCGGCTCTACAGCTCCCCATCAGGCGCGGGCCAGCGCCAGCAACCGCTCGGCAATCCGTTCCAGCGGCACCTGTTCTTCGGCGGCGCCGAGCTTGAACGCTGCACCCGGCATGCCCCAGACCACGCTGGTGGCCTCGTCCTGCACCAGTGTCGGCGCGCCGGCCTGGCGCATTTCCAGCAGGCCGCGTGCGCCGTCATCGCCCATCCCGGTGAGGATGGCGCCGATGGCATTACCGCCGGCGTTCTGCGCAACCGAGCGGAACAGCACATCGACCGCGGGCTTGTGCCGGTTCACTGCCGGGCCATCATCGACACGGCAGCGCCAGCGCGCACCGTCGCGGATGATCCGCAGGTGCTTGCCGCCTGGCGGCAGGTAGGCGTGGCCGGGCAGCACAGCTTCGCCGTCGCTGGCCTCGCGCACGGCCATGGCCGAGTGGCGGTCCAGGCGCTCGGCGAAAGCACTGCTGAAGCTGGCCGGCAGGTGCTGGGTCATCACCACGGCGGGCGCGTCGGCCGGCATGCCTTCCAGCACCACGCGCAACGCTTCGGTGCCGCCGGCCGACGAGCCGATCGCGATCAGGCGGTCAGTGGTGCGGAACTGCGGAGCAGCGGGGCGCATCGCAGGCGCGGCGTCCAGCAGGAGTTTCGGTGCGGCGGCGCGCACCAGCGGGCGGACGCGCGAGCGCGCCGCCATCTTGACCTTGGCGATGATCTCGTCGGCGTAGGCCTGCAGGCCGCGCGCCACGTCCAGCTTCGGCTTGGACACGAAGTCCACCGCGCCCAGCGCCAGCGCCTGCAGGGTGGTGTCGGCGCCGCGTTCGGTCAGCGAGGAGATCATCACCACCGGCAGCGGGTGCAGGCGCATCAGGTTTTCCAGGAACGCCAGCCCGTCCATGCGCGGCATTTCCACGTCCAGGGTGATCACGTCCGGGGCCAGACGCTTGATCTTCTCGCGCGCCAGCAGCGGGTCGGCGGCGGTGCCGACCACGTCGATGGACGGATCGCTGGACAGGATTTCGGTGAGCATCTGGCGCACGACGGCGGAGTCGTCGACGATCAGGACCCGGCAGGGGGCGTTGCCGGTCAGGGTCATTCGAACAGCTCCACGCCGCCGGTGACCGGGGCCTTGGACAGGCGCGCACGCACCGCCGATTCGGTCGCGGCCACTTCGGCCTCATGGGCATGCGGCAGGCGCTGCACCACCACGCGGCCGGTATCGGCGAAGAACCAGATCTTGCGCGGATGGATGCCGCACAGGTCCTCGGCAATGATCGGGATGTGCTCGGCCTGCAGGTACTGGCGCACGAATTCGGCGTTGCGGGTGCCGACCGGATTGCTGGTGAAGCCCTTCAGCACGTTGGCACCACCGAACACCTTGGCCTCGATGCGCTTGCGATGTGCGCCGCGCTTGAGCATGTCGTTGATCAGCAGTTCCATCGCATAGCTGCCATAGCGCGCAGGCGCGCCGTCACCGGCGTTGCCCTCGGGCAGCAGGAAATGGTTCATGCCGCCGATCTTCAGCACCGGGTCGCGCAGGCAGGCCGCCACGCAGGAGCCCAGCGTGGTGGTCAGCGCAGTGGTGTCATCGACCACCAGGTACTGGGTCGGCAGCAGCTTGGCGGCGATCGTCTGGAAACGCGCATCCTGGTAGCGCATCACATCGTCGGTACGCAGCGAGGCATTCATGCGCCGGCCTTTGCCGCACGGCGGTACAGGGTGCGGCCGCAGGGCTGGATCAGGTCGGCGGCGTGCAGGTAGTTCTCCGAGTGGCCGGTGTAGAGCAGGCCGTCGTCGGCCAGGTGCTGCACCAGGCGACCGAGGATGGCGCGCTGGGTCGGCTTGTCGAAGTAGATCATCACGTTGCGGCAGAACAGCGCGTCGAACGGGCCGCCGACGTCGTAGCGCGGGGCGAGCAGGTTCAGCGGGCGGAACTCGATCAACTCGCGCAACGCCGGCAACACGCGGCACTGGCCCTCGTTGGGGCCGCTGCCGCGCTGGAAGTAGCGGCGGCGCAGGTCCGGATCCAGGCTGGTGACGCGATCGATGTTGTAGACACCGCGGCCGGCGGTGGCCAGCACCTGGGTATCGACGTCGGTGGCGATGATGCGCACCGGAGGCTTCAGCGTGCCGAAGGCCTCGCAGGCGGTGATCGCCATCGAGTAGGGCTCTTCGCCGGTGGACGCCGCGCACGACCACAGCAGCAACGGCGTGCGGCTGGAGCGCTGCTGCAGCTCCTCGCGTAGCTTGTCGAAGTGGTGCGGTTCGCGGAAGAACGAGGTCAGGTTGGTGGTCAGGGCGTTGGTGAACGCCTGCCACTCGTCACCGTCTTCCTGCTCCAGATGGTCCAGGTACTGCTGGAAGCTGCGCATGCCCAGCGTGCGCAGGCGGCGCGACAGGCGGCCATAGACCATGTCGCGCTTTGCCGGGGCGAGGGCGATGCCCACGCGCTGGTAGATCAGGTCGCAGACGCGGCGGAAATCACGGTCGGCGAACTCGAATTCGCGCGGGCCGGTAACGATGGGAGTAGGACTTTGCACGGGGGACGTGTCCATCGGCAGAGGCGGCGGCCGCAGCCGCCGCGGGTGGGTCTCAGAATTCCTGCCAGTCGCTGTCGCTGGCGACGAAGGTGCTGGCGTTGCTGCTACGGCGTGCCGGTATCGGTGCCGGTGCGGGCGTGCGGCTCGGCTGCGGGCGTGCCACGGCGGCGACGCGCACCGGCTCGACATGCGCGGCCACGGCCTGCATCGCGGCCGAGACCTGGTTGTCGAGGCGGAAGATCGCCACGGCGTCGGCCAGCTGGCCGGCCTGGTCTTCCATCGCGCGTGCGGCGGCGGTGGCTTCTTCCACCAGCGCGGCATTCTGCTGGGTGGTTTCGTCCATCTGCACCACGGTCTGGTTGACCTGCTCGATGCCAGCCGACTGTTCCTGCGAGGCAGCGGAAATCTCGGCCATGATGTCGGTCACGCGCTGCACCGAGGCGACGATCTCGCCCATGGTGCTGCCGGCCTGGTGGACCAGGCTGGAACCTTCGGCGACCTTGCCGACCGAGTCGTCGATCAGGCCCTTGATCTCCTTGGCGGCGGCGGCCGAGCGCTGGGCGAGAGTACGCACCTCGCTGGCGACCACGGCGAAACCGCGGCCCTGTTCACCGGCACGCGCGGCTTCCACCGCGGCGTTCAGCGCCAGAATGTTGGTCTGGAACGCGATGCCGTCGATGACCGAAATGATCTCGGCGATCTTCTTTGACGAGGCTTCGATGGCCGACATGGTGGTGACCACTTGGCCGACGACGTCGCCGCCCTGCGAGGCGACGCCATGCGCGCCGATGGCGAGCTGGTTGGCCTGGCGGGCATGCTCGGCGTTCTGGCGCACGGTGGAGGTCAGTTCCTCCATCGAGGCGGCGGTTTCTTCCAGGTTGGCAGCCTGCTGCTCGGTGCGGCGCGACAGGTCGCTGTTGCCGGAGGCGATCTCGCCGGCGGCCAGGGTGATGCTGGAAGCGCTGGCCTGGATCTGGCCGACGATCTGGGTCAGCTGCGCGACGGTGGTGTTGGCGTCGTCACGCATGCGTGCGAACACGCCCTGGTAGTCGCCGTGCATGCGCGCGGTCAGGTCACCCTCGGCGATGGCCGACAGCAGCTGCGAGAGCTTGCCGAGGTTGTCATCGCTGACCGCCATCATCGCATTGAGGTTTTCCAGCATCAGGCGGAAATCGTGATCGAAACGCTGGGCGTCGCCACGGCGGCTGAAGTCACCCGCAGCGGCGGCGCTGGCCAGCTGCTTGATCTCGGCGTTGATGCGGCCGAGGTTGGCCTTGACCGTGTCGACGGTGGTGGTCATCGCGGCCTTCTCGCCCGGGTAGCGCGCGATGTCGCGGCTGAGATCGCCGACAGCATACTGCTGCACCACGTCCAGCACGTCGTGCAGGGTCTGCACGTGGCCGCCGACCAGGGCGTTGGTTTCCTGCACCATCAGCCCGTACTCGCCGGGGAAGGCGCTGGCGTCGATGCGATAGCTCAGTTCGCCACCGTCGTGGCGGCGCGCCATTTCGCGCTGGCCCGAGATGACCGCATGCAGCTGCTGCTGCATGCCGGCCATGGCCTCCAGCAGGCGGCCGGTCTCGTCATGCGGCTGCGGGCCGATGTGGCTGTCCAGCTTGCCGCCGGCGATGCCTTCGGCCACGGCGGTGGCCTGCTTCAGCGGTACGGCGATGCGGTTGCCGATGACCCAGCTCAGGGCCAGCACGATCAGTACCAGCACGCCACCGGAGACCGCCATGATGGCGGTGAACACCAGCGCCTGCTTCTGCACGTCGTCCATGTAGACACCGCTGCTGACCACCCAGTTCCAGGGCGCGAACAGGCCGGCATAGGCGACCTTCTCGACGTCGCCCTTGCTGCCCGGCTTGGCCCAGCGGTAGTTGACGAAGCCGCCGCCGGCGCGGGCCGCTTCGACCTGGTCGTAGTAGATCCGCACGCCGTCGTCGGTGCGGAAGTCCTTCATGTCCTTGCCGACCAAGTCCTTGCGGAACGGGTGCATCAGCAGGCGGTAGCCGGTGTCGTAGATGTTGAAGTAGTAGGTATCGTTCTCGGCGCGCATGACCTCCAGCGCCTGCAGCGCGGCGCTCTTGGCGGCCTCTTCGCTGAGCTCGCCGGTACCGGCCAGGCGGTGGTAGTGCTGCAGGATGCCGTAGCTCAGTTCGACCTGGGTCTTCAGCGCGGTCTTGCGGGTCTCGGTCAGGTCCAGGTACTGCATGCGGGCGGCGATCACCGACAGCGCGATCACGCCGAGCGCGATGAGCAGCGTCAGCAGGTTGAGCTTGCGCCGGACGGAGAGATTGCTGAAGTAGTGTTGCCAGCGATGCAGGAGATTCATCGAGCAGGACCAGGTCGAAGCGGGCGGGCGGCGCCGTGCCGGTCACAGCGGGACAAGCGGTGACAACCCCGTTATCGGCCGCGCGGGCGGGGGATTGAGGTGCGGTGTCCGAACGTATTCAGGTTTCCTTGCAGCGGCGGCTGCGGCGCTGCCTGCGGCAGGCTTTTGGAGCAACAGCAACAGCAACGGCAACGGCAACGGCAACGGCAACGGCAACGGCAGGTCATGGCGATGGGTTGCTACGGGTTGGCCGGATCGGGGTGGGCAGGCAGGACACGCCGTGAACCCCCCTCCGGGGTCCGGCCCAGCCGCTGGCGGCTGTGCGTTCGGGCGCTTGCGAAGCAGTGCTTCGCAAGCAAAGCGCCCTCACCCATGGGGGCTCGATGGCGCCATCCATGGCGCCAACGGTCCTGCCTGCCCACCCCGACCCGGCCCGCCAGGGCTTCACTTCGGCGGACGGCAAGAGCGTTGGGTTTCCAAGTGGAAAGAGGGGTCAGATCCGTTTTCCTGCGGAAAACGGATCTGACCCCGGACGCGGTGCGGCTGTTGCTGTTGCTCTTGCTCTTCTTTCTTCGATCCGGGGTGGACGCGCACGGAAAGTGTCCGTGGCCGGGAGGGTGGGTTGCGCAGGGGCGTGAGCCGCATGGATGCGGCGACCGAGCTTACATGGACGTACTTGCAGCGTCCCCTGCGCAACCCACCCTCCCGGCCCAAGCGAAGGAAATCCGCCGCCTTCCGCGACCACCCCGAGGGGCATCGCCGTTGGCTGGATATCCAGATACCCCGTAAACGAAAACGCCCCGGCGCAGGGCCAGGGCGTTCTCGTACGTCAGGTCAGGCAGGCATCAGAACTCCTGCCAGTCTCCGTCGGCCAGTTCGGTGGCCATCGGACGACCACCGGCGGTGCGGCGGGCCGGCGGGGCGACCGGGGCCGGTGCGGCCGGTGCAGCAGCACGCGGGGCCGGGGCAGCGGCGATGCGCGGGGCAACCACGGTCTCGGCTTCGTCCACTACGAAGATCGACACGGCCTCGCTGAGGTGACCGGCCTGCTCTTCCATTGCACGTGCTGCGGCAGTGGCTTCTTCCACCAGCGCAGCGTTCTGCTGGGTGGTTTCGTCCATCTGCACCACGGTCTGGTTGACCTGCTCGATGCCGGCCGACTGTTCCTGCGAGGCCGCGGAGATCTCGGCCATGATGTCGGTCACGCGCTGCACCGAGGCGACGATCTCGCCCATGGTGGCTCCGGCCTTGTGCACCAGCGCCGAGCCGTCGTTGACCTTGCCGACCGAGTCGTCGATCAGGCCCTTGATCTCCTTGGCGGCGGCGGCCGAGCGCTGGGCGAGAGTACGCACCTCGCTGGCGACCACGGCGAAACCGCGGCCCTGTTCACCGGCACGCGCGGCTTCCACCGCGGCGTTCAGCGCCAGAATGTTGGTCTGGAACGCGATGCCGTCGATGACCGAAATGATCTCGGCGATCTTCTTTGACGAGGCTTCGATGGCCGACATGGTGGTGACCACTTGGCCGACGACGTCGCCGCCCTGCGAGGCGACGCCATGCGCGCCGATGGCGAGCTGGTTGGCCTGACGGGCGTGCTCGGCGTTCTGGCGCACGGTGGAGGTGAGTTCCTCCATCGAGGCGGCGGTTTCTTCGAGGTTGGCAGCCTGCTGCTCGGTGCGGCGCGACAGGTCGCTGTTGCCGGAGGCGATCTCGCCGGCGGCCGAGCTGATCGCGCGGCTGGACTGCTTGATGCGGGTGACGATCTCGCTCAGCTGTGCGGCGGTGGCGTTGGCATCGTCGCGCATGCGGGCGAACACGCCCTGGTAGTCGCCGTGCATGCGCACGGTCAGGTCACCCTGCGACAGCGCGGCGAGCAGGCCGGAGATCTGTTCGATGCTGCCAGCGTTGGCGTCCAGCAGGCCGTTGATCTGCTGGGCCAGCTGCAGGAAGAAGCCTTCCTTGTCGCTGGCGTCGATGCGGCCGGACAGGTCGCCGGCGGCAGCCTGGGCGATCACGCGGGCCACTTCGGCTTCGACCTGCGCTTCCTGGGTACGGTCACGCCACTCCACCACGTAGCCGACGGTGTCGCCGCCTTCATTGCGGATGGTCGAGACCACCTGGGCGAACTGCGCATCGCCGTACTGCATCGGGCGACGGGCGACGCCGTGTGCCTTCAGGTTGCCCAGCAGGGTCTGGTCCATCTCGCCGCGGTGTTCAAGCACGGTGACCGGCTTGCCGATCAGCGACGCCTGCGCATCGAAGTCCGGCAGGTCGCGGCGCACGTCGTCCTGGTACTGGCTCAGGGTCTGCTGCAGGGCGCGGTTGCTGTAGACGATGGTGTTGCTGGTGTCGGTCAGGTACACGCCGGTCGAGCTGTAATCCAGTGCGGTACGGATGCGCAGGTTCTCGCGGGCGATGGCCTGGTCGGTTTCGGTGCGCTCGCGCAGGTCGCGCTGCATGCGCTGCATCGCCTGCATCAGTTCGCCCACTTCGTCCTGGCGGCTGACGTCGATGTGGCCATCGAGCTTGCCGCCGGCCACTTCGTTGGCCACCGAGACGGCGCCGCGCACGCTGCCGACCAGGGCGCGGGCAAACAGCCAGACCAGCACCAGGCCGAGTGCGGCGCCGCCCAGCAGGGCGATCACGGTCAGCACGGCCGAGGCGGAGTAGGTGGATTCGGCCTCTTCGCGCGAGGCGCGGGCGAGGCGGTTGTCTTCGGCGATCAGCGCTTCCAGCGCCGAGGCGGCCTTGCGGTGCTTGGTGCGGGTTTCGCCGACGAAGGTATCGATGGCGTCGTCCGGCAGGTCCAGTTCCAGCATCTCGGTGACGCTGTCATAGGAGGCCAGGGCGTCCTTCCATTCCTTGGCGAAGGTGTCGAACAGCTTCTTCTGCTGCGGGTTGTCGACCAGTGCCGGATAGCCCTTGATCGACTTGTCCATGCTCTCGCGCAGCTCGACGGCCTGCTTGCGGGCATCGGACTTGACGTCGTCGCTGGCGCGGATCAACTGCTGGTAGGCGGCATTGCGGTATTCGCCCAGCATGCCGCGCATCTCGCCGGCCATGCGGATGCTCTCCATGCGCGAACCGGCCAGCTCGGTGGTGACGTTGTTCAGCGAATGCAGGCCACGATAGGCGACGATGCCCTGCAGCAGCATCACCAGCAGGATGACGCCGAAGGTCAGCATCAGCTTCGGCATCAGTTTCAGGTTGTTGATCCACGGCATGGGCGTTGCAGGCTCCTAAGGCAGACGCGCCCGGGCATCGGGCCCGGTTGCAGCAGGAACCACGCCGGCACCAGGTCCGGCGTGGCTCGACGAACAGCGGATTACTTGATGTTGGCCAGCTTCAGTGCCGACGGCGAGCTGACTTCGATTTCCGCACGCGAAGCGTCGCGCTGGATCTTGCCGATCACGCAGACGGTCTTGCCTTCCAGGGTTTCCAGCGGGAAGGAGAACTTGCCGCGGTTCTCACCGGCGATGCGGGCCGAGAAGGTGTGGCGCGGGAAGGCGCCGCCCATGTACAGGAAGGTCGGCTGGCCTTCGGAACCTTCTGCGTAGCGGGCCTTTTCGACCTTGCCACAGACCATGCCGTCCTTGCCGACCGAACGCGGTGCCATTTCCGGCGGGATCATGTCGGCCGACTGGGCAAAAGCGGAGGCGGCGGTGGTGGCCAGGACAGCGGCCGAAACGAACGCAAGCAGGGACTTCATCGAGGGGTATCTCCGGGGATGGTAACGGTCGGGCCGGTCCTGCGCGCTCCTGCGCGACCGGCTTCTGTCCCCCTATCGGCATCGCCGGAGGGAACTGAAGGGTTTTGTGACTGGAACGTGAAGCAGTTCCGTTTGCTCAGGCGGCGACGTCTTCGGCGAGGCTGGCCTGGCCCATGTCGGCGCTGTCGAGCAGGGTCTCGATGTCCAGCAGGATCAGCATGCGATCGTCGTGGGTACCGATGCCGGAGATGAAGCGGGTATCGACGGCGGCACCGAATTCCGGGGTCGGGCGGATCTGCTCGGCCGACAGCGGGATCACGTCGGAGACGCTGTCGACGACGATGCCGACCACGCGGTCTTCCACGTTCAGCACGATCATCACGGTGAAGGCGTCGTAGCGGGCGTTGTCCAGGCGCAGCTTCAGGCGCAGGTCGATGACCGGGACGATGGTGCCGCGCAGGTTGATCACGCCCTTGATGTAGTCCGGCGCATCCGGTACGCGGGTGACGGCGTCGTAGCCACGGATTTCCTGCACCTTGAGGATGTCCACGCCGTAGTGCTCTTCACCAAGGGTGAAGCTGAGGAATTCGCCACCGGCGCTGGCGGCGGAGCTGGTCTTGTCGTTCATCGAGGGGTCCTGGTTCTGCCGGAAGTCCCGGTGTCAGGCTCGATATCGGCCCCGTTGGAGGGGACTTTAGGTGCCGGGGGAAGGCATCCACGCTTGGTGTGGATCTACCAGGGAGGGTGCGCGGATGGGGTCAGATCCCTTTTCAGGGAAAAGGGATCTGACCCCGGCATGCGTTCCGGGGTTGCCGGCCAGCGGCCGGCACTGCCGGTCGGACGGCCTTACAGCTCGCCGTTGCGGCGGGCCTTGCGCTGGCGGTCGATGCGGAAGATGTAGCGCTGGATGGCGCTGTCGGCGCCGCGCGGCAGGCTTTCAAAGCGCATGCCCACGCGCTTGACCTCGATGCCATTGGGCTGGCGCTGCGGCAGCAGGTTGCAGACCACCAGTTCGATATCCAGGTCGGGGCCATCGGGCAGCGACAGCTGCGCCGGATAGCGCTTCTGCAGGCCGAACACCGCACAGTCACTTGGGACCACCACGGCCAGGCCGCCGCCGCTGATGTCCACCACCCGCATCGACAGCGCTTCGGCCCGCGCTTCGCCGGGCGGCAGCAGCAGCTGCGGCGAGTCGGTGACGGGGGTTTCCAGCCGGTACAGCTCGCGGCGCTGCAGGTGCACCAGTTCGTCCGGCAGCGGGGCGCGGAAGGCGACGTGGCCGTCGTTGTCCACGCGCTGCAGTTCGTGCAGGCGGAAGCGCACCAGCACGCGTTCGAGCTGGGCAAAGCACAGCAGGTGATCGGCCTGTTCGGCGGCACGGTTGGAGGCCTCCTGCGGGCTGCCATCGAGCAGCAGGAAGTCCTCGTCTTCGTCGAGGTCGAGCAGGGCGGTCGGGAACGAGCGGTCGCGGCCGTCGATATGGGCGTTGATCAGCGAACGCTGGTCGATCAGCGAGCGCAGCAGCTGGCGCAGCTGGCGCGGGTTGCGGACCAGGAATCGTTCGTCGGCGGCATCAGCCGCGTGGACATCATGCACTGCAGTGTCGTTGCCGTCGGACATGGAATCTACGGTCAGGGGCGGGCGCCAGCACGCGTTGGCGCGAGGCTCGATGGGGATATCGGCCTCTGCCCCGGATTATGAAGTGAGAATTACATCACTTTCCATGCGTGTGGGGTCGGATCCCTCTTCCGAAGAAGAGGGAGCCGACCCCGGCTACATCAGAACTCCTGCCAGTCGCCGTCCGCGGCCAGTGCCGGCTGCGCCGCCGAGCTGCGCAGCGGGCGCGTGGGGGCCGGCTTTGCCGCAGGTGCGGCGGCCGCGACCTGGCGCGGTACCGGTGCTGCCAGCGGGCGTGCGGGAATGGCTGTCGTGCCCTGCGATGCGAGCC
Source organism: Stenotrophomonas sp. AG209 (assembly GCF_003550055.1). NCBI lineage: Bacteria > Pseudomonadati > Pseudomonadota > Gammaproteobacteria > Lysobacterales > Lysobacteraceae > Stenotrophomonas > Stenotrophomonas sp. AG209. The sequence continues at coordinate 167,452 of NZ_QXDB01000001.1, forward strand.
GGAAGCGGGCCACGGCTTCACCCAGCTGTACCGCCTGGTCTTCCATCGCACGTGCCGCAGCCGTGGCTTCTTCCACCAGGGCGGCGTTCTGCTGGGTGGTCTCGTCCATCTGCACCACGGTCTGGTTGACCTGCTCGATGCCCGCCGACTGCTCCTGCGAGGCCGCGGAGATCTCGGCCATGATGTCGGTCACGCGCTGCACCGAGGCGACGATCTCGCCCATGGTGCTGCCGGCCTGGTGGACCAGGCTGGAGCCTTCGGCGACCTTGCCGACCGAGTCGTCGATCAGGCCCTTGATCTCCTTGGCGGCGGCGGCCGAACGCTGGGCGAGGGTACGCACTTCACTGGCGACCACGGCGAAGCCACGGCCCTGTTCACCGGCACGGGCGGCTTCCACGGCGGCATTCAGCGCCAGGATGTTGGTCTGGAACGCAATGCCGTCGATGACGCTGATGATCTCGGCGATCTTCTTCGACGAGGCTTCGATGGCCGACATGGTGGTGACCACCTGGCCGACCACATCGCCGCCCTGCGAGGCGACGCCATGCGCGCCGATGGCGAGCTGGTTGGCCTGGCGGGCATGCTCGGCGTTCTGGCGCACGGTGGAGGTCAGTTCCTCCATCGAGGCAGCGGTTTCCTCCAGGTTGGCAGCCTGCTGCTCGGTACGGCGCGACAGGTCGCTGTTGCCGGAGGCGATCTCGCCGGCAGCCAGCGTGATGCTGGAGGCGCTGGCCTGGATCTGGCCGACGATCTGGGTCAGCTGCGCGACGGTGGTGTTGGCGTCGTCACGCATGCGTGCGAACACGCCGTTGAACTGGCCTTCCATGCGCGCGGTCAGGTCGCCAGCGGCGATCGACTGCAGCAGCTGCGAGAGCTGGCCGAGATTGCCGTCGGCCACCTGCATCATGGTGTTGAGGTGCTCGATCATCAGCTTGAAGTCGTGCTGGAAACGCTGTGCGTCGCCGCGCTGGCTGAAGTCACCGGCCGCGGCCGCTGCGGCCAGCTGCTGGATCTGCGAGTTGATCGCCAGCAGGCTGGCCTTGGCTGCATCCATCGATTCGTGCAGGATCGCGCGGCTGCCCGGCAGGCGGCGGGCGTCCGGGGCGAGGTTGCCGATGGCGTACTGGTTGAGCACGTCGATGGCATCGCGGATGGCGTCCAGGTGCTCGAAGATCACCGTGTTGATGCCGCCGGCCAGCTGGCCATAGACACCCGGGAAATCCTCCGGAATGCGATGGCTGATGTCCGGGCCCGCGTGCATCTGTGCCATCAGCTGGGTCTGCTCGCTGAAGCGGCGCAGCATCGCGGTCATCTCGGCGGTGGCGGCCAGCATCCTTCCGGCTTCGTCCTTGCTGGTGGCCTGGGTGCTGACGCTCAGGTCGCCACGGGCCACCGCCTGGATGGCGTGCACGGCCTTGCCCAGCGGACCCGTCACTGCGCGTGAGATGACCGTGGCCAGCGCGGCGGCCACCAGCGACAGCAGCACGATGCAGCCGATGATGGCGATCATGCTGGTGCGGTGGGTGGCGTTGGCGGCGGCGATCTTGCCGTCCATCAGGCCGGCGATGTGGGTGCCGAGGGTCTTCATCGCGGCGAACAGATCCCGGCGCGCCGGGCGCGATTGTTCGTCGGAGATCTGCTGCGCCAGGGTGCCATCACCAGCGGCCACGGCTTCGCGCATGGCCTTGTTGGCGGCGAAGTAGCGTTCCAGCTGCACGTTCGCGGCGCGATAGAGTTCACGCTCCTTGTCCAGCGCCGGCAGCGCCGTGTACGCAGCCAGCTCGTCGTGCACGGCCTTGGCGGTGTCGTCCATGCGCTTGTTGTAGTCGGCCACCTTTTCCGGCTGGTCGAGCATGCTCAGCAGGGCCAGTTCGTAGGTACGGAACTCGCCCAGCTGCGAGCGCGCTTCGCCCAAATGCTGGACCGAGGGAATATCGTTGCCGGCCATTTCGCGGAGCTGGCTGTTGGCTTCGCTCAGGCGCAGCAGGGCGAAGGCGCCGAGGACCAGGGTCATCAGCGTGGTAAGTGTGAACCCCACGGCCAGCTTGCGGGCGATGGGCAGATCTTGGAACCACTTCATGCGGGGTGCTCCAGGTGGGCAGAGTGTCGGCGGCGGTGCGCCGGCTGGGGTGGTTGCATCGCGAACGGTGGTGCCCGGTGGGGTTCGGTGACGGCCGTCATTGCGGAATAACGGCGCGTTCCGGGCGGACTTTATGGACGCAGATCACATTCGGTTGCGTAGGGATGACGGCGCGAAAGTGCTGCAGTGGCGGGGCTTTCGCTTGCGTGGCGTGGTTGCGCACGAAACCATCGCGATGACGGAGTTCACAAAATGTGGGGCGCTGTGGATTGGGGTCAGATCCCTTTCCGCAGGAAAGGGATCTGACCCCCTTGGCAGAGCGCGCACAAACAAAAACCGCCGCCCCGAAGGGCGGCGGTCCAGTGCACGCCTGCAGCGTGGATCAGGCGGCCTGCGGCATCCGCAGCGAACGCACCAGTCCGCCGATGTCGACGATCAGCGCGACGCGGCCGTCGCCGAGGATGGTGGCACCGGACACCCCGCCGATGCGGCGGTAGTTGTTCTCGATGTTCTTCACCACCACCTGCTGCTGGCCGACCAGTTCGTCCACTTCCAGTGCGATCTTCTGGCCATCGCCTTCGACCACCACCACCAGCGATTCGCTGCCCGGCGCACGGTTGCCGTAGCCGTAGTACTCGCTCAGCGACAGGATCGGCAGGTACTCGCCACGCACGCGCAGTACGCGGCCTTCGCCGGCCATGCTGCGGATGTCCTCGGCCTGCGGCTGCAACGCCTCAAGCACATAGGCCAACGGCAGGATCAGGGTTTCACCAGCCACCGCCACGGTCATGCCATCGAGGATGGCCAAGGTCAACGGCAGGCGGATCAGCGTGCGCGTACCAGCACCGAGGCTGCTCTCGATCTGCACCTCGCCCCCCAGCGCCTGGATGTTGCGGCGGACCACGTCCATGCCGACGCCACGCCCGGACAGGTCGGTGACTGCATCGGCGGTGGAGAAGCCGGGCTGGAAAATCAGGTCCCAGACCTGCGAATCGGTCGGGTTGTCCGGCACCGCCAGGCCGCGTTCGTGGGCCTTGGCCAGGATCTTGGCACGGTCCAGGCCGCGACCGTCGTCGCTGACTTCGATGACGATATGGCCGCCCTGATGCGAGGCCGCCAGCGTGATCGTGCCGGTCTCGTCCTTGCCTGCACCGCGACGCACGTCGGGCATTTCCAGGCCGTGGTCGATCGAGTTGCGCACCAGGTGCACCAGCGGATCGGCGATCTTCTCGATCAGGCCCTTGTCCAGTTCGGTGCCTTCGCCGACGGTGCGCAGGCGCACCTGCTTGCCGAGGCGGCTGGACAGGTCGCGGACCAGGCGCGGGAAGCGGCGGAACACCGCATCGACCGGCAGCATGCGCACGCCGATCACCGCTTCCTGCAGGTCGCGGGTGTTGCGTTCAAGCTGGTCCAGGCCGGCGAACAGGCTCTCGGCGTGGACCGGGTCCAGCGCGTGCGAGACCTGCTTGAGCATGGCCTGGGTGATGACCAGTTCGCCGACCAGATTGATCAGCGCATCGACCTTGTCGACGCTGACGCGGATGGAGGTTTCCGCTTCCTGGCTGGCACCACCGCTGGCGGCGGGCGCGGCGGGAGCCGACGGCGCTGCTGCCGCCGGAGCGGGAGCGGCCGGTGCCTGGGTGGCCAGGCTCGGCGGCGCGGCCGGACGGATGTCCAGTTCGCAGTCGTCCAGCACCCAGGCGAAGGTGTCTTCGATCTTGCTGCGCGGCACCTTGCCGACCAGACCAAGGTCCCACGCCAGGTGAGCTTCGAGCGGATCGAGCTGGGCGAAGCCCGGCAGGCGGTCCATGCGCGCGGCGACCTGCAGCGAACCCAGGTGCTCAAGTTCGCGGATGATGCGCAGCGGGTCGTTGCCGCTCATGAACAGTGACGGCGCGGGGGTGAAGCCGATCTGCCAGGCTTCCGGCGTATCGTCCACCTTGGCTGCGGCGGCCGCCGGGGTGCTCGCTGCGGCCTGGCCGGAAAGAACCGCTTCCAGGCGCGCCTTTACCGCAGCAACCGCAGCGGGATCGGCAGCCTGGCCGTGTTCGGCTTCGCGCAGCAGGGCGCGCAGCACGTCCACCGAGGACAGCATGGCGTCGACGGCGTGGCCTTCCAGTGCCCGCTTGCCGGCGCGCAGCTCATCGAGCAGCGTCTCCAGCACGTGGGTCAGGCCGGCGATCGCGTCGAAGCCGAAGGTGCCGGCGCCGCCCTTGATCGAGTGGGCAGCGCGGAACACCGAATTGATGATCTCCGCGTCCTGCTGCCCCGATTCCAGGGCCAGCAGGCCAGCCTCCATCGCGTCGAGGCCTTCGCGGCTCTCCTCGAAGAAGGTGGCGTGGAAGCGTTGCAGGTCCATGCTCATGGCAGTGGTGGTCCGGAAGCGAAGAGGGGGAGCGGTGCCGGGCGATCAGCCCAGCACTTTCTGCACGGTGGCGACCAGCTGTTCGGGATTGAACGGCTTGACCAGCCAACCGGTGGCACCGGCGGCCTTGCCTTCGGACTTCTTGTCGGCGGCCGATTCGGTGGTCAGCATCAGCAGCGGGGTGAACTTGTAGTCCGGCAGCTGGCGCAGCTCGCGGATCAGCGCGATGCCATCCATGTTCGGCATGTTGACGTCGGTGACCACCGCATTGAAGCGCTGGCCCTTGGCGCGACCGAGCGCGACCGCGCCGTCTTCAGCTTCTTCGACGGCAAAACCGGCCGAGGTGAGGGCGAAGGACACCATCTGGCGCATCGACGCCGAATCGTCCACCACCAAGATACGTGCGCTCATGCAGCGTTCTCCACAGATTTCAGGTTGTCATGGGTTACGTCCAGGCCCAGGGCCTGGGTGACGCCCAGCAGGCGCGCGGCGTCACGGAAGGTTGCGGTGCAACCGTGGAAGCCGGTGCCCAGGCCTGCCTCGCGGCGGGCCTGCACGAACGCACACAGCACCTGCACGGCGGCCGTGTGGATGCGGGCGACCTGGCTGGCATCCAGGGTCAGCTCGCCTTCCTGCTCCACCAGTGGGGCGAGGCGGTTCTTGAGCTCGGTAGTGCTCTCGATGCCGAGATCCCCACCCAGTTCGACAGTGCTCATCGTTGCTCCGGACAAACGGTTCCGTGATCCATAACGGCACCCCGGTGGGGTTCTTTAGGGGAATCGACGCGGTGCGTCGATGCGGTGCTTTTCGGGTCGCCCTTGAAAAGGGGACGGAGGGGATTAAGTCGCAAACGGCCGCGCCGCTCTGCGATTGCCAGTAGCAACAGCGACCGCGCAAACCGCCGAGCCAGTTGCGACTTAATCCCCTCCGTCCCCTTTTTCGTTGCGGCTCAGCTCAGCAGCCGGGTGGCGTCGAGCAGGATCATCGGGCGCTGGCTGACCCGGGCCACGCCTCGGAACAGGTCGTTGGAGATCTGGCAGATGCGTGCGGTATCGGGCGGCTCGATCTGCGAATCGGTGAGGTTGGCGACATCTTCCACTGCCGACACGCGCAGGCCGATCGTCTCGCCGTCTTCTTCCAGCACCACGATGCGGGTCTGGGCGTCGTCCTCGGCGGCGGCCGCGCCCAGGTGCAGGCCCAGGTCCATCACCGGGACCACCTGGCCGCGCAGGTTCATGATGCCCAGCATGGCGGCAGCGGTGCCGCGCAACGGCAGCAGCGGCACCGGCAGCACGACCTCCTGGACCTTCAGCAGTTCCAGGGCATAGGCCTGGGTGCCGCAGCGCAGGCGCAGCCAGCGCGAGGTGCGTTCGCCGGCGCGACGGTTCTGCGGATGCGGGCTGCGGGCCGGTTGGTGGGCCTGCGCCTGCAGTTCCTGCCAGGTGCCGGGGCGGTTGCCTGCGGGTGCATCGACGGCGACGCGCGGCGGCGGTGTGGCGGCGCGTGCGGCCGGGGCCGGTGCAGGGCGTGCCGCCGGTGGTGCCACTGGCGCTGCGACCACGGCGGGCGGCGGCGTGGGAACGTCTTCGCCACCGGCGGCCGCCTCGAAGGCGGCCTGCAGGCCAGGGCTGTCGGTGTGGGCGAGACGATGGCTGTCCGCCGGATCGGTCTCGTAGATCACTTCGTCCGGCAGATCGTCCCAGGTGGGTTCCGGGCCGGTGTTCGCAGCGGCTGCAGCGGGTGCCGGCGCGGTTTCGTGGATGACTTCGTCGGGCAGGTCATCCCAGGTCGGCTCGCGTTCGGCGGTCGCGATGCTGTCCGGTGCGGCGGCGGCCTCGAAGGCCGCCTCCAGCGCTGCCTCATCCTCGACCGGGGCCGCGACGACGGCATCCGTTTCGTAGATCACTTCGGCCGGCAGATCGTCCCAGGTGGGTTCGCGTTCTGCATCGATCACGCTGACGGGCGCGGAGGCGGCATCGAAAGCGGCTTCCAGTGCGGCGTTGTCCACGGCAGGGGTAGCGGCAACGGTCTCGGTTTCGGTTTCGTAGATCACCTCGGCCGGCAGGTCATCCCAGGTCGGCTCGCGTTCGGCGGCGGCTTCGGTCGCCTTGGCCGGGGCGGCGCTGATCGGCGCGGGCACGGCAGCGGCGGCCGGGGCGATCGCCTCGCCCAGCAGTTCGTCCAGGTAGTCGTCGAGGATGCCGGTGCTGTTCATGCGGCCTGCTCCAGGGCGCGGGCGTCCTCCCCGAGGATCCAGTTCAAGGCGCGGCGGTAGGCGGCCAGGCCCCGGCCGGGGTAGTCCTCGCCGACGCTCGGCAGGGTCAGGCCGGCGGCGTTGCTGATGCGGGTGTCGATCGGAATCGCGTCTTCCCACACGCGGCTGCCATGACGGTCCTGCATGGTGCGCAGCGACTCGTTGCCGGCGCGGGTGCGGCGGTCGAACAGGGTGGGCAGGATCGAGATCGGCAGCGGGCGGCGGCGCGAACGTTCGACCATCTCGCCGGTGCGGACCATGCCATCCAGACCGTGCAGGGCCAGCGGCTCGGCCTGGGTCGGGATGATCAGGCGATCGGCTGCGGCCAGCGCGTTGATCATCAGCAGGCCGAGGGTCGGTGCGCAATCCAGCAGGATGTAGTCGTGCTGGCCCTGGTGGCGCGCCAGGGCGTTCTGCAGGGCCAGGCCGAGACCGGGCTGGTTGGCGCTGCGGCGTTCCAGTGTCGCCAGCGCCGACTGCGCGCAGACGTAGTCCAGGCCATGGATGTTGCTGGCATGGCACAGGCTGGCAAGGTCGGCGGGCGGTGCGCCGAACAGTTCCAGCACGCCGGCCGGCGGCGGATCCACCGGCACGCCGAAGGCGCGGCTGAGCGAGGCATGCGGATCGAGGTCGATCAGCAGCACGCGATGGCCGAGCGCGGCCAGGCCACGGCCGAGGGCGAGGGTGGTGGTGGTCTTGCCGACTCCGCCCTTCTGGTTGGCGACTGCCCAGATGCGCATCGGATTACTCCTTCATTGCCGGGGGGACGGCGGCGCCGACGCGGCTGCCAGCCGGCACCGGCGGCAACGTCACCGGTGCGATGGGGGAGGTGGGGGCGCTGGCCGGCGTTGCTGCGGCCTGTTCGGTGGCGGTGCTGTCGGTGGCGCCGGTGGCCGCGTTCAGGCGTTGGCCCAGCGGATCCACCGAGTGCGAGGTGTCGGCCAGGATGATGACCATGACCCGGCGGTTGCGGTTGCGGCCCTGCGCGCTGTCATTCTCTTCGCGGGGGCGGAACTGGCCGTAGCCGACCATCGCCAGCCGCGACGGCTGCACGCCCTGGTCGGCGAACAGGTGCACCACGCTGGCGGCGCGTCCGGCCGACAGCTCCCAGTTGGACGGGAAGGTGGCAGTGGCGATCGGCACGTTGTCGGTGTGGCCTTCCACGCGCACGCTGTTGGGTACGTCGCGCAGCACCTCGGCCAGGCTGGCCAGGGTCTGCCGCGCGTGCACGTCCAGCGCGGCCGAGCCGGTCGGGAACAGGATGTCGCTGTTGATCTCGACTTCGATCCACAGTTCCGTGCGGCGCACGCTGATCATGCCGCGGTCGATCAGCGGCGCCAGCGCGGCGGTCAGGCGGTCGGCGATGGTGTTGAGCTGGCGCTCGGCGCGCGCGATCTGTTCCTGGTTGTGCACCGAAACCGGCATGCGCATCTGCGAGGCCATCGACGGCAGCAGCGTCGGGTCGTGCGAGGGCGCCGGTGCGGACGGGCCGACCTTGGTGCCGGACTTGATCACCGACGGGCTGTCCCAGCCGCCGCCCTGCACCTGCTTGTTGCCGACCTGCACCGGGTTGATCGTGCGCGGTGCGCCGCCGAAGGCATCGGTGAGCGCGTCGGCCATGATCCGGTACTTGCCCTCGTTGACCGAGGAAATCGCGTACATGACCACGAAGAAGGCGAGCAGCAGCGTCATCAGGTCGGCATAGGGGATCGCCCATGCTTCGTGGTTGGCGTGCTCTTCGTGGTGCTTGCGGCGGGCCATGTCAGTGCAGGAAGCCGGAGAGGTTGGTTTCGATGTTGCGCGGGTTCTCGCCCTGGGCGATCGAGATCAGGCCTTCGATGACCATTTCGCGGTCGCGCGTGTTGTGCGAGATCACACTCTTGAGCTTGGCCGAGATCGGCAGGAACAGCAGGTTGGCCGAGGCGATGCCGTAGATCGTTGCGGTGAACGCAGCGGCGATGCCGTGGCCGAGCTTGCTGGGGTCGGCCAGGTTCTTCATCACCGCGATCAGGCCGAGCACGGCACCGATGATGCCGAGCGTCGGTGCATAGATGCCCATCGCCTCGAACACCTTGGCGCCGGCCTGGTCCTGGTGTTCCTGGCTGCCCAGTTCGATCTCCAGCATGTGCCGCATCGATTCGGGCTCGACACCGTCCACCAGCAGCTGCAGGCCCTTGCGCAGGAACGGGTCCTGCTGTGCTTCCACCTGCGATTCCAGGCCCAGCAGGCCCTGGCGGCGGGCAATGTTGCTCCACTCGACGATCTGCTGGATCAGCTCGCGACGATCGCTGTGCGGTGGGCGCACGACCCAGCGCACGATCTTGAACGCATGCTTGAACACCGCCGGCGAGGTATGCAGCAGGATCGCGGCCACGGTGCCGACGATGACGATCACGAACGCCGCAGGCGACCACAACGACGCCAGGCCGGCGCCCTTGAGGATGCTGCCACCGACCAGCGAGGCCAGGGCGAGAAAGAGTCCAATGAGGCTGAGTCTATCCATGGATCCGGTATCGGCTTGTATGAATGGGACTTGAGACACCGGTACGGGCTACTGGTGCGACTTCACAGTTTTACGGGTTCAGCAAGCGGGTCAGTCGTGCGGGCTGCGCAGGCCGTCCACGTCCAGGATCAGCGCCATGCGACCATCGCCGATCAAGGTTGCACCGGCGTAACCGCGCAGGCCGCGCAGGGCTTTCGGTAGTGGCTTGATGACCACTTCCTCGCGCCCGCGCACCTGGTCCACGACCAGGCCGAAGCGCGCTTCGCCGGCCTGCAGCACCACGATGGTCAGCAGGGTCGACGCGGCGGGCGTCACATCCAGCCACTGGCGCAGATCGACCAGTGGCAGCGTGTGCGAACGGCGGTCGAGCACGGCGCGGCCATCGAACCAGCCCAGCGAGGTGCGCGGTGCGTGCAGCACTTCCATCACGCGCGCCAGCGGCAGCGCATAGACGTCCTCGCCGGCCTGCACCAGCAGGGTCGGCAGGATCGCCAGGGTGAGCGGCACGCGGATCAGGAAGCGGCTGCCGCGGCCCAGCTCCGACTGGATCTGGATCTGGCCGCTCAGTTCGCGGATGCGCGACTGCACCACGTCCATGCCAACGCCGCGGCCGGAAATATCCGTGACCTGCTGCTTGGTCGAGAAGCCGGGCAGGAACACCAGGTGCAGGCACTCCTCGCTGCTCAGGCGGGCGGCGGCCTCCGGATCGATCAGGCCCTTCTCGCGTGCCTTCGCGCGCAGCTTTTCCGGGTCGATGCCGGCGCCATCGTCCTGCACCTCGATGCTGACGTAGTCACCTTCCTGTTGCGCCGACAACCGCACATGGCCCATCCGCGGCTTGCCCTGTGCTTCGCGCAGGTCGGGCATTTCCACGCCATGGTCGATGGCGTTGCGGACCAGGTGCACCAGCGGGTCGGCCAGCGCTTCGACCAGGTTGCGATCGAGCTCGGTCTCGGCGCCGATCAGCTCCAGGTCCACTTCCTTCTTCAGAGAGCGGGCGACGTCGCGGGCGACCTTGGGGAAGCGCGAGAATACCTTGCCCACCGGCTGCATGCGGGTACGCATCACCGCCGACTGCAGGCGCGCGGTGGCGATGTCCAGGGTGGACACGGCGCGGTCCAGCTCCTCGTCGCGCAAGCGCGCACGCAGGGTCTTGAGCCGGTTGCGCGACAGCACCAGTTCGCCGATCAGGTTGACGATCGCGTCCAGGCGCTTGGTGTCCACGCGCACGGTGTGTTCGGCCTCGGCCAGCGGCTTGGCGGCGGGCTTGGCCGCCGGTGCCGGTGCGGCCGCCGGGCGCGGGGCGGCGATCGGTGCCGGTGCCGCCGCCGCCGCGGGCTTGGCGCCGGGTGCGGCGCCACCGTGCAGCTGGTCGAGCAGGGCTTCGAACTCGTCCTCGCTGATCAGCCCGTCGTCGGCCTTCTTTGCCGGCGCCACCGCAGTCGGTGCGTTGCCGCCGTGCAGCTGGTCGAGCAGGGCCTCGAACTCGTCGTCGGTGATCAGGTCGCTGCCTCCCGCAGCGGGCGCTGCTGCGGCGGCGGGTGCAGCCACGGCACCGCCATGCACGTCGAACTGGGCGATCAGGTCAGGCGGTGCATAGCCCGGCTCGGTGCCGGAAGACACGGCATCCAGCATCGACTGCAGGTAGTCCAGCGATTGCTGGGCGGCGTCGAAGTGATGGGCCTGCAGCACGGCCTGGCCGGCACGTGCAGCGCCCAACGCTTCCTCAGCGGCGTGGCACAGCTCGACCATGGCGGTGACACCGAGGAAACCGGCGCCGCCCTTGAGCGTGTGGTAGCCGCGGAACACCGCGTTGAGCTGTTCGGTGTCCTGCGGTGCCTGCTCCAGCGACACCAGCTGTTCGCCGAGGCGATCCAGGATTTCCTGTGCCTCGATGATGAAATCGGCAGTGATGTCGTCGGATACCGCGCTCATGCTTACAGCCCCAGATCCGACAACAGGTCGTCGGCGTCGTTCTGCGAGACCGCGTGGCGGTCCAGTCCTTTCAGTGCCGGCCCGGCCAGTTCCGGGTCGGTGCGATGCTGTTCCGGCGGCAGGCCGAGCGCGCCGAAGCCTTCGTGCACGCGGCGGACGATGCCCACTACGCGACGGATGATCTGCCCGGTCAGGTCCTGGTAGCTCTGCGTCAGGGCGATCTCGGTGAGGTTGTGGCGGATGCGCTCGAGCTGCGCGTCCTGGCCCGGCTGCAGGCCTTCGGCGCGCAGCTGTTCGGTCAGGCTGCGGCATTCCTCGGCCAGGTCCAGGGTACGGTGGGTGGCCTGTTCGGTCATCGCCACCACGTGGTCCAGGCGTGCGCAGGCATCGTCCAGTTCGCCGGCTTCGCTGGGCACGGTCGGCAGTTCACCCAGCGCCTGCCCCAGCTCGCGGGCGAGCCGCGAGAGGCCGCTCATCATCGGCTGCGTGCGCAGCGCGACCAGTCCGTCGATGCGTTGCCGCCACGCGGCTTCGTCACCGGACTCCAGTGCGTCCAGGGCCTCCTGCAGGCGCAGGGCGAGGGCGTTCTTGTCGACCGTGGTATCCATCAGGCGCTGGCCGCCAGGCGTTCGAAGATCTTGCCGAGCTTTTCTTCCAGCGTCTGCGCGGTGAACGGCTTGATGATGTAGCCGTTCACGCCGTTCTGGGCCGCTTCAATGATCTGCTCGCGCTTGGCTTCGGCGGTGACCATCAGTACCGGCAGGGTCTTCAGCTTGGCATCGGCACGGATCGCCTTGAGCAGTTCGATGCCGGTCATCACCGGCATGTTCCAGTCGGTGACGACGAAATCGAACGGCTGGCTCTGCAGCAGCGACAGCGCGGCATGCCCGTCCTCGGCTTCGGCGGTGTTGGTGAAGCCCAGATCGCCCAGCAGGTTCTTGACGATTCGACGCATGGTCGAGAAGTCGTCGACGATCAGGATGCGCATGTTCTTGTTCAAAGCAGAGTTCCTTTGTTGTTCATTCCGGGCGGCCGGGGGCAGCCGCCTCGGGGATGTTCATTCTTCCAGGCCGGCGTCGACGGCCTCGAATATCTTCAGCCGGCCGCGCAGGCGCAGCACGGCCTGGCCGTGGATCTGGCAGACCCGCGATTCGCTCACGCCGAGCACCGCGCCGATCTCCTTCAGGTTCAGCTCCTGCTCGTAGTAGAGCGAGAGCACCAGTTGTTCGCGCTCGGGCAGGTGGCCGATGGCCTTGCCCAGCTCGCGGCCGAACTCGCCGCGCTCCAGCACCTGCTGCGGGGTCGGGCCACCCTGGGCGACGGTGTCCAGTTCGCCCTGGTCTTCGATGCGCGACTCCAGGCTCAGCACCTGGCCACGTGCGGCGTCTTCCATCAGCCGCAGGTATTCGGGCAGCGGCATCTCCATCGCGGCGGCCACTTCGGTGGCGCTGGCGGCACGGCCGGTGCTCTGTTCCAGGCGGCGGATGGTGGCGGCGGCATCGCGGGCACGGCGGTGCACCGAGCGCGGCACCCAGTCGCCACGGCGGATCTCGTCGATCATCGAGCCGCGGATGCGGATCGAGGCATAGGTCTCGAACGACGCGCCCTGGTCGGCGTCATAGCTGCGCGAGGCTTCGATCAGGCCCATCATGCCGGCTTGGATCAGATCATCGACTTCGACGCTGGCCGGCAGGCGCGCGGCCAGGTGGTGGGCGATGCGCCGCACCAGGTCCGAGTGCTGGGCGATGACCTCGTTGGCCGCCGAGCGCTGGACTTCCCTGTACTGGGCTGCGCCTTTCATGCGGCCACCCCGCGCTGCTTGAGAATGCGTTCGAGGAAGAACTCGACACCGCCACGCGGTTCGGTCGGTGCCTGCCAGCGTGCGGTGCGGCGCGCGATCTCGGTGATCGCCAGCGCCGAAGGGCTGGACGGATAGGCCTTCACCACCGGCTGCTGGCGCTGCACCGACAGGCGCAGCCAGTCATCCTGCGGCACGCAGCCCAGGTAGTTCAGCGAGACATCGGCGAGGAACTTCTCGCAGACGCGGGTCAGCTTCTCGTACAGCACGCGGCCCTCGTTCGGGTCACGCACCATGTTGGCCACCACCTGGATGCGGTCCACGCCACGTTCGCGCGACAGCACCTTGATCAGTGCGTAGGCGTCGGTGATTGAAGCCGGCTCATCGCAGACCACCACTACGGTGTCCTGCGCGGCCTGGCAGAAGGTCAGCACGCCGTCGGTGATGCCGGCGGCGGTATCGACCACCATGATGTCCAGCTCGCGTTCCAGTTCGGAGAACACGTTGACCAGGCCGACATGCTCGGCCGGGGCCAGTTCGGCCATGTGCCGGCGGCCCGATGCGGCCGGGACCACCAGCACGCCGTTCGGGCCTTCGACGATGACGTCGTCCAGCGAGCAGCGGCCGGCAACCAGGTCGGCCAGCGTAAAGGTGGGGTTCAGCCCCAGGATCACGTCGATGTTGGCCAGGCCGAGGTCGGCGTCCAGCAGCAGCGTGCGCTTGCCCATGCCGGCCAGCGCCACGGCCAGGTTGGCGGACACATTCGTCTTGCCCACGCCGCCCTTGCCGCCGGTCACGGCAATGGTGCGCACAGGGCCGAGCGGCTCGCTGCGGGTGGCCGACAGCGGGAAGGTCTTGGTCAGCTTGGCGTACTCACGCGACGGCATGGTTCAACTCCGGGTTGCAGGGCATATCGGCCGCTCGGCGCAAATCTTCAAGGCGAAGTACAAGATTGGCTGCACTGGCCCGGTGCAGGTCCTCCGGGACGTCCTGGCCATCGGTCACCCAGGTGATCGGCAGGGCGTGGTCCACGGCCACCGACAGGGCGTTGCCGAAGCGGCCGGTCTCGTCCAGCTTGCTCAGCACCAGCCCCTGCAGGTTGGCCGCACCGAAGCGGCGCACCACCTCGTCCATGTCGCCGAAGCTGGTGTTGGCCGGCAGCACCAGCAGGGTGCGGACCTGGCGGGCGGCGCGCAGCCACTGCAGCTGGGCGGCCAGGGCACGGTCGCGCGGGCCCAGGCCCGCGGTGTCGATCAGCACCAGCTTGTAGTCCTTCAGGCGTTCCAGCAGCTGGTCCAGGTCGGTGCCGCTGTTGGCCTCGTGCACGGCGATGCCGAGCTGGCGGCCGTAGCCATACAGCTGCTCACGGGCACCGATGCGGGTGGTGTCGGTGGTGACCAGGGCGACGTCGCGCGGTGCGTGCTTCTCGGCGAAGCGCGAGGCCAGCTTGGCGATGGTGGTGGTCTTGCCGGCGCCGGTCGGTCCGACCAGGGCGATCACACCACCTTCTTCCAGCGGGTCGACCGGAGCGATCGGCAGCTTGCGCGAGATCAGCCCCAGCATCAGGCCGCGGCCGCGGTGGGCCTCGGTCTCCAGCGGGATCTGCATGGCCACGTCGCGGGCCAGGCCGGCATCGAAGCCGTATTCGTCCATCAGGTCCAGCGCGGTGGCGCGCACCGGGCAGCCACGCAGGCGCTCGTCGGTGAAGCGGTTCATCTCGCGCTCGATCACCTGGCGCATGCCGGCCACTTCCTGGCGCAGCTGGCGGATCTCGGCGTCGTCCTGGGCGACCACGGTCAGCGTCGGTGCCGGGGCCAGCATCGGGGCCGGGCTGGCCTCGACGACGGCTTCGACCGCTGCCGGTTCGCTGGCGGCGATATCTGGCTGTGCATCGGTCACGACAGCGGTCGGCAGCGGCGGCGGCTGCACGGCCGGCGCCGCGCTTTCGTGATGCGTCTCATGCGGCGGGTCGATCTGGAAGCGGGCGCGGTTGGCCGGTGCGACGATGGCTTCGGCGAACGGGGCGAAGATCTGGTCCGGCAGCGCCGGTTCGTTGACGGCGGCACGCGCCAGGGTGGCGGCGAAGCCGGTGCTGCCGCGGGTCGGCACGATCTCGTCGGCGCTGTCCAGGGTGCGGCCGGTGGCGCCGACGGCGGCGCGGGCGAGGGCGGCGACGGCCGAGGTGGTGGCGGCGACCGGTTCCGGCGCCGGGGTGCTGCTGCGGCGGCGGGTGACGGCGGCGATCACCGCGTCGGCGGCGGTGCGCGGCTTGGGGGCCGGCGGCGGTGCGACATCACGGCGCGAGGCTTCCAGTGCACGCTGCACGGCGCTCTCGTCGTAGTTGGCGGCGGCGACGATCTCGATACCTTCCTCGATCCGGCGGTTGGACAGGATCACGGCGTCAGGACCATGTTCCTTGCGCACCAGGTTCATGGCCGAGCGCATGTCGGCGGCGACGAATCGTTTGATTTTCATGCTGTGGTCACGGGACGAAGACGGCGGGGTGGCGGTCGGAGAACTCGGGTGGTCGGTGGTCTGCACGGTGCGGGTTCCCCTTGGTATCTGTCTGTTGCGTTGGTTCGAAAGTGGTGTCTGTTTTCTGGCGCATCGGAGGGCGGCGTCAGCTGATCGTTCCGACCAGCTTCAGGCGCTTGTCCTCCGGCACCTCGCTGTAGGCCAGGACCGACAGCGACGGAACGCTGTGGCGGACCAGGCGGGCCAGCGCGGCGCGCACCGGGCCAGGTACCAGCACGACCGCGGGCTCGTTGCGGGCTTCCTGCTTGCTGACACATTCGGCCAGGCTCTGGTGCAGTCGCTCAGCGAGTCCGGGTTCCAGCGCGGCGCCGTTGCCCTGCGTGGACTCCTGCAAGACACGTTCCAATTGCGGGTTGAGGGTGAACACCGGCAGCTCCGCCGACATTCCGGCGATCTCCTGCACGATGAAGCGGCCCAGCGCGGTGCGCACGGCGGCGGTCAGCACGGCCGGGTCCTGGCTGCTGGGCGCGTGTTCGACCAGTGCTTCGGCGATCTTGCGCAGCTGGCGGATCGGAATGCGCTCGACCAGCAGGTTCTGCAGCACGCGCACCACTGCCGACAGCGGCAGCGCCTTCGGCGTCAGATCTTCGACGAGCTTCGGCGCGCTCTTGGCCAGGTTGGCCAGCAGGTGCTGCACTTCTTCGTGGCCGAGCAGTTCCGGCGCGTGCTCGCGGATCAGGTGCGACAGATGGGTGGCGACCACAGTGGCCGGATCGACCACGGTGTAGCCCAGCGTTTCGGCCTGGGCGCGCTGGTGCGGCTGGATCCAGGTGGCATCCAGGCCGAACGCGGGGTCCTTGCCGGCGATGCCTTCCAGCGCGCCGAGCGCACTGCCCGGGTCCAGCGCCAGTTCGCGATCAGGATGGATCTCGGCGGTGGCCACCGGCACGCCGTGCACCAGCACGCGGTAGCCGTTGGCCGGCAGTTCCAGGTTGTCGCGGATGTGCACCGACGGGATCAGGAAGCCGACATCCTGGGTCAGCTTGCGGCGCACGCCCTTGATGCGTGCCATCAGTTCGCCGCCCTGGTTGCTGTCCACCAGCGGAATCAGCCGGTAGCCGACCTCCAGGCCCAGCGGATCGACCGGGCGCAGTTCGTCCCAGCTCAGTTCGGCGGTCGGTGCGGGTGCGGCTGGGCGGCCGAGTGCGTTGAGCGCGGCAGCATCGGTGCCAGCGCCCGCCGCATCGGCAGCCGGGGCCTTGCCCTTGCGGTACACCTTCCAGGCGATGAAACCGAGGATCGCGGACAGCGTCAGGAAAGCGACGTTGGGCATGCCCGGCACCAGGCCGACCACGCCGATGATGCCGGCGGTGATCGCCAGCGCACGGTACTGGCCGAACACCTGGCCGGTCATGGCCTGGGCCATGTCCTGCGAGCGCGAGGCGCGGGTAACCAGCATCGCCACGGCGCTGGAGACCAGCAGGGCCGGCAGCTGCGCCACCAGACCGTCACCGATCGACAGCAGGGTGTAGGTGGCAGCGGCTTCGCCGAATGGCATGCCATGCTGCAGCACGCCCACGGCCAGGCCGCCGAGCATGTTGATGAACAGGATCAGGATGCCGGCAATGGCGTCGCCGCGGATGAACTTGCTGGCACCGTCCATCGCACCGTAGAAGTCGGCTTCCTCGCGGACTTCTTCGCGGCGCAGCTTGGCTTCTTCACGCGTCAGCAAACCGGCGTTGAGGTCGGCGTCGATCGCCATCTGCTTGCCGGGCATCGCGTCGAGGATGAAGCGCGCAGTCACTTCCGAGACGCGGCCGGCGCCCTTGGTGATGACCACGAAGTTGATGATGGTCAGGATCGCGAACACCACGATGCCGACCGCGTAGTTGCCGCCGATCACGAACTCGCCGAACGCGGCGATGACCTTGCCCGCGGCGTCGTGGCCGTTCTGGCCGTTCAGCAGAATCACGCGGGTGGAGGCCACGTTCAGCGCCAGCCGCAGCATGGTGGTGATCAGCAGCACGATCGGGAAGATGGTGAAGTCCAGCGGGCGCTTCACGTAGACCACCGCCAGCAGCACCATCAGCGAGATGGCGATGTTGAAGGTGAACAGCGCATCGAGCACCGGCGCGGCCAGCGGCACCACGACCATGGCCAGCAGGGCCAGCACGATCAGCGGTGCGCCAAGGCCCTGACGGATCATTTCCAGGGCGCGGCGGGTGTTGAAACCGGCGGAGGGCTGGGCGCTCACGGGCGGCCTCCCTTGCCGAATTCATCCACCTGGATGTGCGGGGCGTCCGGCATCGGGCCAGTGCGCCAGGCGCGCAGCTGGTAGACGTAGGACAGGACCTGGGCGACGGCCGAATACAGTCTCACGGGGATTTCCTTTCCGAGTTGGCCTTCCCGATACAAGGCGCGTGCCAAAGGCGGGGCAGAGACGATCGCGACTTTGTTGCCGTCGGCCACTTCACGGATGCGCAGGGCGGTCTCGTCCACGCCCAGGGCGACCACGGTGGGGGCGTTCATGGCGCCGCCCTCGTATTTCAGGGCTACCGCATAGTGGGTGGGGTTGACCACCACCACGTCGGCGGTGGGCACCGCTTCCATCATCCGGCGGTTGGCCATCTGCTGCTGCAGCTGGCGGATGCGGCCCTTCACCTCGGGGCTGCCCTCGCTTTCCTTCATTTCCCGGCGCAGCTCTTCACGGGTCATCTTCAGCTTGCGCATCCAGTTCCAGCGCTGGTACGGGGCATCGATGGCGGCCAGCACCAGCATGGCGCCGGCGGTGGCCAGCAGCAGGCGCAGGGTGAAGCCGAGGCCGTCGGTAATGGCGGTCTCCAGCGGGTGGTGGATCAGCCCGCGCAGGGTATCGAAGCCGGTCCACACCACCAGGCCAGCGGCAACACCGACGAAGGCCACGCGCAGCAGCGATTTGGTGAATTCAGCGATGGCCTCGGGGCCATACAGGCGCTTGAGCCCGCTCATCGGGTTCATGCGGTTGATGTCGGGCAGCAGCGCCTTCTGCGACCAGCGCAGGCCACCCATCACCAGCGGTGCGACGAAGCTGGCCAGCAGGCAGACCAGCACCAGCGGTGCGATCACCAGCATGAACTGCAGCAACAGGTCGCCGAAGTGACCGAACAGTTCCTTCGGGTTCTGCCGCAGGCTCTGTTCCGGGCTGAGCGCGTGCTTCATCCAGGCCGTGGCGCCACGGCCGATCGAGCCGCTCATGGCCATCACCGCCAGCACGCCGGCGCCGAACACGGCGGCGGTGCCAAGTTCGCGCGAACGCGGCAGGTTGCCCTGTTCACGGACATCGCGCAGGCGTTTTTCGGTAGGTTGTTCGGTCTTTTCGCCGGCGGATTCGTTCTCGGACATCACGGGCACTGCGGCAGGGGATGCCAGGGTGCGTGCAAGAAGTGTTCCGTGATGGGTTCATGTGCCAACCAAGGTTGGCACCCACCAGAGCAGGCACCGGTAGCTATGCCGTGGCCGGCGGGCGCGGGCTCGGCTACAGGGGGGCGCTGTCGCTGGGCGGCGGGCTCTGCGCCAGCTCCACCCGCGGCCGGGGCAGGTCGTGCAGCTGCATGAAGCGCGCCGCGTCGACCGGGCGGCCGAGCAGGTATCCCTGCAGGAAGTCGCAGCCCAGGCGCTCCAGGTAGGCGCGTTGGGCGGCGGTCTCCACACCCTCGGCCACGATGTCCATGTCCAGCGCATGGCCCAGTGCCACGATCGCCGAGACGATCACCACGTCCTCGGCGCTGTGTTCCAGGTCGCGCACGAACGCGTGGTCGATCTTGATCTCGGTGGCCGGCAGCCGCTTCAGGTACAGCAGGCTGGAATAGCCGGTTCCGAAATCATCGATGGAGATGCCCACGCCCAGCGCCGACAGCGCCTGCAGCAGGCGCAGGCTGGTATCGGTGTCACGCATCACCGTGCTTTCGGTGATCTCCAGCACCAGGTGGCGCGCGGGGATGCCATGGCGCTCGATCACCTCGCGCACATCCTGCAGCAGGTGTGGCGAGCTGAACTGCACCGGCGACAGGTTCACCGACATCGACCAGCCGTCGTGCCCGGCGTCGTGCCAGCGCCGCAGCTGCTGGCAGGCCTGGTCCAGCGCCCAGCGACCGATCTCGTTGATCGCGCCGCTGCGCTCGGCCAGGCGGATGAAGCGGTCCGGCGGGATCAGGCCGTGGTCCGGATGGCGCCAACGGATCAGGGCTTCGGCGCCCGCCACCTTCTGCGTGGCCACGCGGATCTTCGGTTGATAGTGCAGGAACAGCTGTTCGCTGCCGATCGCGCGGCGCAGGTCGGCCAGCAGCCGGAACTGCTGCTCGGCACTGTCGTTCATCCAGTCGGCGAACAGCACGAAGGCGTTGCGTCCGGATTCCTTGGCCTGGTACATCGCTGCATCGGCGAAGGCCATCAGCTGCCGCTCGCTGGCGGCGTGGTCCGGGCAGATCGCCACGCCGATGCTGGCGGTCACCTGCAGTTCGTTGTCCGGCAGCAATGGGCCGCTGCCCACGGCCTGCAGGATGCGACGGGCCAGCGTCGGCAGGTCCTCGTCGTGCTCGATGCGCACCACCAGCACGAACTCGTCGCCGCCCAGCCGTGCCAGCAGGTCGTGCGGGCGCAGCAGCTGGCGGGTGCGTTCGGCCACCGCCACCAGCAGCGCATCACCGGCCTGATGGCCATAGGCATCATTGACCTGCTTGAAGCCGTCCAGGTCCATGAACAACACCCCGAAGCGGTTGCCGCCTTGTTCGGCCTCGGCCAGCGCCTGCACGATGCGCCGCTGCAGCAGCAGGCGGTTGGGCAGGCGGGTGAGCGGATCATGCAGCGCGGCCTGGGTCAGTTCCTGCTGGGCATCGGTCAACGAGGTGCTCAGCATCGAATTGCGCAGCCGCAGCAGTTGCGCCTCCACGCGCTGGTCCAGCCATGAGACCACCAGCACCACGGCCAGGATCGCCACGGTCAGCACCACCACCAGCATTGCCAGCCACTCGTTCTGCAGGCCATCGCCGACCGCCGCACCGCAGATGCTGCCTTCCGGGAAGCGCGCGGCGGCCATACCGGTGTAGTGCATGCCGACGATGGCCAGGCCGAGCAGGCCCGCCGCCGCCAGGCGATCACCGATGCGGGTGCGCTGCGCGCGCAGGCGGAACGCCACGTACAGCGCAGTCCAGGAGGCGGCCACCGCCACCATCAGCGAGAACAGCAGCCAACCCGGGTCGTAGTCGATGCCTGGCTGCATGCGCATGGCGGCCATGCCGACGTAATGCATGCCGGCGATGCCGGTGCCCATCAGCAGGGCGCCGCCGGCCAGCCGCGGGTGGGGCAGGGTGCGCAGCGAGACCAGCCACAGCGCGAACACCGATGAGGCGATGGCAAGCGCAAGCGAGAGCAGGGTGATGGGAAGGTCGTAGCCCAATGGAATGGGCAGGTCGAAGGCCAGCATGCCGATGAAGTGCATCGACCAGATGCCCAGGCCCATGGCGAAGCCGCCCCCCAGGCGCCACCACCAGGCCGCGCCCCTGCCCGGGGCGGTCACCGTGCGCCCGGCCATCGCCAGCGCGGTGTATGAAGCCATCACGGCGACCAGCAGCGAGATCGCCACCAGCCACGGGTTGTACGTGCCTACCAGCATTCGTCAGTCTCCCGGACCTGCCTGTCGACGGAAACCACGGTGGGGCATGCATGAGGCAGGCCGACGCGGAACGGCGCCGGCCAGGTGCGGCGTCCCCCCTGGACGCCACGCATTCACTCTAACGCGCAGACCGGGGGGGACTTCAAGCGGCAATACGTGATGATCGGGTCAGTGTGTGACCGCGTCTGCAGCCTGGAAGGCGGCGTCGAACAGGCGCTGTACCGGCGGCCCCATTTCCCCGGCCAGCAGGGCCAGCAGGAACAGGCCCAGCAGCAGCGAGACCGGCAGGCCCAGCTGGATCGGATTCAGCGCCGGCGCGGCGCGGGCGAGCACGCCGAAGGCCAGGTTCACTGCCAGCATCGCCACGGTCAGCGGAATGGCCAGCGTCAGGGCGCCACGCAGCACGGTCAGCAGGAAGGTCGGGGCGATGCTGAAGAAGGCGTGCGGGTCCGGCAGCGGGGCGCCGATCGGCAGTGCGCGGTAGCTGTCCACCAGTAGCGAGATCAATGCGAGGTGGCCGTTGGCGGTGAAGAACAGCAGGCCGAACAGCAGGTAGAACCACTGGCCGATCACACCCGAGGTGCCACCACGCAGCGGATCGCTCATCTGCGCGAAGGCCAGGCCGGTGCCCTGGGCGATCAGTTCGCCGGCCATCGCACCGGCTTCGAACACCAGCCGCAGCATGAAGCCGATGGATACGCCGATGGCCAGTTCACGGGCGATGGTCAGTACGGTGGCAGCGTCGAAGCCGGTCCAGTCCGGTACCGGCGGCAGCAGCGGCGCCAGTGCGATGGCCAGGGTACCGGCCAGTACCACGCGCACCCGCGACGGCACCGCGCGGGTCCCCACCATGGGCATGGCCATGGCCACCGCGCCGATGCGCAGCATGGTCCACAGCACGGTGCCGATCATGCCGAAGGCCTGCAGGCCGTCGGCAGCCATCTGGGTGGCGGCGTCCATCGAAGCGCGTGTCCTAGCCGATCAGGTGCGGAATGCGCTGGAACAGCAGCGTGGTGAATTCAACCAGGTGGCCGATCAGCAGGCTGCCCAGCGCGAACAGCACCGCGGTCAGCGCCGCCGCCTTGGCGACGAAGGCGATGGTCGGTTCATTGAGCTGGGTCGCGGCCTGCACGACACCGACCACCACGCCCACCACCAGCACGGTGAGCAGCAGCGGGCCGGCTACCCACAGCACGGTGATCAGGCCGCCACGCAATTCGGTCAAGGCAAGTTCGGGAGACATCGTCTTTCCATCGGTAGCGCCGGGCGCTGCCCGGCGACGCTCATGTAGAGTCGAGCCAGGCTCGACTGTGCTTTACGGGGGATCTCAGGCCGGATTGAAGCTGGCCGCCAACGTGCCGACCGTCAGCACCCAGCCATCCACCAGCACGAACAGCAGGATCTTGAACGGTGCCGACACCAGCATCGGCGACAGCATCATCATGCCCATCGACATCAGCACGCTGGCCACCACCAGATCGATGATCACGAACGGGATGAAGATCAGGAAGCCGATCTCGAAAGCGGTCTTCAGTTCGCTGGTGACGAACGAGGCAACCAGCACCGGGAACGGGATCGCATCGGGGCTGGCGTAGGTGCCGTGCCCGGCGATGCCGGCGAAGGTCATCAGGTCGGTCTCGCGGATCTGTGCCAGCATGAACCCGCGTAGTGGCTGCGTGGTCAACGTCCAGGCGGTCTGGAAGTCGATGTCACCGTTGAGATAGGGCGCCATGCCGGTGCTCCACGCCTTGTCCCAGGTCGGCATCATCACCATCGCGGTGAGGAACAGGGCCAGGCCCAGCAGCACCTGGTTGGACGGCGTCTGGCCGGTACCCAGTGCCTGGCGCAGCAGGCCCAGCACGATGATGATGCGGGTGAACGAGGTCAGCACCAGCAGCATCGACGGGATCAGGGTGATCGCGGTCATCAGCAGCAGGGTCTGCAGCGGCAGGCTGACCGGCGCACCCCCGATCTTGCCAACGTTGATGTCCGGCAGCGGGGTGGTCGGCGCGCCGGGCGCGGCGAATGCCAGCGCCGGCAACAGGCACAGGGCAAGCAACAACAGCCACGGCATCAGGGTGGCAAAACGGGTACGGGTGACACGCATGTCAGGGATCCTTGCGCAGCCGCTGCTGCAGCAGCTGGGCGAAATTCGGCAGGTTCTTGAAGTCCGGCACGCGCACCGGTGCCGGTGGCGGCAACGGTTCGGGCAGGGTATGCAGGGTGTTGATGCCGCCGGCGGTGACGCCCAGCAGCAGTTGCTGGCCGTTGACCTCCACCACCACCACGCGCTCCTTGGCGCCGACGCTGAGGCTGGCCACCAGCTTCATGCCTTCGGCCGGGCGGAAGCCGCTACCGGGCATGCGCTTGAGCAGCCAGCCCAGGCCGATCACCAGCGCCAGCACCGCCAGCAACGCCAGCACCGCACCGAACAGGCTGGGTGCAGCGGCCGCGTGCTGGCCGACCTGTGGGCCGATCGGCGCGGCGGTCTTGCCGGCCGCCAGCAGGGTGGAGGCCAGCAGGCTCAACGCAGTCTCCGGATCCGCTCGCTCGGGCTGACCACGTCGGTCAGGCGCACGCCGAAGCGGTCATTGATCACCACCACTTCGCCGTGGGCGATCAGGGTGCCGTTGACGAATACGTCCAGCGATTCGCCGGCACCGCGCTCCAGTTCCACCACCGAGCCCTGGTTGAGCTGCAGCAGGTTGCGGATCGGCAGGCGGGCACGACCGACTTCCAGCGACAGGGTCACCGGCACGTCGAGGATCACGTCCAGGTTCAGGTCCGGACCGTTCGCCTCATCGGCCTGCAGGCTGCTGAACTGGGCCGGGGTCGGTTCGAGGGCGTCGATATCGTTCATTGCGGGTCTTCCTGGATGACGGGTACGCGCGGGCGGGTGCCCGGCGGATGGGTAGCGGTGATCTTCACGGCGTTCATGCCGTTGGCGATGCCGAACTCGCCGGTGAATACCGGGATGTTCTCCACGCACAGCGGCACCTGCGGGCTCAGGTCGATCGGCAGGATGTCGCCGACCTTCAGCTGGGTCAGGTCGCGCAGGGTCATGCGCTTGCTGGCCAGTACGCTGGACAGGGTGACTTCGGCGATGTTGAGCTGTTCACGCAGGGTCTTGCCCCAGCTCTCGTCGCGGTCGTTGCGGTCGCTCTGGATGCCGGCGTCGAGCAGTTCGCGGATCGGTTCCAGCATCGAGTAAGGCAGGGTGACGTGGATGTCGCCGCCACCGCCGTCGAGCTCGACGTGCAGGCGGCACACCACCACGTACTCGCGCGGCGTCACGATGTTGGCGAAATGCGGGTTGATCTCCGAGTTGATGTACTCGAAGTCGACGTCCATCACCGGTGCCCACGCTTCGCGCAGGTCGGCGAAGGTCTGCTTCAGCAGCAGGTGGATCACCCGCATTTCGGTGGCGGTGAACTCGCGGCCTTCGATGCGGGTGGGGTAGCGCCCGTCGCCGCCGAAGAAGTTGTCGACGATGGCGAACACCAGGGTCGGCTCGAACACGATCAGGCCGGTGCCGCGCAGTGGCTTGAAGCGGATCAGGTTCAGGTTGGTCGGTACATACAGCGAGTGCATGTAGTCGTTGAACTTGATCAGCTCGATGCCGCGTACCGACAGCTCGGCCGAGCGGCGGATCAGGTTGAACAGGCCGATCCGCCACAGGCGCGCGAAGCGCTCGTGGACCATTTCCAGGGTCGGCATGCGACCACGGATGATGCGGTCCTGGCTGGCGAAGTCGTACGAACGCGCTTCGCCTGACGGGGGTTCCGCATCGGTCTCGACCGCGCCACTGTCCACGCCGTGGAGCAGGGCATCGATCTCGTCCTGGGACAGCAGATCATTCATCGGTGGGCCCTTACTGGGTCACGAAGCTGGTGAACAGCAGATCGTCGGCGCCGTTGCTGCCGGTCTCGGCCTTGAGCACTTTCTGCACCTCGGCCAGCGAATCGGCCTGCAGTTTCTGCTTGCCGGCCACATCGGCGATCTGGTCCGGGCTGACCTGCGAGAACAGCATCAGCAGGCGCGCGCGGATGGCCGGGGCATGGGTCTTGATCGCTTCCAGCGCGGCCGGGTCGCGGGTCATCAGCTGCACTTCCAGCTGCAGGTAACGCGGGCCGTCGACCGGGCCGTTGAGGTTGACCACGAACGCCGGGTCCAGCGCGAAGTACTGTGCCGGGGCCGGGGTGGCGCTCTTCTTCGGCACCTGCGCGGTCTTCTCTTCGTGCTTGGACTGGGTGAAGAACCACACGCCGCCACCAGCGGCAGCGGCGGCCAGTACGGCCACCAGTGCGGTGATCAGGATCGGACTATGCGGCTTGGCGGCCTTGTCCTTCTCGGCGGTCTTCTTGGTTTTGTCAGCGGCTGCGGCCACGGGGTGAAGCTCCTGAGGGTTGCTTCACCGGGATATGCAAGGGGTGTGCCGAAGGCGGGGCAGAGGGGGGCGACGGAATTCCGCCGGGGTGCCGACCGCCCCGCTCTGGTAGCTGCCAACCTTGGTTGGCACGCCTGTCAGGCGTAGGCGTCCAGCAACCCGCGCTGGCGGATCAACTGTGCGGACGACACGCTGGCGTCGCCCGGCGACGGTTCTCCGTCACCGGCCATGCCGCCGCCACCGGCCTGGCCCGACGCATTGCCGTCACCACCGGGCGCCTGGTGGCCAACATCGGCGTGGGCCAGCTGGAAGCCCTGTTCGCCCAGCAGCTCGCGCAGGCGCGGCAGGCTGCTTTCCAGTGCCTGGCGCACGTCCACGTGCGGGCTGCTGAAGCTGGCGTGCACCTTGTCGCCGTTCAACTGCAGGCGCACATCGACCGGTCCCATGTCGTCCGGGCTCAGGCGGATGTGGGCGTGGCCGATCTTCTGGTCGGCCAGCCAGCCCAGGCGCGCACCAATGGCCTGATCGAAGCCATCGTCACCCAGCACCGGCCTCGGCGTGGGTTCGCCATTGAAGATCGCATTGCCGGTGGCCAGCGCGGCCTTCAGGTCCTGCACGGCGGCCGCGGCCGGTGCATGCAGCAGCGGCGCACTGGCGCGGTCGCCGAGGGCGGCCACGTCGCTGCCTTCGCCACGCTCGCTGCGCTTGCCGGGCAGGATCATCTCCGGCAGTGGCAGTGCGGTGGCGTCGTCAGCGCTGGGCGCCGCCGGTTTGCCGTCGGCCGCCACCGGGGCTGCGGTTGCCGCTGCCGGCGCGGCCGCAGGCAGTGTCGGGGTCGCGGCGGAGGTAGTGGGCAGCGCCGAACCGTCGCTGGCCAGTGATGGTGCAGCGGTGCCCGGCAGAGCGGCGGCCGGATCGGCAGGCGTCGGCATCGCCAGCACCAGGCCGGCCAGGCCGAGCGGTGGCCACGGGGCGTCCTCGGTCGTGGCGGGCTTGTCCTTGTCGGTGCCGGGCCCAGCCGGGGTCAGGGCAACGGGGGGCAGTGGCGGCGTTTCAGCGGTTGTCGCTTCAGCATCCGCACTGCGTTCGCCCGGTGCCTGGCCATTGCTGTCGGTGGTCGATGGCTGGCCAGGCGTGGAGGGCGTCGGCGTCGTGGCGCTGCTGGAAGGCGCCGGCGCGGAGGGCGCACCGCCCTGCAGCAGCTGGCTGAAGTCTTTTCCGCCTTCGCTGCGCGAGGCGCGCGCGGCACTGTTGCTGGTCGCGGGCGTGGCCGGGTTGGCACTGCTGGCGAGCGGGGCGGGCATCACGAGCGGCCTCCCTGCTCGGCGCCGTCCTGGTCTTCGGCCTGCACCAGGCGCGCGCGCCGTGCACCAATGTCGTCCATCTCGCGCTGGTCGCGGCGGTCGGTCACCACCTTCTCCTGCGCGCGGTAGCTGGCGGCCAGCTGCTCCAGCACCGCCTTGTCACGGCTGGCCAGGATCAGGCGGGCGCGCTCGGCCTCTACCTTTTCGCGGTTGCCGTTGACTGTGGCCTGCTGCTGTTCGACCGCACTGTCCAGGCGATCAAGGAAGGCGCGGCGGTTCAGCAGCTGCGCCGGGCTGGTCGCCGCCATCTGTGCGTTGGCGTACTCCTCGGCATAGCGGCGCAGTTCGTCCAGTCGCGATAGATGGGTGTCGAGCACGCGCTGGCGTTCGGCCAGGTCGCGGGCGACCGCGTCCTCGTGTTCCTGGGCCCGCTTGAGCAGGGGATCGATGCGCTTGGACTGGTTCATGGCTTAACTCTCTTGTTCCACCAGACGCTGCAGCGCCGCCTGGCTGTGCGGGAGATCTGCGGCCTTGGCAACGTCCTGGCCGAGGAACTCCATGATTTCCGGCCAGCGTTCCAGGGCTTCGTCGGTGGCCGCGTCGTTACCACGCTGGTAGGCACCGATCGCGATCAGGTCACGGTTGGCCGAGTAGGCCGAGACCAGTCGCTTCAACTTGCGGATGCGCAGGCGCCACGGTTCATCGGCGATTTCCGTGACCACGCGGCTGACCGACGATTCGACGTCGATGGCCGGGTACAGGCCGCTGTCGGCCACGCGGCGCGAGAGCAGGATGTGGCCGTCGAGAATCGCGCGCGCTGCATCGGCGATCGGATCCTGCGGATCATCGCCTTCGGTCAGCACCGTGTAGAACGCGGTGATCGAGCCACGGCCCTTGGCGCCATTGCCTGCGCGTTCAACCAGCGCCGGCAGCTTGGCGAACACCGAGGGCGGATAGCCGCGGGTGGTCGGCGGTTCGCCGACCGACAGGCCGATCTCGCGCTGCGCCTGGGCAAAGCGGGTCAGCGAGTCCATCAGCAGCAGCACGTTCAGGCCCTGGTCGCGGAACCACTCGGCGATGGCGGTGGCACGGTAAGCGCCGTGCAGGCGTGCCAGCGGCGGCCGGTCGGCGGGACTGGCGACCACTACGGCACGGCGCAGGCCTTCCTCGCCCAGCGTGGTCTCGACGAAATCGCGGACTTCGCGGCCACGTTCACCGATCAGGCCGACCACGATCACGTCGGCTGCGGTGTAGCGGGTCATCATGCCCAGCAGCGTCGACTTGCCGACGCCGGAACCGGCGAACAGGCCGACACGCTGGCCGCGGCCGATCGGCAGCAGCGCGTTGATCGCGCGCACGCCCACGTCCAGTGGCTGGGTGATCGGTTCACGCGCCAGCGGATTGATTGAGACGCCGGCCATGCCGACATGCCCTTCGGCGCGGATCGGGCCCTTGCCATCCAGCGGCACGCCGTCGCTGTCGATGACGCGGCCGAGCAGGCCTTCGCCCACTTCCACGCCACCACGTCGCGCCGACGGTACCACCCGCGCGTTGGGCAGCAGGCCGTGCAGTTCGGCGCTGGGCATCAGGTAGGTGCGCTCGCCGGCGAAGCCGACCACTTCGGCATCGACCCAGCCACCATCGACCACTTCCACCTTGCAGCTGGCGCCTAGCGGCGCTTCGCAGCCGACCGCTTCCAGGGTGAGCCCGACCGCGCGGCGCAGCACGCCCTCGCGGATCAGGCCACGACCATGCGCGGTGTCCACACGCAGGCCATCCAGGCGGCTGGCCAGGCGCAGGTTGCGGGCCACGGCCCAGTCGGCCGCTGGCGCCGGTTGCGGCGCGGCTTGCGATTCCGGGTTCATGCGCCTGCTCCGGTCTGGCGGATCACCGCATCCAGCGCGCCGCGCAGGCGGGCTTCCAGGGTGCCATCGATGCGTACCGCTTCAGCGTGCACGCGCAGGTCGCCACGGCTGAGGCTGGTATCGGGTACCAGGCGCTGCGCCGGTGACAGGTTCAACAGCGGAGCGAGGGCGGCGATGTCATCCGGGTGCAGCCGCACTTCCACCTCGCGGGTGCTGCCGCCGACCGCGTCGATCGCTTCGCCGACCAGCTGTGCCAGCAGTGCCGGCTCAGCTTCGTAGGCGCGGCCGACCAGCGCGCCGGCGATGCGCACGGCCAGTTCGCCGAGTGCGCCGACCACTTCGTTCTCCAGCCGCACCAGTGGCCGGCTGAAGTTGTCGAGGATGCCCTCGATCTGCGCGGCGAGGCGACGCACCTCGGCCTGGCCCTGGCCGTAGCCGTCAGCATGGCCCTGATCGAATCCTTCCTTCTCGGCGTTGTCCTGGATCGCCTGGATTTCTTCCAGGGTGGGCAGCTGCAGCGGCGGCTCCGGTTCGTGTTCCGGGTCCGGCTCGGTGAGTTCGAACGCATCCTCCTGATCCAGCACCGGTTCGGGCTGGGCCAGCAGGTCCGGGGCAAGCCAGCGCACGACGTTGCTCACAGCATCGCCTCCGCACTGCCACCGATGGTGACGGTGCCTTCATCGGCCATGCGCTTGACGATGGCCAGGATCTCGCGCTGCGCGCCTTCCACATCGGACAGGCGCACCGGGCCGCGGGCTTCCATGTCTTCCAGCAGGATTTCGGCCGCGCGCTGCGACATGTTGCGGGTGATCTTGTCGCGTACCTTGATGTCGGCACCGCGCAGGGCCAGGCCCAGGCGCTCACCGCTCACTTCGCGCAGCACCAGCTGCATCTCGCGGTCGTCCAGGTCGACCAGGTCGTCGAACACGAACATCAGGTCCTGGATGCGGTTGCTCAACGGCGCATCGATACGGGCGATCTCGCCCAGGATCGCCTGGTCCTGGCCGCTGTCCATGAAGTTCAGGATGTTGGCCGCGCACTGCACGCCGCCGATGTTGGACGACTTCAGGTTCTGGTTGCCGGCGAACTGGCGCTCCATGATCTCGTTGAGTTCATTCAGCGCGTTCGGCGGAATGCCATCGAGCGTGGCGATGCGCAGCAGCACGTCCACGCGCGTGCGGTCCGGCAGCAGCTTCAGCGCGTCGGCGGCCTGGTCGGTTTCCAGGTGTGCCATCACGATGGCGATGATCTGCGGGTGCTCGTTGCGCACCAGGTCGGCCACCGCGCGCGGGTCCATCCACTTCAGTGCGTCCAGGCCGGTGGTGTTGCGGCCGAGCAGGATGCGGTCGATCAGGTTGCCGGCCTTCTCGCTGCCCAGCGCCTGCACCAGCATGTTGCGGATGTAGTCGTCCGAGCCAACGCCCAGCGAGGTCTTCGAGCCCAGCTCCTGGCCGAACTGGTCCATCACCCGTTCCACCTGCTCGCGGGTGATGTCGGTCATGGTGGCCATGGCGATGCCGATTTTCTGCACTTCCTTGGGTTCCATGTGGCGCAGCACTTCGGCCGCATCCAGCTCACCCAGCGAAAGCAGCAGTACGGCGGCGCGCTGCACGCCGGTCAGTGGTGCCTCAGTCATTGGCCACCCAACCCTTGACCACCTGGGCCACGCGCTTGGAGTCGGTCTTCACGGCTTCACGCGCCATCCGCAGTCGTTCCTCATATGAATCCACCGGCAGGGCCAGCGTATCCGGCCCGCCCAGGCTGGCCCGGTCGGCGCCCAGCGCCGGCAGCGGCATGCCATCGTCATCGACCAGCTGCACGTCCGCGGTATGCGGCTCGAGCGCCTGTTCGTCGTTCTTCTTGCTCTGGCCGGTGATCGCGCGCAGCGCGGGACGCAGCACGCCGAACAGCAGCGCCAGCACCACCACCGCGCCAAGCAGCATGCGGCCGGCATCGTGCACCCACGGCAGTTCCCACCAGGCCGGGCCTTCGACCGGCGTGGTGTCACGCACGAACGGGGCATTCATCACCGACACGGTGTCGCCACGCTCGGCGTTGAAGCCGACGGCCTGCTTGACCAGCGCCTCGACGCGGGTCAGTTCGGCGGCCGACAGCGGCTGCGGTGCGACCTTGCCGTTGGCACCGGCGCGCGGCACGTTGTCCACCAGCACCGCCACCGACACGCGCTTGATGCGGCCGGCCGGCTGGCGGGTGTGCTGCAGGGTGCGGTCCAGCTCGTAGTTGCGGGTCGCGTTCTTGCTGCTTTCGGTCGGGGTCTGCGCGGTGGCCGGTGCGGCCTGCTGGCCCGGCGGGCTATTGCTGGTCGCACCCGGCACGCCCTGCGGGCCCGGCGTGCTGGTGGTGTTCTCGCTCATCTGCTCGCTGCGCAGCTTCTGCGGTTCACCGTTGTAGAGCTCGCGGGCTTCCTCGGTCACCGAGAAATCCATGTCCACGCTCACTTCCGGGTTGACGCGGCCGGGGCCGGTCATCGGTTCCAGCAGTTCGCGGATGCGCTGGTTGAACGAGGTTTCCTGGCGGCGCACCTGCTCGAACTGGGCCGCGTTGACCGCCGCCTCGCTGTTCGGGTCGGTGATGCTGAGCATGCGCCCGCTCTGGTCGACCACGGTCACCCGTTCCGGGGCGAGGTCCGGAATGCTGGCGGCGACCATGTGCACGATGGCATCGACCTGGCTGCGTTCCAGCTGCTGGCCGCCGCGCAGTTCCAGGGTGACCGAGGCGCTGGCCACGTCACGCTGGCGGGTGAACGCGCTGGGCTTGGGAATGGCCAGGTGCACGCGCGAATCGCGCACCGGGCGCAGCGTGTTGATGGTGCGCGACAGCTCGGTTTCCAGCGCATGCTGGTAGCGCGCGCTTTCCACGAACTGGCTGACGCCGAAGCCCGGGTCGCGTTCCATCAGCTCGAAGCCGAGCTTGCCGCTGTCGGTCAGGCCGGAGCCGGCCAGCTTCAGGCGGGCATCGTGCAGGTTCTTTTCCGGCACGGTAATGCCACCGGTGGCGGGGTCGAGCGCGAACGGAATCTGCGCGGCGCGCAGCAGGTCGGTCGCTTCAGCGGTCGCCTTCTGGTCCAGGCCGGTGTACAGCGGGACCATGCCCGGCTTCTGCGACCAGAAGAACACGGACAGGCCTGCCGCCACCGCCACTGCGATCATCGCCATCAGGCCCAGCCGACGGGTGATCTGCAGACTCTGCAGGCGGTCGAACCATTGCCCGGCCTTCTCGGCGTTCAGGCTGTCCTTGGAGAGCGTCAGTGCCATGCGTCAACGTTCCTTACAGCGGCATGTTCATCACGTCCTGGTAAGCCTGGACGAGACGGTTGCGGACTTCCACGGTGGCGCGGAAGGCGATCTGGGACTGCTGTGAGGCGACCATCACCTTGGCCAGGTCGGCGCTGGGGTCGCCCATTTCGAAGGCCTTGGCGAGGGCGCCGGATTTCTGTTGCGCATCGTTGACGCCGGCAATCGCACCACGCAGGGTTTCGGTGAAGCTGGCCGGCTGCACCTGCGGCGCATCCAGCACCGTGCCCGGGAGGGCATTGCTGCGCGGCGTTTCGCCCAGCGGGTTGAGCGCCGGCTGTCCCATCTGGGTCTGATAGGAGCGGATCTGCGAAAGGATCGAAGTGACGGAGTGGGACATCTGCAACGGTTCCAGAAACAGGGGATGGGGTTGTCTGCTGGAGCAGGTGCAAGTGCCGTGCCGAAACCGGTTTTCGATTCAGTGAAGTGAGGGTGGGGGTGTGCGCTGGCAGGGCGGCGCCCTGCACCCGCCGAGGCCACGTCAACGTCAACGTCAAAAGCAGGCTCTCCGTGGGTTGGCGGGGTGGGTCCGGTTGCGGGGGGCGCCGTGAATACGTCCCTGTAGGCTCGGTCGCGCCATCCATGGCGCTCACGCCCCCGCAACCGGACCCACCCCGCCTTCGACAGTTGGCCGCGATCTGTTGGAACCTGCTGCTGCTGATGATGGTGATGGTGATGGTGATGGTGATGGTGGGTGCCGACCGTTGGTCGGCACGGGGTCGGATCCCGTTGCTGTGCAACGGGCTCTGACCCCGTTGAAGGCGCCATTTATCCGGCGTCGGTTTTCTGGCCTACGGCTGCAGGGTCCAGCGGCCGGAATTCTGGCGCTGGCGCGGTGCGATGGGGCCGTCGTGCTGGGTGTAGATGAAGCGGCCCTGGCGGTCGCCCAGGCAGGTCAGCAGCAGGGTGTAGCGGGCGGGGCCGGCCGGGTGGGCTTCGGTCATCTGGATTTCCCCGATATGCGGGGCCAGGCGCTGGTAGCGGTAGCTGCCGCCAATGCGGAGATCAGTGCCGAGGATGTCCAGCACGTACTGGTTGCCGGCAAAGCTGAGCTGCACCATGCGTCCGGCGTTGGGGTTGTCCGGTGCGTACAGCGGATCGCTGAGGTTGGTGAACTGGCGCTGGTCCAGCGTGGTGGGCAGGGTGCAGGTGGCGGCGGTGGCAATGCCGGGGCAGAGCAGGGCGACGAGCAGGGTAAGGCGATGCATAGTGGAACCTCCATGGGTGTCCTTGCCATGCTCCGCAGCGCGGCCGCGTTGTCTCTGGGAAAACGTGCAAATGCAGTGGGGTCAGATCCCTTTCCGCAGGAAAGGGATCTGACCCCGGGCGCCACAAACACCAACGCCCGGGCAAGCCCAGGCGTTCGTGCCCCCTTCATGCTGGTGACGCGGTTCAGCCGGCCAGTTCGGCCTGCTCGCGTTCGATGCCGTACTTGCGCAGCTTTTCCACCAGGGTGGTGCGGCGCAGGCCAAGCAGCTGGGCGGCATGGGCGACCACGCCCTGGGTGCGCTCCAGTGCTTCGTTGATCAGGCCCAGTTCGATGTTGGCCATGTGGTTGCGCAGGTCCAGGCCGTCGTCGGGCAGTGCCGCCGGGGCTGCAGCGCGATTGACCGCGATGCCGTGCTCCAGCGCTGGCTGGCCGCCGCTGCCCGGGGTATGGAAGGAGAAGCTGCGCAGGTCCAGGCGTTCTTCGCTGGCGACTGGAGCCGCCGGTGCCGGCGCCGGGACGGCCAGCGCGGCATCGCCACGATAGCGCGCCGGCAGGTCCTGCACGCGCACCGAACCACCCGGATGCAGCACCGCCAGGCGCTCGACCAGGTTGGTCAGCTCGCGCACGTTGCCCGGCCATTCGTAGCCGGCCAGGGCCTGCAGCGCTTCCGGGGTGAAGCGCACTTCACCGCGGCCGGTGCGGGCCAGCTGTGCGGCGATGGTTTCCACCAGCGCCGGCAGGTCTTCGCGACGCTCGCGCAGGGCGGGCACGTCGATCGGGAATACGTTGAGGCGGTAGAACAGGTCCTCGCGGAACTTGCCCTCGGCGATGCGGGTTTCCAGGTCGCGATGGGTCGCAGCGACCACGCGCACGTTGCAGCGGATGGTCTGGTTGCCACCGACACGCTCGAAGCTGCGTTCCTGCAGCACGCGCAGCAGCTTCACCTGCATCGGCAGGCTCATGTCGCCGATTTCGTCGAGCAGCAGGGTGCCGCCCTCGGCCATTTCGAAACGGCCCTTGCGCGCGGTCAGTGCACCGGTGAAGGCGCCTTTTTCGTGGCCGAACAGTTCGCTTTCCAGCAGATCGGCCGGAATGGCGCCGCAGTTGATCGCCACGAACGGGCCATCGCGGCGCGGCGAGCGCTGGTGGATCGCGCGCGACACCACTTCCTTGCCGGTGCCGGATTCGCCCAGCACCAGCACGGTGGTGTCGAACGCGGCCACCTGTTCGATCATGGTGCGCAGCTCGGTCACCGCCGGGCCGTTGCCGGTCGGCCCCTGGTCCTGCGCGGCGCCGGCCTGGTGCTCGGCGTCCAGGCGCTTGAGGCTAGCGCGGCGCAGCAGGGCCTCCATCTGCGCGTGGCGCAGCGGCGTTTCCAGCGGCCAGATGTTGGCTTCGTGCAGGCCGTGCTGCTGGGCAAACGCTGCGGCATCACCATCGGCCAGCAGCACCGGCGGCGGCAGGCTGCTGCCGCCCAGCCAGTTGTACAGCGCCGTGCTGGCAGCGGTGTCGTCCAGGCTGCCGACGATCACCGCCATCCAGTCGTTCTGGCGCTGGCGGCCCAGGTCGAAGTCGGCCGCGTCGGAAACCCAGCGCGGGTTGAAGTCCATGAATTCCAGCAGGGCAACGGTGCGCTCAGCGCGCACGGCGTCGTTGTCCAGCACCAGGATGCGCGATTCGCTCACGATCGATCCTCCCTGAGGCCTTCCAGGATCGGCATGACTTCCTGGATGTAGGACAGCTTGCTGACAAAATTGTCGGCGCCGGCACGCAGCGCGTGTTCGCGGTGTTCGGCGTCGTCGAAGTGGCTGGCGATCACGATGTACGGTGCATCGTCCTGCGACTTGATCAGGCGGGTGGCCTGCAGGCCGCCCATTTCCGGCATCGCCAGGTCCATCAGCACCACCTGCGGGCGCAGCGTTTCCGAGCGTTCGATCGCTTCCAGGCCGTTGCCGGCGCTGCCGACGATCTGCAGCCAGTCGATCTTGCGGAAATGGCGCATCGCCGCATTGATGAAGCCCTCGTGGTCATCGACCAGCAGGACCGTGAGCTTGTTCATGTCCAACATCCTTTTCAGCCCACCCGGGCCAGCTGGGGTTGCCTGGCGCTGAGCCGGCGCCGTTCGCGGGCCGGGGCGATATCCAGTTGTTCTCGGTATTTTGCGACGGTTCGGCGTGCAATGTTCACCCCCTGGCGTGACAGCAGGCCGGCAATGGCCTCGTCGGCCAGAGGGCGGCCGGCCGGTTCGGCGTCGATCAGGCGGCGGACCATGGCCTTCACCGCCTGGCCGGAGACGCTGGCGCCTTCCAGGCGCACGGCGAAGAAGTGCTTCAGTTCGAAGGTGCCGCGCGGGGTCTGCAGGAACTTGCCGGTGGTGATGCGCGAGACGGTGGACTCGTGCATGCCGATTTCTTCGGCCACTTCCTTCAGGGTCAGCGGGGCCATGGCCTCTTCGCCACGGACCAGGAAGGCGGCCTGCCGCTCGACGATCACCCGCGCGGTGCGCAGCAGGGTGTCGTAGCGCATCGACAGGCCGCGGCTGAACCAGCGCGCTTCCTGCAGCATCTCGCGCAGCGCCGGGGCGGCTTCGCTGGTTTCGGCCAGGGCCTGTTCGTACTGGCTGTTGATCGAGACGCGGCGGCTGGTGGCCGGGTTCAGCGCGACCTTCCATTGCCCATCGGCGTGCCAGGCGACCACGTCCGGCACCACCACGGCGTTGCGTTCGGGCAGCAGGCTGTCGCCGGGGCGCGGCTGCAGCGAGAGGATCAGGCGCACCGCCTCGCGCACGTCGTCGATCTCGGCGTCGTGCTGGCGGGCGAGGGCGGGGTAGTCGTGGGCGGCCAACGCATCGAGCGCGCCATCGAGAATGCGGGCCGCCAGATGGCGGGCCGGTACCACGCCGTGCAGGCTGCGCAGCTGCGCCTGCAGGCCTTCACGCAGGTCCCGCGCGGCCATGCCGGCAGGCTCGCCGTGCAGAAGCTGCTGGCGGATGGCTTCGACGCCGTCGGCGGCAATGTCGAACTGGGCGCTGGCGAGAAGCTGCAGCTGGTCCAGCGGTGCCTGCAGGTAGCCGGCTTCATCGCAGTGGTCCAGCCAGAACGCAGCCACCGCCAGCTGGCGGTCGTCCATGTCCAGCGACAGGCGCTGCAGCACGCGCAGCTGCGGGTCGGTCGACTCGCCGGCGGCGATGCGCGCCATGCGGTCGTCGTCACCGTCCTGCCAGTTGGCACCCGCCACGTCCCACATCGACGACTCGGGCAGTTCGTCGAAGGCGGCGGTGTCGAGGGTGGTGGCACTCGCTTCAGTGGCCTCGGCCGCGGGCGCTTCGGCCTCTTCGATCTCCAGCAACGGGTTGGAGTCCAGCAGGCGCTGGATTTCCTGTTCCAGGTGCAGGCCATCGAGCTGCAGCAGCCGGATCGACTGCAGCAGCTGCGGGGTGAGGTGAAGTTGTTGGCCCAGCTGGGTCGAGAGTGCAGCCTTCATCGTGGTTCCCCGGCACCGCTCCCCGGCGCCTTGTGGAACGCATCTTGCTTTTGATCCGGCGGGGGCGGAATCGGGGGGTTCCTGAGGGCTTTCGTAGATATCCCGACAGGATGTAGGGGTTTTCCCCACATTGGCGCGGGATGTTGACGAAGGCCGCCGCCAAGTCATTGATTTGTGGTGCCGAACCGGCCGTGTTCGCGGTGCGCCGTGCACGGATTCCTGTCGGGGCCTGTCAGGGTGACGGGAATTCGTCGCCGGTGCAGTGCTGGGCAAGGGTCAGATCCCCTTCCACAGGAAAGGGATCTGACCCCACTAGCAGGCAATCATTCCAGCTCGTGCTGGTGGCGTGCGGCCAGCAGCAACAGGTCATTGGCGCGCCGGCAACCCAGCGACTCCATCATGCGTGCGCGGTGGGTCTCCACCGTCTTGACGCTGATGCCGAGATCGGCGGCGATTTCCTTGTTGCTTTCGCCCTTGCCGATGCGGCGCAGGATCTCGCGCTGGCGCGGCGACAGCGCGGCGATGCCGGTGGGCTTCTCGCGGCCCAGCATGGGCGCCAGCATCTTGGCCGAGATCTGCGGGCTCAGGAACACCTGGCCGGCGTGCGCGGCGCGCAGCGCCAGTTCCAGCTCCTGCGGCGCCGCATCCTTCACCACGAAACCGACCGCGCCACGATCCAGCGCGTCGCGCACGTGCGCGGCGTCGTCGTGCATGGTCATCATCACCACCCGGGTGCCGGGCGCGCGCAGGCGGATGTCGCTGAGTGCTTCCAGGCCGGTGCGGCCGGGCAGCGAGAGGTCCATCAGTACCACGTCCGGTGCGTGCTGCAGGGCCAGTTGCAGGGCTTGTTCGGCGTTGCTGGCCTCGGCGACGAGCTGCACGTCGGCAAACCCCTGCAGCAGCCGCGCCAGGCCGGCGCGGACGAGGGTGTGATCGTCGACGATGAGAACTCGCACAGGCACGCAACGGATCCGTGTAGGGGAGTCCACCTTAACTTAGCTGAACGGGCGCGCCAAGGGTCGGCCGTGCAGTGCCAGGGTGGCGGGTTTCAACGTGCGCGGCGCGCCTCGGCCACCTGGCGGCGGTGCAGGCGGAACAGGTGCCGCTCCATCGCCATCTCCAGGCCGTCGCCCAGGCGCTGGAAGCGCAGCCACAGGAAGTGGCCGCCACTGCCGTCGGCCGCCTCGGCGATGACTTCCACCGGCAGGTCGATGTGGTCGGGCAGCCAGTCGCTGGGCTGCAGGCGCACCACGCCGGCCTGGCCGGGTGTGGCGCCACTGCGCGGGCCCAACTGCAGGCGGATGCCACGCCGCGACCAGCGCACCGGGCGCAGGGTCAGCTCCTGGCCCTGCTGGCGCACCAGCCGGCCGAGCAGCACCATCGCCAGGTCCAGCTTGGCTTCCAGGCGCTGCAGCTGCAGGCTGGCTTCGTTGCGTTCGTCATGCTCGTCGACGCGGCTGTCCTCGACCAGCGCCAGGCTGCGCAGCAGGCCTTCGGCGCCGCTGGTGCGGCCGGCCGCGCTGCCGGCCTGGAACTCGGCCGGCAGGGCCAGTTCGCAGCTGAGCGTCTCGTCGAACAGCTCGCTTTCGGCCGGGTGGTGCAGCGAGGTGGTCGGCAGCGAGGTCATGCCAGCGATTCTGCCTGCAGGTAGGCATGCGCCGCGCGAAGGGAGCGCTGGCCGTCGTTCATCAGTGCGGCCACGGCATCACGGCGCTGGCGCAGCAGGCCGAGCAGATTCTGCTGGCGCTCGAACAGGGCCGTCAGCGGAGCGTGGTCGGCGGCGGTCAGCGGCTGGCTGAGCAGGGCGTGCAGGGTGCTGTCGTGGCCGTCGAGCAGGCTGTCGGCCTGGTCGAGGGATTCTTCGCCCAAGGCCTTCTCGAAGGCATCCAGCTGCGCATGCAGTTCGTGCAGGCTCATGGCGCCACCGCGGCCGGGCGGCGCTGTTCGTGCGGGATCGCATTCCAGGCGCTGTCGATCTCGCCCAGCAGCTGCAGCGATTCATCCAGCGCGGCACGGTCGTTGTGCAGGTTGGCCTCGGTCAGTCGCTGCAGCACGTAGTCATAGAGCGCCGACAGGTTTCCGGCGATCTCGCCACCGGCCTCATGGTCCAGCGAGCCGTTGAGGTGGCCGACGATCGCGCAGACTTCGCCGATCGCCTTGCCCTTGCCGGCCTGGTCGCCACGCTCGAGGCTGGCCAGGGCGCGCCGCACGCGCTCCAGCGCACCAGCCAGCAGCATCGCCACCAGCTTGTGCGGATCGGCATCGGCGACCGCACTGGTCACTCCCACCTGGCGGTATTGCTCGGCATATTGACGGCTGGAACCGTACATTCGTGATTCTCCTTGCGCGGGGTGCCGTCGGGTGATCGTGGGGATCGGTTCCGACGGCGCGGCGATGATTGCTGTTGCGTCCGTTATCGGTGCGTTGCACGGCAAACTTGAGTGCCGCGCACGCATCGTCAGCGGTTCAACTGTGCCAGCTGCTGCTGCAGCGCGGTATTGCTCTGCTGCAACTTGCCCATCAGGCTGTCCAGCGCCAGGAACTGTTTCTTGTAACGCTCTTCCACGCTCTTCATGCGCGTGTCGAGATCCTTGCGGCGCTTGTCGATGTTGTCCAGCGTGGTGTTCAGGCCCTTGGTGCGGGCGACGAACGCGCCCTCCTTGCCGACCGTGGTGCTGACGTAGCCGTCGACCATCGTGTACAGCGTGCCTGCACCGCCGGTATCGCCGGTGATGGCCGAGCGGATCTTTTCGGGCTGGCTGGCCAGTGCTGCGGCAAACTTGGTGGTGTCCAGCACCAGGGTGCCGTCGGCGTTGGGATAGCCGCGCGTCTGCAGGCCCAGCACCTTCGGGTCCAGGCCATCGGCGGAAAGCGCCTTCAACACCCCCGACATCACCGAGCGCAACTGGCTGGAGGCGCCACGCATCTGCGCGTCGCCGGTCAGCGTGGCGGCTTCCTTGGTCTTGGCGTCGTACTTGGTTTCGGTATTGATCGCTGTGATCGCCGCGTTGTAGGCGGTCACGAACTCCTGCATGACCTTGGTCGCGGCGGCGGTGTCGGTGCTGATCACCACCGTGCTCTTGCCGGGAATCTTGAGGTTCAGGGTCAGGCCCGGCACCGCGTCCGCCACGGTGTTGCTCGCACTGACAACCGTCACGCCGTCGATGGTCAGCTCGGCATCGGCCGCCGGGGTGTTCTGCTTGAGACTGCCGACCAGTGCACCCAGCTTCGGGTCGCTGCCGCTGTACTCCAGCTTGATCGCATTGGCGGCGCCGGTCTTTTCCTGGGCGATCGACAGGTACTGGTTGTCGCCGGAGCTGATCAGCGTGGCCTGCACGCCGTCCTTGCGGCCGGCGGCGTCGATCTTGTTGCGGATGGTGGTCAGCGTATCGCCGTCCTCCACCGCCACGTTCATGGTCTTGGCCTTGTCACCAACGCCAACGGTCAGCGTCAAGGTTCCGGCGCCGAAGGTGTCGGTCTTCGGGAACGAGGTGTCGGCAATCAGCTTGTGCGCCGTGGCCAGGGATTTCACCTCCACCAGGTGGGTGCCGTTGGAGGCCGCTGCCTTGGTCGTGCCGACGTCGTACAGCGCCACCGATGCGGTCAGCACGTCGTCGGCGTTGGTCGGGCCGGCCTTGCCGGTGGCGGTCACGGTACGGGTATCGAAGGCGGTGGTGGCCTTCAGTGCGGTCAATGCCGTCTTCAGCTTGTCGAACGCCGCAGTGACGGTGCCGATCGACGACAGCTGCATCTTGGCCTTGGACTGCTGCAGGTTCAGCGCATTGTCGGCGGGCTTGCGGTCAGCTGCGACCAGCTGGTTGACGATGCTGGAAATATCCAGTCCCGAGCCGATGCCACCGTATCCAAAGTCTGCCACGTCGTTTCTCCTGGTATCCGGGCCTGGCCGCCGTGCGGTGGCCCGTCGTCAACGAAAATAGCGGCCTGCGCCGCTGGGTCTTGAGGACTTCGTTGATGCATGTGCCGTGCCAATGGCCTGGCGCGGTTTCTGGCACGCGGGTTGCAGGAGGGTTGGGGCAGGGTGCGGGTAGGTTCACCGCGGGCTGCCGGGAGTCTGCAAAAAGCCCTCCCCCAATGCAGGGGAGGGATCAGGCTACTGACAATCGGGGGGAGACGAAGCCGCCCGGTACGTACAGTCAAAGGTACAGCGCTGAAAGAGAGGTCCGCAGGAGCGGGCGATGCCAAGCCGGTTCGGGAGTGATCCCGGGCCGGGCATGGCCCGCGCCTTCGTGCATCGTGGCTTCCCGGTTGCCGCTACCGTCGGTTCGACCCGACGGTAGCGGCGCCTTCTTGCCGTGGATCAGCGCAGCAGGCTGAGCACGCCCTGCGGCACCTGGTTGGCCTGGGCCAGCATGGCCGTACCGGCCTGCTGCAGGATCTGGGTGCGGGTCAGCTCTGCGGTTTCCTTGGCGAAGTCGGTGTCCTTGATGCGGCTGCGCGAAGCCGACAGGTTTTCCGACGAGGTCTGCAGGTTGGCCACCACCGAGGTGAAGCGGTTCTGGATCGCACCGAGGTCGGCACGGGTGCTGTTGATTGCACCCAGGGCCTTGTCGACCACTTCCAGGGCCTGCTGGGCGCCGAGCACGGTGCTCACGTCCAGCTTCTGCACGTTGGCCGAGGTATCGGTGCCGGCGGTGTAGGCGCCTGCAGCCGCCGCGGTACCCCAGGTCTTGGCGGTCGCGTCGTAGTCGCTGCGCATCAGGGCGATATCGGCAGTGGCAACGGCCTTGCCTTCCTTCACCGAGCTCAGCTTCAGGGAGCCGTCTGCATTGGCTTCGGCGTAGATGCCGGCCTCGCCGATCTTGGCGTTGATGGCGGTGGCGACGGCCTTGGAGGCATCAGCCGTGGTGGCGCCGGCCTTCACTTCAACCGTGCCGATGTCCACACCCATCACGGTGCCGGAGAAGCGGGCACCATCGGTGCTGGCGGCCAGGGCGGCAGTTGCGCCGGTGGCGAAGGTCGAGGTGCCCAGCGAGCCGGCCTTGGCATCGATGGTCTTGTCGATGGCGATGGCCTGGCCGGCGTTGGCACCGACCTGGAACAGCTGGCTGGAGAAGGTGCCGTCCAGCAGCTTGGTGCCGTTGAAGTCCGACTGCTTGGCGACGCGGTCGATTTCCGAGACCAGCTGGGTCACTTCGGCCTGCAGTGCCTTGCGGTCGCTGGCCGAGTTGGTGGCGTTGGAGGCCTGCACCGACAGCTCGCGGACGCGCTGCAGGTTGTTGCCGATTTCGGTCAGCGAACCTTCGGCGACCTGGGCCAGCGAGATACCGTCGTTGGCATTGCGGATGGCGACGTCGGTACCGCGGATCTGCGTGCCGAAGCGCTCGGAGATCGCCAGACCGGCGGCGTCGTCCTTGGCGCTGTTGATGCGCGAACCGGAGGACAGGCGCTGGATGGTGGTAGCCAGCGAGCTGCCGCTGGTGCTCAGGTTACGCTGAGCATTCAACGACATCGTATTGGTGTTGATGACTTGTGCCATGAGGAGAGGTCCTTGAGCGGTTGCACGTGAGTTGGGCTAGACGCCCCCGACGTGCCCCGGGGGCGGCTCATGTCAGCGCTGCAACAGGCTGAGCACGTTCTGCGGTACCTGGTTGGCCTGGGCCAGCATGGCCGTACCGGCCTGCTGCAGGATCTGGGTGCGGGTCAGTTCGGCGGTTTCCTTGGCGAAGTCGGTATCGCGGATGCGGCTGCGCGATGCGGACAGGTTCTCCGAGGAGGTCTGCAGGTTGGCCACCACCGAGGTGAAGCGGTTCTGGATCGCACCGAGGTCGGCGCGGACGCTGTTGACCGATTCCAGGGCCTTGTCGACGATCGACATCGCCTTCTGTGCGCCTTCGGCGGTGGTGACGTTCAGGTCCTTGACGAAGCTGGCCGCTGCACCGGTCAGGGTGCC
The DNA here is from genome assembly GCF_003550055.1 of Stenotrophomonas sp. AG209. Classification (NCBI taxonomy): domain Bacteria; kingdom Pseudomonadati; phylum Pseudomonadota; class Gammaproteobacteria; order Lysobacterales; family Lysobacteraceae; genus Stenotrophomonas; species Stenotrophomonas sp. AG209. The sequence continues at coordinate 209,986 of NZ_QXDB01000001.1, forward strand.
GCCGTTGGTGCTGGTCTCGGTCAGGCCCAGGCCGGCGATGGTCGCGGCGGTGGCGCCGGCCGGCGGGGTCGCCGCGCTGACACCCAGGGCGAAGGTCTGGCCATCCTTGACCGAGGCCAGGCTGATGACGCCGGCATTGACCGAGGCAACCACGCCGGTTTCACCCAGCTTGTTGTTGATCGCCGCCGCGGTGGCCGAGGTGATCGACTCGCCGGCCTTCACCGTGAAGTCGCTGATGGTGACCGTGGTGGCGGTGCCGCCCGGCGGGGTTACCGAGACCTGCAGGCCGGAGTAGGTGGTGTCGGCGGTGGCCTTGTCGGCCGCTGCCAGGCTGGTGCCGGTGTAGCCGTTGGCGAAGGTGGCCGCGCCCAGCGAATCCGCCTTGGCGTTGACCACGCTGTTGATGGCGATGGCCTGGCCGGCGTTGGCGCCGACCTGGAACAGCTGGCTGGTGAAGCTGCCGTCCAGCAGCTTGGTGCCGTTGAAGTCGGCCTGCTTGGCGACGCGGTCGATCTCGCTGACCAGCTGGGTCACTTCAGCCTGCAGGGCCTTGCGGTCGCTGGCCGAGTTGGTGGCGTTGGACGCCTGCACACCCAGTTCGCGGATGCGCTGCAGGTTGTTGCCGACTTCATTCAGCGAACCCTCGGCGACCTGGGCCAGCGAGATGCCGTCGTTGGCGTTGCGGATGGCCACGTCCAGACCACGGATCTGGGTGGTGAAGCGCTCGCTGATGGCCAGGCCGGCCGCGTCGTCCTTCGCGCTGTTGATGCGCAGGCCGGACGAGAGGCGCTGGATGGTGGTAGCGAGCGAGCTGCCGCTGGTGCTCAGGTTGCGCTGAGCGTTGAGCGACATCGTATTGGTGTTGATTACCTGTGCCATGGGGTCGTCTCCTCTTATATGGAACCCGTTGGTGAATGAAACGAAGCGCCGCCTGTTTTTTTGTGTGGCTGTGTGCTTCGCTGTTGCCAAATGAATAACGGCGCTTTGTCAACAACCTTTAGCCGTGAATTCCGCTGGAGCCATAATTCGTTGCCGGAAGCTGTTTTTCCGGGGTTTTTCAGCCTTGGTCGGGCGTGAAGGCGACCCCGGAAGGGGCGGTTGGGCATGCCCAACCAGCGCTGATGAAGGTATCGGCGGGGCAGGGCCGGGCTTGATGGGAAATCACGGAAAATGCGCCGGGGCACCTATCCGGAAGCGCCGGGCCACGCCCGGCGAGCGCGATGGAATGGGCACGCAGAAACGAAAAAGGCCGCGATGCAGGGCATCGCGGCCTTCAGAGGGTGGCGCTTGGGAAGCGTCAGCGGAGCTTGTTGAACAGCGACATCGACTGCATCTGCGAGAAGATCGTCTGCGCCGCCTGCAGCGCGGTGCTCTGCAGCTGGTACTGGCTCAGTGCATCGGCGTAATCCAGGTCACGCATCTGCGACAGCGTGGTCTTCAGGGTCACGCCATTGGCCTCACGCATGTCGGCCGCGTTGTCCAGCGCCTTCAACTGTGCACCGCCTGCGGCACGCGAATCGATCATCCGCTCGGACGCGCGTGCCACGTCGCGCAATGCACTCTGCAGCTGGTTCTGCTGCGCGGTCATCTGCGCGGTGGTGCCGGTGTCGGCGCCCAGCGCTGCCACCAGGTTGTCCATGGTGGCGAAGATGTCGCGGCTGCTGGCGGCCTGTACGTTGAAACTGTCGCCCGCCGCCGGTGCGCCCGTGATGCGCAGGCGCACACCGTTCACTTCCAGATCGTCGCCAGCCTTGTAGGTACCGGTGCCGGTCACGTTGCCCGCACCGTCCACCACCTCGTACTGGTTGCCGGTGGTGAAGCGGACGCTGAAGCCCTGGCCGTTCCAGCTGTCGCTGCCATCGCGGGTGACGTTGGTCAGCACGCCGTTGCCGGTGTTGCCGGCCGCGGCGCTGCCGTCAACGAAGCCATCGCCGGTGGGAATGCGCATGAAGATCTCGCTGCCGGGCAGGGCATCGCGCACGTAGGTATCGGGGCCGACTTCGATCTGGCGCTGGGTCTGGTCGCCGCGGTAGACCACCTTGCCGTTGATCTTGGCAAACGGCGGGTCGCCGTCGTTGGTACCACCGAACACGTAGCGACCGGTGCCATCGTCGGCGTTGGCCAGCGACAGCAGGCCATCACGGATCTGGTTGACTTCGGTGATCAGCGTTTTCTTGTCAGCCGCGCTCAGCGCTGGATTGCTGGCCTGGATGGTCAGATCGTTGACGCGTGCCATCAGGTCGTTGACCTGCGCAAGGGTGTTTTCCTGCACGCCCAGGCGGTTCTGCACGTTGCCGGCGTTGAGCTTCATGCGGTCCAGTGCGGCCAGGCTGCGGTCAAGGCCGACCGCAGTGCCGGCGGCAACCGGATCGTCCTTGGCGCTGACGATCTTGCTGCCGGTGGCGATCTGCTGCTCCAGGTGGCTGAGCTTGGCCTGCTTGGCCATCATCAGCGACACGGACTGGTTGAACATCATGCTGGTGGAGATACGGCTGCTCATCGGCGGACGGCTCCCAGGATGGTCTGGAACATGCTGTCGGCGGTGGAGATCAGCTGCGAGGCGGCCTGGTAGGCCTGCTGCAGGCGCAGCATGTCGGCGGCTTCCTCGTCCAGGTTCACGCCGGAGATTTCATCGCGGGCTTCCTGCGCCTTGTCATTGATCACCAGCTGCGCGTCGAGCGAGTACTCGGCCGAGCGTGCGGCGGCGCCGACCTGGGTGGTCAGGCCACCCAGCGCACCGTTCAGTGTCACCGTTCCGGCGTTGAACGCCTTCGCGCTTTCCACCTTGGCCAGCTTGGAGGCGTTGCTGTTGTCCGACGAACCGGCCGGGGTCGGGGTGATGTTGAAGGTATCGCCCACCTTCGGTGCACCGTCCAGCACGAAGCTCCAGCCGTTGGCACTGATGGTCTGGCCGGGCGTGTAGGTCTGCGGCGGGCCACCGTCGATGGTGTAGGTGGTGGCCGAGGTGAACACGATCGCCGACGGATTGCGCAGATTGGCGTTGGTCGAATCGGTGACGGTGACGCCGCTCAGCTTGCCGGTACCGGTATTGGCGGTGGCGGCCGCGCCCTTCACCGCTGCAGCGGCGGCGATGCGCGACGGATCGGTGATCGCCACTTCCATGCTGCCGGCCACGCCAGCGGTCGGCTGCAGCAGGAAGCGGTCATTTGCAGCCGGCGTGCCGCCGACGACCAGCTTGACGCCGTTGATCAGCAGCGGATCGGCGGCGGTGCCGGTTCCGGTCAGCGGAATGCTGGCGCCGGTGTCGGCGCGGCTGGCCTTCCAGTTGGTGCCATCGAACTGCAGCACCACGTTCTGCGCATCCAGCTTGCCCAGGTCGCCGTAGGTCGCGCTGAGGCTGGCGGTGCCGGTATTGCTGTTGTTGCCGGTGACGCGCGGGTTGCCGATGTTGAAGAAGTCCCCGCCCATCTGGCCATACAGGTCGACGCCCTGGTGGTGCGCCTGGTTGAAGGTTTCGGCCAGGCCCACCGCCAGCTTGCCCAGTTCGGCCTGGGCAGGGGTCAGCACGGTGTCGCGGAACTCCAGCAGGCCACCGATCTGGCCGCCAACCGCCTTCGGGTCGAGGCGGATGGTGTTGCCCTGGGTCTCCAGCGCCAGCTGCAGGCGCTCGGGCTGGTACGGGTCGGCCACGGTGGTGACCTTGGTCGCCGTGGTACCCACCACCAGCGCGTTGCCGCCGGCGGTGTAGACATTCATGATGCCGCCGTCCTGGATCACCGCCGTGCCACCGGTGTAGCCGATCAGCTGGGTGATCAGCTGGTCGCGGCGGTCGAGCAGGTCGGGTGCGGCAGAGGCGATGTTGGTGCCGATGGCGCCGTTGATCTGCGCGATTTCCTGCGCCAGGCGGTTGACCTCGGTGGCACCGGCCAGCAGGCCGTTGTTGACCTCGCTGTTGAGGTTGTTCAGGTGGGTGTTGAGCTGCACGAAGCGGTTGGCCAACGCCTTGCCGCCGTCGAGCATGCTCTGGCGGTCGGCGGTGCCGGCCGCGTTGGACGACAGGCCGCTGACCGAATCGAAGAAGTTCGACCAGACGCCGGCCACATTGGTGGCCGGGTCGGAAACCAGCGCATTGACGCGGTCGGCCATGCCCGAAAGCTGCTTCAGGCGCGCCAGTTCACCGCTGCTGTCGAGCAGGCGCGAGATCGCCAGCTGGTCGGCCGTGCGGCGGATGTCGGTGATGCGGGTGCCGTTGCCGACCGTGCCATAGCCGTAGTTCTGTGGATCGGCGGTGGCGAAGTTGACCTTCTGCCGGCTGTAGCCGGGCGTATTGAGGTTGGCCACGTTGTGGCTGGTGGTCGCCAACGCACGCTGGAAGGCGAGCAGGGCACCGGTACCGGTGGAAAGTACGCTGGACATGGTGTTCCTCAACGACGAGTGATACCCAGCGCCGCGGTCGCGGTGCTGGCGAAGGTCTGGCCAAGGCGCGAGCCGGCGTCGGCCACGGCGGCCACGGCGCGCTCGATGGTCGGGCCACCGGCGATCGCGGCGATCTTGGCGGCGTAGCGCGGATCGGTGGCATAGCCGGCGCGCTGCAGGCCACGGGCGAAGCCCTGCACATCGGTGCCGGCCTGCAGGGCCTGCTGGTAGCGCGGGCTGGTCTTCAGCAGGCGCACGTAGTCGGCGAAGCTTTCGGCCGGCGAGCTGTAGGCGCGGAAGCTGGCGGTTTCGTTGCGGCGCACGCCATCCACGTATTCGTGGGTGCCGGCTTCAACGCGCTGGCCGCTCCAGCCGGTGGCCTTGATGCCGAACAGGTTGTGCGAGGTGCTGCCGTCGGACTGGCGGATGTGGCGCTTGCCCCAACCGGTTTCCAATGCGGCCTGGGCAACCAGCGCACGGGCATCCACGCCCAGTTCCCTGGCCGCGCTCTGCGCGTGCTGCCAGATGCTGGCGACGAAACCTTCCGGCGTGTGCGCGCCCAGCTGGGCCACGGCGGTGCGGGTGGCCAGCGCATCGGCCGGGCTGATGGCCGTGCCGCGATTGCTGGCCGTCGCCGACCACTGGTCGTTGTTGGCGGACCAGTCCTGGCCCTGCAGGTTGCCGATGTATGGATCTTCGGTGCCCAGCGAGCGGTGCAGGCTGCTGCTTTCGCGACCGGCGATCAGGTCCAGCGCCTGCTCCATCGGTGCCAGCGCTGCCTGTGCGCCGTGCTGTGCGCCGGCCGCCATCTGCTGCAGCATGCGCACGGCCTGGCTGCCATCTTCCAGCGGCAGCGAGGGTGCGGGCTTGGCCGGCGCGTTGAGTTGATAGGCGCGGCTGGCCTTGGCCGGGTCCACGCGGGTATCCAGCGCCGGGCCTTCGGCGGCCTGGCCGGACAGCTGGCGGGTGATCATGCCGGACAGGCCGAGCCCCTTGCCGCGGGTCATCGCCTCGGCAATCTTCTGGTCGTACATGTCGCGGAACATCTTGTTCTCGCCGGGAAACAGCGAGTCGCCGAAGCTGGCATCGCGCATGCTCTTGACCAGCATCTGTGCGAACTGGCCTTCCAGCTGGCGCGCGACCTTGTCGATCTTGGCCGGGTCGTTCTGCTGCGCCGGGTGCAGGTCGAATGCGGGATTGATGCGCATGTCAGATCACCTCGAGCTCGGCACTCAATGCGCCAGCCTGCTTCAGGGCTTCCAGGATCGCGATCAGGTCGCCCGGTGCCGCGCCCACGGCGTTCACCGCGTGCACGATCTCGTCCAGGGTGGTGCCGCCGCTGAACTTGAACATGCGGCTGCCGTCGTTGGTGGCGGTGATGGTCGACTGCGGGCTGGCCACGGTGCGGCCGCCGGACAGGGCATTGGGCTGGCTGACATTGGTGTTCTCCTGGATCGTCACCGTCAGCGAGCCATGCGCGATCGCCGCCGGGCCGACCCGCACCTGCTGGCCGATGACCACGGTGCCGGTACGCGAATTGACCACCACCTTGGCCGGGGCGCTGCCGGGGGTCAGCTCCAGGTTCTCGATGCGCGCCAGCAGGCCGATGCGTGCGCCCGGATCGGTTGGCGCAGTCACCGCCACGGTCACGCCGTCAACCGCACGTGCCGCACCCTCGCCGAACGCATTGTTGAGCGCGGCGACCATGCGCGAGACCGTGGTGAAATCGTTGTTGTGCAGGTTCAGGGTGATGTCGCCGCCATTGGCGAGTGGATCGGGCAGGGCACGTTCAACCGTGGCGCCATTGGGAATGCGGCCGACGCTGGGCACGTTCACCGAGACGCGCGAGCCATCCTTGCCCTGTGCACCAAAGCCGCCGACGATCAGGTTGCCCTGCGCGATGGCATAGATCTGGCCGTCGGCGCCGCGCAGCGGGGCCATCAGCAGCGAACCACCACGCAGGGACACTGCGTTGCCGATCGAGGACACGGTGATGTCGATCGGCTGGCCCGGCTTGGCGAACGGCGGCAGTTCGGCATGGATGGCGACGGCCGCCACGTTCTTCAGCTGCGGATTGACGTTCGCTGGCACGTTCACGCCCAGCTCGCCGAGCAGGTTCTTCAGGCTCTGCACGGTGAAGGGCGCCTGGCTGGTGCGGTCGCCGCTGCCGTCCAGGCCGACCACCAGGCCGTAGCCCACCAGGGCATTGCCACGCACGCCGCCGACCTGGGCCAGGTCCTTGATGCGCTCGGCACTGGCCGGTGCCACCATCGCGAAGACCATGAACACGCCACAGTAGAGCGACGCCATGCGTCGCTGCCAGGAAGAAGAGGAGAAGAGTTTCATGGCCATACTCAGAACGGCGTCAGGCCGGAGTTGAAGAAGCGGCTCAGCCAGCCCATCGCGTTGGATTGCGCGACCGGGCCGCGGCCGCCGTAGACGATGCGGGCTTCGGCCACGCGGCTGGAAGGAATGGTGTTGTCCTGGCTGATGTCACCCGGGCGCACGATGCCCTGCACCTGCACCAGTTCATCGCCCTGGTTCAGCCGCAGGTTCTTCTGCCCCTGTACCACCAGGTTGCCGTTGGGCAGGCGCTGGATCACCGTGACCGTGACACTGCCCTGCAGGCGGTTGCTCTGCGCGCTGTTGCCCTTGCCGGTGAAGTCACGCTTGCCCGCCGCCGTGGCACTGAGGATGTCCTTGCCGCCCAGGGTGACCGGTGCGCCGAGGATGGACGGGGTGCCCAGACTCAGGTTGGATTCCTTGTTGGTGGCGGTGTTGGCACTGGTCTGCGCGGTGGTGTTTTCCAGCAGGGTGATGGTCAGCAGGTCGCCGACATCGCGTGCGCGGCGGTCCGAGTACAGCTGCAGGGTCGGGCCGGCGGCGTAGATCGCACCGGCGGTCGGCGCGGCCTGCGGCGGCATGATCGGCTGGATCGGCGCCATCGCCGCGTAGGGGCGCACGTCGCCGGCGATCACGCAGCCACCGAGCAGGGCGACCACGGTGCAGGCGAGGGCAGTGCGGAGGAGTCTGGAAAGGGGCGACATGGCGGTTTCCCGGTTGGGCCGGTCAGATCTTGTTGTTGAGGTAGCCGAGCATGGAGTCGGTGGTGGAGATCGCCTTGGCATTCATTTCGTAGGCGCGCTGTGTTTCGATCATCGACACCAGCTCTTCGACCACATTGACGTTGCTGCCTTCCAGCGCGCCCTGCACCACGGTGCCGAGGCCGTTCAGGCCGGGGTTGCCGTTCTGTGCCGGGCCCGATGCCGTGGTTTCCAGGAACAGGTTCTCGCCGCGTGCCTGCAGGCCGGCCGGATTGACGAAGTCGGTCAGGGTCAGCGCACCCACTTCCACCGATGCAGCGTTGTCGGCCATCTTCACGCTGATGGTGCCGTCGCTGCCGATGGTCACCGACTGCGCGCCCTCGGGAATCTGGATGCCCGGCTGCACCGGGTAGCCGCTGTTGGTGACCAGCTCGCTGTCCTGGTTGATCTTGAACGAGCCATCACGGGTATAGGCCGAGCTGCCATCCGGCATCTGCACTTCGAAGAAGCCGCGGCCGTTGACCATCACGTCCAGCGCGCGGCCGGTCTGCTGCTGGCCACCCTGTTCGAAATTCTTGGCGGTGGCGACCACGCGCACACCGGTACCCAGCTGCAGGCCGGTCGGCAGCTGGGTCTGCGCCGACGAAGAGCCGCCTGGCTGGCGTACCTGCTGGTACAGCAGGTCCTCGAAGCTGGCACGGTCCTGCTTGAAGCCGGTGGTGTTGGTGTTGGCGAGGTTGTTGGAAACCACCGACATGCGCATCTGCTGCGCATCCAGTCCGGTTTTCGCGATCCACAATGCCTGGTTCATCTTCGGTGTCCTGTCTGGGTGAAGCCGGCCGCGCGATGCGGCCCTTGGTAACGGGTGTGCAAGCGGTGTGCCAGCGCCACGCCCGGGCGGCGCCGGAATTCCGTCAGCTGCCCAGGCGCAGCAGGCTGTTGACACTGCGCGCGTTGTCGTCGCCGTGTTTGATCACCTGCACCTGCATTTCGTACTGGCGCTGCAGCTGGATCATCTGCACCAGTGCGCCGGCGGCATCGACGTTGCTGCCTTCCAGCTGGCCGCTGTGCACGGCGGTACCCTGCGCCGGGGCGAACGGCTGGCGCGGGTCGGTGTTGCGGAACAGGCCATCCAGGCCACGCTCGAGGCGCTCGTCCGGCGCCTGCACCACCTTGATCCGGCCGATCTGCGCCATCGTCTGCGGGCCTTCACCCTGCGGGATGATCGAGATCGTGCCGTCGCCGCCGATCTCCATCGCCTGGTAGGGCGGGATGGCGATCGGGTTGTTGTTGTCATCCAGTACCGTGCGGCCGCCGGAGGTCACCAGCTGGCCGTTCGGGGTCACCGACAAGGCCGCGCCGCGCGTGTAGGCTTCGCTGCCATCGCTGGACTGCACCGCCAGCCAGGTGCCGCTCTGGAGCGCCAGATCCAGCGGTTTGCCGGTGATGTGCTGCGCGCCGGGCCGGCGGTTGAAGCCGGCGTCGACGTGCAGCGCATCCACCCGCGAGGCAAAGCCCGGGCCCTTGATCGGGAAGGCTTCGGTGTTGGCCAGCGCTTCCTTGAAGCCAGGGGTGTCCGAGTTGGCGAGGTTGTGGCTGAGCGTTCCCTGCGCCTGCAGGGAGGCGCGGGCACCGGTCATCGCCACGTAAAGGGCTTTATCCATGCGGGGAGTTCCGTGACAGGGTCAGCAGCTCATCAACGGATGTTGATGACGGTCTGGGTGATCTGGTCCTGCGTGGTGATCATCTGCGCGTTGGCCTGGAAGTTGCGCTGCGCGGTGATCATGTTGACCAGCTGCTCGGTGAGATCGACGGTGGACGCTTCCAGCGAGCCGGCCTGGATCTTGCCGAGGTTGGAGGTGTCCGGCATGCCGGTGCGCGGCGTGCCCGATTCGAAGGTCTCCACCCACAGGTTGTTGCCCTTCGATTCCAGGCCCTGCGTGTTGTTGAAGGTGGTCAGTGCGACCTGGCCCAGCGGCTTGTCGTCGCCGTTGGAATAGCGCGCGTAGACCACGCCGGATTCGGATACAGTCACTTCGTTGAGCTTGCCGGCGGCATAGCCGTCCTGCTGTGTGTTGCGCAGCGCGAACTTCTCGCCGTACTGGGTCGAGCCGCTGATATCCAGCGTCATGTTCAACTGGCCGGCACCGGTGGTCGGGGTGAAGGTGCCGAGGCTGACCTTGCCGTTGGCCGGTGCGACCAGCTTGCCGCTGTTGTCGAAGGTGACCGGGGTCGGTGCACCGGCCGGCTGGCCATCGACATAGTTGCGCACGGTCCATTCGTTGGGGTTGGCGCCCTTCACGAAGTACGAGACCTGGATGTGGCTCACGCCCAGTGAGTCGTACACGGTGATGCCACCGCTGGAGTGGTTGTAGCTGTTCGAATCGGCCGGGTCGAAGGTCGCCACGGTCGGCTGCTTGGCGTTGGCCGGCAGGGTGAAGCCAACCTTCACTTCGCTGGTCTGCTTCGGCGGGCTGTCGGTGGTCAGCAGCTGCAGGTCGACCAGGCGGCCGGCATCGAAGTTGGTGCCATCGGCATTCGGTGCGAACACCTGCAGGCGCGCACCCTGCGGATTGACCACGTAACCGGCGGAGTCGGTCTGGAAGTTGCCGGCACGCGAGTACACGCGCGAACCATTCATGTTCATGGTGAAGAAGCCTTCACCGGAAATGGCCATGTCCAGGCTGCGCCCGGTCTGCTCGTTGTGGCCCTGGATGAACTGCTGGGCGACGTTGGAAACGCGCACGCCCGAGCCGGTCTGGTTCTTCGACAGGCCGTAGCTGGTCGAAGCGAACAGGTCGGCGAACTCCGCGCGCGACTGCTTGAAGCCGGTGGTGTTGACGTTGGCGACGTTGTTGGCGGTGACGCTCAGGTCGGTGTTGGCGGCATTGATGCCGGACAGCGAGACATTGAAGCCCATGGGATGCTCCTGGTTGATGCGGAATGTGCGGCTCAGCTGACGCGGAGCACGTAGTCGATCGGGGCCGTGCCCAGGCCCTTGAGGTTCAGGTACAGGCCGTCGGAACCGACGGTCACGCTCTCCACCGGCGCCTGTACGTAGGTGGACAGCTTGGTGCTCTTGCCGGCGGTGTCGACATGGTTGGCGACGACGGAGTACTTGCCCGGCTCCATGCGCTTGCCATTGGCATCCTTGCCGTCCCACTGGAAGGCGGTTTCGCCGGCGGCCTTGGCTTCCACGCTCAGCGAGGTGACCTTGGCGCCGTTGGCATCGGTGATATCCACGGTGATGATGCCGGCCGACGGTGCGGCCACCGTGCCTTCGACATTGCCTTCCTTCTCCAGTACCAGCTTTTCCGACGGCACCAGCACCTGGTGGCCAACCAGCGCCGCGCCACGCAGCACCTGGTCGCTGGCCATCGATTCCTGGAAGCCCTTCACCGTCTTGTTCAGATCGGTGATGCCCTGCACGGTGGACATCTGCGCCATCTGCGCGACCATCTGCGTGTTGTCCATCGGCTTCAGCGGATCCTGGTGCTGCAGCTGCTCGGTCATCAGGCGCAGGAAGTCGGCCTGGTCGAGCGTGTTCTTCTTTTTCGTGGCGTTGCTGTTGGGGGCGTTCAGGCCCAGCGCGGAATAGACGTCCTGGCTGGTCTGGTTGTTGACGGCGGTGGTCATGGCGGTATCCGGTGCTGCGGGCCTCAGCGGCCCATGGTCAGGGTGGCCAGGGCCAGTTCCTTGGCGGTAGTCAACATCTCCACGCCGGCCTGGTAATTGCGCGAGGTCGAGATCAGGTTGACCATCTGCGCCACCGGATCGACGTCGGGCTGGTAGATGTAGCCATCGGCGTCGGCCAGCGGGTGGCCCGGCTCGTAGCGCTTGATCGGCGCGGCCTCGCTCTGGGTGATCTCCTTCACCTTCACCGAGGTGATGTTCGGATCGCTCTTGCTGGTGACCGCCTGGAAGATCGGTTCCAGCGGCTTGTACACGGCGTCGGCGGAACCGGCGACGGTGTCGGCGTTGGAGAGGTTGGAGGCGATGGTGCTCATGCGCACCGACTGCGCCTGTAGCGCGGAGCCGGCGATATCGAAGATCGGCAGGTTGCTCATGGCTTACTGCCCCGTGATCGCGGTCAGCATGGAACGCACCTTGCTCTCGACGAAGCTGAGCGAGGCGCGGTATTCCAGTGCGGCGCGGCCATAGGCGGCACGCTCGGCATCGGGGTCGACGGTGTTGCCGTCCAGGCTGGGCTGCACGCCTTCGCGCGCGATCTGGAACGGGTTCAGGCCACTACTGATCTCGTAGTGCTGCTCATGGGTGGTGGCCATCAGGCCATTGGCATCCTGCCCCTGGGCATGGCGCAGGGCGGCATCGAAGTCCAGGTCCTGGGCCTTGTAGCCGGGAGTGTCGGCATTGCCGAGGTTGCTGGCGATCAGCTTCATCCGCTGTTCGCGCAACGGCATGGCCTGGGCGTGGACGCCCAGGTAGTCGGTAATCAGGTTGCGCACGGTGCACTCCCACGGGAACGTTGCCCGGGAAGCTGCAAGGGGTGTGCCAAAGGCGTGGGGTCAGATCCCCGCAGGGGCTCTGACCCCGTGGTTGACGCATTGCGATGCGGGGTCGGAGCCCGTTCCGGGATCCGACCCCTCGGCGGGCCTTACGCCGCCAGCGCGACCTTGCGCAGGCGGTCCAGCACGAAATCGGCCAGCTCGTGCGGCGAGTACTTGGCGACGAAGGCGTTGGCACCCACGCGCTCAACCATGGCGTTGTTGAAGACGCCCGACAGCGAGGTGTGCAGCAGCACGTATAGGCCGGCCAGGCCCGGGTGGCGCCGGATTTCCGTCGTCAGCGTGTAGCCATCCATGGCCGGCATCTCGATGTCCGAGATGACCATGGCATAGCGCTCGGCCGGGTTCTCGCCCGAGGCGTGGACCTGCAGCAGGTGGTCCAGCGCCTGCTTGCCGTCGGAAAGCAGGGTGGCACCCACGCCCAGCTGGTCCAGCACGCTGCGGATCTGCTGGCGGGCCACGCGCGAGTCGTCCACCACCAGCACCTGCAGTTGCGGGCCATCGGCGGGCATGGCCATTGCCGGGTCGAGTACCGCTTCTCCGCGCACCTGGGCGATATCGGCCAGCACGCTCTCAACGTCGATCACCTGGATCAGCTCACCCTGGAAGCGGGTCACCGCGGTCAGGTAGCTCGACTCGGCGCCCAGCTCCGGCGGCGGGTGGATGTCTTCCACCGCGATGTTGACGATGCGTTCGACGCCGCTGACCAGGAAGCCCTGGATCGAGCGGTTGAATTCGGTGACGACCAGGTAGCCCGGCGATGTGTCCGCATCGGGCTCGCGCTCGGGGTGACCGATCGCCAGGCCGAGGTCCAGCACCGGTACCGAGCGGCCGCGCACGTCGGCCACGCCGGAAAACTGGCTGGGCAGGCCGGGCACCTGGAACAGCTCCGGGCGCCGCAGGACTTCCTGCACCTTGAAGACATTGACGCCAAAAAGCTGACGTCCGCCGAGACGGAACAGCAGCAGCGCCAGGCGGTTGTGGCCGGCCAGTCGGGTCCGCTGGTCGATCCGGTTGAGCAGGTCATGGGACATGGCTGCTGTATCGGCGTGGTGGGTACGGAACTTGAGCGCTTTTGCAGCGTCGAGCCATGCTCGACTCTACAAAAGGCGGCCCCGTCGATCTGGCACACCCCTTGCACGCACCTGGGCCAGATCCTTTCGACAGGAGGCGCCATGCGCCGGGTCACATCCCTATTCGCCATCGCGCTCGCCGTGGCCGCGCCGTGGGCGACCGCTGCGGACTGGCAGCCGGTGGCCAGCATCCGCACCGCGGCGCTGTCGACACTGCCGGCCGGCAGTGAAGGCGAGGCGCAGGTGGCCGATGCGCTGCGCCTGCCGAAATGCGGCGGCGCGTTGCAGGTGCAGCCCACGGCCAACACCACGGTGGAGGTCAGCTGTCCCGATGCGGGCGGCTGGCGCCTGTTCGTGCCGGTGAAGGTGCGGCGCAACCAGACCGTGCTGGTGCTCAACCGCGGAATCGGCACTGGAGAAACCCTCACTGCCGCCGATATCACCACTGCCCAGCGTGACGCTGCCCGGATTGCCGGCGCGGTGCTGTCCGATCCCAATGCGGCGATCGGCCGCATCGCCCGCCGTCCGTTGCAGGCCGGAGCCCTGCTGTCGAACAACGATCTGGTGGTCCAGCGTCTCATCAAGCGAGGAGACAATGTGGCCCTGGTGTCGCGCCGCGGCTCGGTCGAGGTCCGCATTGCCGGCCGTGCGATGGGTGATGCGGGTGAGAACGAACGGGTTTCGGTCGAGAACCTGTCCTCGCGGCGGATCGTGCAGGGCACGGTCGATGCCGCAGGTGACGTAATCGTGGCGCGTTGAATTACCGCAAAATATCCCTAAAGATCACGGCCCTGCGGCCGTTATCCCTTGTGAACGGCAACTCCAGGACACCCCATGAGCCAGAAAATCGACGGCAACCTGCAGGTCCCCCAGGCACTGCGCAGCGTGACGACCCCGGCCAACAAGCCCGGCGTCAGCACCGATGCGGCGGCGCGCCCGGTCGAGGCGGCCGACAGCCTGCGCCTGACCGGCGAGGCCACCAATCTGCAGGCCATCGAGCGTGAGCTGACCACCGCCCCGGCGATCGACGCCCAGCGCGTGGCGGCCGTGCGCGAGTCGCTGCAGAACGGCACCTACAAGATCAATCCGGACGCGATCGCATCGCGCATGCTCGATCTGGACCAGCAGCTGCACGGATGACTGCGGCGATGAGCGAGCCGCTGCAGCGTCTCGCCCAGGCCCTGGACGTTGAGCGCCAGGCCCTGGTCGAGCACGACGTGCACGCCCTGATCCGGGCCACTGGCGCCAAGCTGGAAGCGCTGCGTGCGCTGGAAGGCGCGCCACCGGTGGGCGAGGGCGAACAGCTGCAGGAACTGGCCGAGCGCAACCGCGCCAACGGCGTGCTGCTGTCGCGCCGCCGCCGCGAGGTGAACTGGGCGCTGCGCCAGCTCGGCCGCACCGAAGACGCCTCGGCCTACGATGCCAAGGGCCAGTCGCACACGGTCAGCATCGGCCGGCCACTCGCCGTCGCCTGACGCGACGGCGGTCGCACAACTCCTCCCGGCGGGCTGAAGCCCGCTGCATGACCGCGTATATTGGGCGCCTGTTCGAACGCCCCGAGTTGCCGTGTCCGCTGCCAACGCCCTGGTTACCGCCCCCCTTCCGCCGCAGCCGGTGCTGCAGGCCCTGCTTGAGCGCCTGCGCGAAGGCCTGCTGCTGTTCACCGATGACGGGCAGGTGGCCCTGGCCAATCCGGCCGCGCAGAACCTGCTGGCCAGTGGCGAGGACGGCGGGCTGCCGCCGCCGCAGCGGCTGCGCGAACTGCTGCCCCCCGATGCGCTGGAACAGGCTCGCCAGCACGGCCACTGGAATGGCAGCCTGCCGCTGGGCGAGGGCGTGGTCATCGCCCACCTGTACCATCATGGCCCGGTCGGCGAAGGGCATTTCCTGGCCCTGTTCCGCCACATCGAAGGGCAGGAAGACTACGAGCGCGAACTGCAGCAGCGCCACGCCGAATTGCGCCAGGCCTACCTGCGCCTCAATGGCACCCAGGAAAAGCTGCTGCAGTCCGAGAAAATGGCCTCGATCGGCCAGCTGGCCGCCGGCGTCGCGCACGAGATCAACAACCCGATCGGTTACGTGCACTCCAACCTGGGCAGCCTGCAGGAGTACCTGCGCAGCCTGTTCACCGTGATCGAAGCCTACGAGCGCGCCCTGCGCGCGCCGGACCCGAAGGCATTGATTCCGGAAATCGACGACATCCGTGACCGCCTGGACATCGATTTCATCAGCCGCGACCTGCCGCAGCTGATGGCGGAATCGCGCGAAGGCATCGAGCGTGTCACCCGCATCGTGCGTGACCTGAAGGACTTCTCGTATTCCGGCCGCGACGAATCGTGGAAGCTGGTCGACCTGCACGCGGGCCTGGAATCGACCATCAACATCATCTGGAACGAGCTCAAGTACAAGGTCACCCTGGTGCGCGAGTTTGGCCAGTTGCCGCTGGTGGAGTGCCTGCCGTCGGAGTTGAACCAGGTCTACATGAATCTGCTGCTCAACGCCGGCCATGCCATCGCCGAGCGCGGCACGATCACCGTGCGCACCGGCGTCGATGGCGATCACGTGTGGGTTGAATTCGAAGACACCGGCGGCGGCATCTCGCCGGAACTGCGCCAGCGCATCTTCGACCCGTTCTTCACCACCAAGCCGGTGGGCAGCGGCACCGGCCTGGGCCTGTCGATCTCCTACAGCATCATCAACAAGCACCACGGCCGCATCGACCTGGACAGCACCCCGGGCGTGGGCTCGCGCTTCCGCGTGGTGCTGCCGGTGAAGCAGCCGCGCTGACCGCACCTGGTAGTGCCGGCCGCTGGCCGGCAACCTCATCCAGCCAGGCACCCCAGAGCAGCCGGCCAGCGGCCGGCTCTACCGGAGGGGATCATCACCGCAGCGGCCGATCCTCGCCACCATCGCCGGTTTCCACCGGCGCCGGCCCGGCATTGCTGCGGCGCTGTTCCTCGTAGGTGCGGAACGCCTGGTGGATGTGCTTGCGCAGCTCGTCGTCGTTCCACGGCTTGGTCAGGAAGCGATAGATCGCGCCGCGGTTGATCGCATCGGTCACCGTGTTCAGGTCGGTATAGCCCGACAGCACCAGGCGGATCGTATCCGGGTACAGCATCTTCACCCGGCCCAGGAACTCGGTACCGCTCATGTCGCTCATGCGCTGGTCGGACAGGATCACCTGCACGTCGTTGATCGCCAGCAGATCGAACGCATCGCGTACGTTGCCGGCCGCCAGGATGCGGTAGCCGTCGCGGCGGAACAGGCGCACCAGCGAGCGCAGCACGTTCTCCTCATCGTCCAGCAGCAGCAGCGTACGGTCCGGGCGCGTCTCTGCGAAGGCTTCCGGACGCAGGTAGCGGCGGCGCAGGGTCATGCCGGCGGCATCGGCCGACATCGGTTCGCCGAACAGGTAGCCCTGGAACACATCGCAGTCGTTGCGGCGCAGGAAGCCCAGCTGGGCCTGCGATTCCACGCCGTTGGCGATCACGGTCATGCCCAGCTGGTGGCCCATGGCGATGATCGCGCGGGCGATGGCCGCCTCGCGGTTGCCGGCCGGCGCGCTCTTGATGAAGCTGCGGTCGATCTTCAGCTTGTCCACCGGGTAGCGCACCAGCGCGCTGAGGCTGGAGTCGCCGGTGCCGAAGTTGTCCAGGCTCAGGCTGATGCCTTCGTTGCGCAGGTTGGCCAGCGTTTCATGGACGAAATTGACGTTGTTGGTCAACGCACTCTCGTTGATTTCCAGCGTCAGCATCTGCGCAGGTACGCCCGCCGCCTGCAGCAGGGACATCACCTCGGCGAAGAAGTTCGGCCGCAGCAGCTGCAGGGTGGATACGTTCACCGCGATGGTGAAGTCATCGAAGCCCTGGTCGCGCCACAACCGCGCCTGCTTCAACGCGCCTTCCAGCACCCAGGTGCCGATCTGCACGATGATGCCCAGCCGCTCGGCGGTGCGCATGAAGCGCTCCGGAACCAGCATGCCCAGGGTCGGCGACTGCCAGCGCAGCAGCGCTTCCATGCCCACCACGTGGCCGTCGCGGGCGCTCACCAGCGGCTGGTAGCGCAGTTTCAGCTCGCCATTGGGAATGGCATCGACAATCTGGCGCGCGATGATGCTCTCGCTGTGCGCGCTCGGCGGGGTGTCCACCGCATGGATGCGCACGGCATTGCCGCCTTCGCGGGCGGCCTGGTACAGCGCATCCTCGGCATGATCGAGCAGGCGCGACGTGCTGCTGGCATGCTCCGGGCACAGGCTTACGCCCAGCTTGCCGGTCATGAACAGCGTGTACGGCAGCACTGACAACGGCAGCTCCATCTGCTGGCGGATCTCTTCGGCGAAATCTTCCGGCAGCGGCAGATCCGCAGTGCGCGGCACCGCGATCAGGAATTCGTCGCTGCCATGCCGCCACAGCTTGCCGCGCCCGCGCAGGTAGGACTGCAGGCGCTGCGCCACCAGTACCAGCGCCTGGTCGCCCACTTCGGCACTCATGTTCTCGTTGACCGATGCGAAGTGGTCGATGTCCACGTGCATCAGCATCAGTGAGATGCCGCCGGAGGCCGCCTCGGCAACCATCGCCTGCAGCTCGGGGTTGCCGGCGCCAAGGCGGTCGGGGGCATCATCGATGCTGACCGGGGGCAGGTTGGGATTCCACATAGGCTCAGTATTCCGGTGAATCGACGGCAGCCATGCTGGCCGCCTGGTAGGGGAGGTGGACGTCGATCAGGGTGCCTTCGCCATGCGCGGATTCGATCCGCACGTGGCCACCGACGCTCTGTGCGCGCTCGCGCATCACGATCAGGCCCAGGCCGCGCGGGCCGTCCGGATCGAAGCCCTCGCCATCATCGCGGATCTGCAGGTGCAGGCCGCGCTGGCCGACGTCGCGCAGTTGCAGCAGTACCTGGCTGGCGCGTGCATGGCGCAGCGCATTGGTCAGGCTTTCCTGCGCGATGCGGAAGCAGGCTTGTTCGATGCTGTTGTCGGGGCGATGTGGCAACGGCTCGATCTCGGCCAGCAGCTCCACCGGCGAAGAGCGGAACAGCACACGCGCCTGCCAGCTCAGCGCTGCCTCCAGGCCCAGTGCATCCAGCTGCGGCGGGCGCAGCAGGGTGGAGATGTCGCGCAGTTTGGCCACGGTGGTGTCGGCCAGGCTGACGATCTGCGCCAGATCCTCGCCACGGCGCTTCGGATCGTCCTCATCCTGCGCCGCATGCGCCGACAGCTTGATCGCGGTGATGGCCTGGCCGATGTCATCGTGCAGGTCGCGCGAGATCGCACGACGCTCGTCCTCCTGCAGCGAGAACAGCCGCCCGGCCATCGCCTGCAGTTCGCGGTTGCTGGTTTCCAGCGCGCTGCGGGTGCGTTCGGAATCGCTCAGGTCGCGCACGATCAGCAGCTTGCAGTCGCGGCCGCCGTAGCGCACTTCGCCCACCGCCAGGCCGGCATGGAAGCTGCGGCCGTCGCCACGCTGCATGGCCACCACGCTGCTGTGGCCGGGCCCCAGGTGGGGTTGGCCGGCACGCAGCTGGCTGCGCACCCGCGGCAGGTCGGCGGCAGCGACCAGGGCCGACAGCGGCTCACCCAGCAGGGTGTGGCTGCCGTAGCCGAACAGGCCGGCGGCCCAGGCGTTGGCGTACAGCACATGCTCGTCGGAGAGGATCACCACACCGTCGGGCAGTACCCGCACCAGCTCGCGGAACTGTTCCTCGCGCTCGCGCAGCAGGCGCCGCGACTGCTCGCGCTCGGTCACGTCCTGCAGCGTGCCCAGCACACGGTTGCGGCCGGCTTCGTCGATACCGCTGGCCGCCCGCAGGTGCACCATCAATGCCCGGCCGTCCATCGACAGCAGCGGTAGCAGCACGTCCACCTGCACCGGCTCGCCGCAGCACAGTTCGGCCAGCAGCTGTTCGGTCTGGGTGGCCGTGGCCGGGTCGGCCGGCACCAGCAGCTCGTCGAAGCGGTGCCAACGGCGGGCCTCGGGCGGGCGGCGGCCGAGCAGGCGATAGACCTGGTTGGAGTAGCGGCCCAGCCCGGTGGATGGATCCAGCTCCCAGGCGCCGATGCGGGCCAGCTCATGGGCTTCCTCCACCCGGGCCAGCGCCTGGTCGCGGCGCAGCTGGGCCAGGTCCTCGGCGGTGCGGTCGATGGCGATCAGCAGGCGGGCGTTGTGGCCGTCGTAACTGATGGCGTTGGAGCGCAGTTCCATCTGCCGCAGCGAGCCATCGCGCAGCTGCAACTGGGCGCGCAGGATGCACAGCTCCTCGGGTGCTTCGCGGATCGCCTCCAGCTTGGTCTGCAGCGCCTGGTCCTGACCCGGCGGCCACAGGGCGTCGATGGTCTGTTCCAGCAGCTCGTCGCGGTCCCAGCCGAAGGCACTGCAGGCGGCGGGGTTGGCATCGAGGATCGCCAGCGTGTCCAGGTCGTAGACCAGGATCGGCCCGGGGTTGCCCTCGAACATCTGCCGCAGGCGCAGCTCGGAGGCCTGCTGGCGCGCATGGGTATGCAGCACGTGTTCGGCCAGCGGGCGCAGCAGCAGATAGAGCAGGCCCGCGCTGGCCAGCGCGAAGAACGAACCCTTCAGGCCCTGCCAGAGGGCTGCCTGCTGCGGGTCCGGCACCAGCGCCTGCACCACGCTGTCGGTGGAGATCATCCAGGCCAGCGCCATCGCCAGGTAGCTCAGCACCACCCGGCGCCGGTCGCGGCTCAGCGCCTGCGCCATCCGCGGGTCGGGAACTGGGGCGTTGCCGGTCGGTTCTGCGGGCATGGACGGGGCGGGTGAAAGGGGCGCCGGTCATCTTACCCCGCAGCGTGCCGTGACCACTCAATTATCCGCCGCAGGCGCCGTTAACCACTGCGTGCCCCGCTGACGGGCGTGTCATCCGGAGCAAGATCGCGTGGACCAAGGGATCATCGCCAGCCTGCTGCAGCACCCGCTTGCGTCGGCGCTGGTCATCGTCGACCGTACCGGGCGCCCACTGGCGGCCAACCCGGCTGCGCGCGAGCATGGCCTGCCAGCCACCGTGGCTGCCTATGCGCCGATGCTGGAAGATCTGCGCCTGATGGCGGCCGATGGCGGCATCGTGGCCTGCACGCTGCCGGGTGGCCCGCGTGGACACTACGACGGTCACCTGCGCGCCGTGCACGACGGCGCCGGCAATCTGCTGGCGTTCACCCTGAGCATTCCCGAGCCGGTGCCGGTCGACGGTGGTGGGCGCTGGGAACTGGCACTGGACAGCGCCGGCCACAGCCTGTGGGACTGGGACATCCCCAGTGACCGCGTGGCGCGCACGCCGGCGCTGGGCGACGAGACCGCCACCGAAATGCTGTCGCGGGTGCACAGCGAGGACATCGCCCAGGTGCGTGCCGCGCTGGACGAGCACCTGCGTGGGCGCAGCGAGCAGTACAGTGCGCAGTTCCGCTTCCGCCAGGCCGACGGGCAGTGGCGTTGGGTGTTGGATCGCGGCCGTGTGGTTGCGCGCACCGCCGATGGCCAGCCATTGCGCATGGTCGGTACACATACCGATATCGAGCAGCAGAAGCAGCTCGAATCGCTGCTGCAGGAACAGCAGCTGCACCTGAGCGAGGCCCAGCGCATCGCCAGCATGGGCAGCTGGTCGTTCGACCCCAACAGCGGCCACTTCTGGTGGTCGCCGGAGCTGCGCTCGCTGCTGGCGCTGGAGCAGGGCGCCGTGCCCGGCCAGCGACGCTGGCTGAAGCAGCTGCACCCGCGTTCCCGAGGAGTGCTGCGCGCGGCATGGCGGCGCCTGTGGCGTGACGGCCGGGCCGCCAATCTCGAGCTGGAGCTGACCCGCGGCCATGAACCTTCGCAGCATCTGCGCCTGTGGATGCAGCCGCTGCTGGACATGGACGGGCAGCCCAAACGCCTGCTCGGCCAGGTGCAGAACATCACCGAGCAGCACCAGACCGACGCGTTGATCCGCTGGCGCACCGAGCTGCTCAACCGAGTTTCCGCGCTGGGCCGCATCGGCGGCTGCGAGATCGAGGTACAGACCCGGCACATGCAGTGGACCGAGGAGTGCTATCGCATCCATGGCCTGCGCAAGGAGCCGATCACCCTCGATCAGGCGATGGCGCTGTATACCGAAGACTCGCGCGATGCGTTCGAGGCGGCGCTGGTCCGCATCGCCGGCGGCGGCCTGCCCGAGCAGCTGGACCTGTGCTTCTACCGCCAGTCCGGCCTGCGTGTCTGGGTGCAGGTGCTGATCGAGCTGGATCGTCGTGATGGCCTGCCGCCGCGCTTCGTGGTGCTGTTCCGTGACATCACCCGCGAGCGCGAGGCCAACGAGCGCATCGAGCTGCTGGCCCACTACGACCTGCTGACCGGCCTGCCCAATCGTGTGCTGCTCGGCGAACAGACCGCCGAAGCCATCGAGGAAGCGCGCGACCGTGGTACCTCGCTGGCGATGCTGTTCATCGACCTGGACGGCTTCAAGACCATCAACGACAGCTTCGGTCACGCCACCGGCGATGCGCTGCTGAAGGCCGCCGCTACCCGCCTGCACCAGAACCTGCGCAACAACGACCTGTTCGGCCGCTTCAGTGGCGACGAGTTCATCGTGGTGCTGCGCGACCTGGCCGAGCCGGAAGACGCTGGGCATGTCGCCCGCAAGCTGATTGCCTCGCTGGCCGAGCCGCTGCGCCGTGGCGAGACCACGTTGAAGGTCGGCGCCAGTGTCGGCATCGCGATGCTGGGCGATGCCCAGACCGACTTCGATTCACTGCTGCGTGCCGCCGACGCCGCCATGTACGCGGCCAAGGAAGCAGGACGCAACACCTACCAGTACTACAGCCAGGACGCATTGGCCCGCATCCAGCGCAAGCTGGAGCTGGAGCACGCGCTGCATGGCGCGATCGAGCGTGAAGAGTTCAGCCTGGCCTACCAGCCGCTGCTGCACGCGCACCAGGGCGAACCGCCGGCGATCGAAGCCCTGCTGCGCTGGCACCGGCCCGGCATCGGCTACTGCAGCCCGGCCGAGTTCATACCGATTGCCGAGAAGTGCGGTGAGATCGTGCGCATCGGCGACTGGGTGCTGAATGAAGCCTGCCGCCAGGCGACCGCGTGGGACCGCGCTGGACTGCGCTTCGACCGCATCGCCGTCAATGTATCGGCGGTGCAGCTGCGTGATCGTGGCTTCGCCGAACGCGTGATCGAGATCTGCCATGCCCATGGCTGGCCGCCGCAGCGGTTGGAGCTGGAGCTGACCGAGTCGGCATTGATCCGTGACACCGACATCCTGCGCCATTGCTTCGATGTGCTGGAACGGCACGGCGTGCCGCTGGCGGTGGACGACTTCGGTACCGGCTTCTCGAACCTCAATTACCTCAATCGATTCCCGGTGGGGCGCCTGAAGATCGACCGCAGTTTCGTGCAGGGCATGCTGCATGACTCAGGCACGGCCGAAGTCACCCAGGCCATCGTGCACCTGGGCCACGCGCTGGGCATGAAGGTGGTGGCCGAGGGTGTGGAAACGCACCAGGAAGAAGACATGCTGCGCCGGCAGGGTTGTGACGAGATCCAGGGCTACCTGTATTCACGCCCGCTCAGCCCGCGTGACCTGGCGCAATGGCTGCGGCAGCAGCACCCGGCACCGGTGCGCACCGACGCCAGCAGCGAAGCCGTACTGGTGCGCTGACAGCCGGACGCTGGTGTAGCCCGGCTCTGGTGGGTGCCGATTTTGGTGGGTGCCGACCGTTGGTCGGCACGGATGCCCGCGCTCGCGATCATCCACGCATGGCGTGGATCTACTTCAGATACAGACACCTGCTCTGGTGGGTGCCGACCGTTGGTCGGCACTGATGCCCGCGCTTGCGATCATCCACGCATGGCGTGGATCTACTTCAGATACAGGCATCTGCTCTGGTGGGTGCCGACCGTTGGTCGGCACTGATGCCCGCGCTTGCGATCATCCACGCATGGCGTGGGTCTACTTCAGATACAGGCACCTGCTCTGGTGGGTGCCGACCGTTGGTCGGCACGGATGCCGGCACCTCGCGATCATCCACGCATGGCGTGGATCTACCTCGGAAACTCCGCCTTCAACTGCATGCGCAGCGCCTCGACGATGGCCGCGTAGCGCCGCTTCTGGACCAGATAGCTGGCCAGGAACAGCGGCAGCACCAGCAGCATGGGCGCCACCATCGGGCGCATCGCTACCAGCGGCAACAGCAGCAGTGACAGGATCGCCACGAACCAGCTGCACAGGCCGATCACCCGCACCTCGTGCCGTCGCGCGTTGAGTACGATGCGACCGCGCATCACCGGGAAGTAGCGCAGGCCGAAGCTCGGCGCGAAGCTCTCGCGGAATGCCATGCTGCCGTCGGGGAGCGCATGGAAGGCCAGGTGCAGCCATTTGTCCTGCGGCAGGTCACGTTCCAGGCTTCCCAGCGAGAGCCGGGCCTGCATGGCCGGTGACGCCGAGATGCGCTCATTGAACAGGGTGATGCCCCAGCTGAAATAGCCGGCCACCCAAGCCATCAGAAGGACGGTCTCGATCAGCAGCACTGCGATCAGGGCGATGGCCATCGGTCTTCCATGAGCGGGACCGGGGCATCATGCCACAACGATTTCGCCACCCCGGTAGATCCACGCCATGCGCGGATGTTGCGGCGAGGGCCAGACGTCACACCGGCGGATGAAAGCCATCCACGCATGGCGTGGATCTACCGGTTCATCAACGCAATGCCTGCAATGGAATAGCTGGCGATCAGCAGCCCGAACACGTACGCTGCCACGATGATCAGCCAATACGTCACCGGTTCGATCTCCCGCCATGCATCAATGGTGCCGGCGCGGTGGTGGCTTAGATGGACATGCCCGGTATTGATCGCACTTGCCGCCATCCAGGCGCACAGAAAGGCCATCAGCATGAAGAACAGGCTGCCGAACAGGAACGCGACAGGTCGATGCCGGGGCGGCCGCAAGGTGGCGTAGGCGGGACGCCAGGTGAAGGTGACCGCGATGAGCACCATCGCAGCAAATCCCAGCCAGGTCATGAACGTGGTGCTCATGCGACGACACTCCGTGTCCAGCCGTAGGGGGCGTGGGTGGATCATGCCATGGGTGTGGAACGGGTGGCGGTGAACGCCATCCACGCGTGGCGTGGATCTACTTCAGCGCTTCCCCATCCAACCCCAGGTCCCACGCCAGTCCCAGCAGCGCCTCATCCGCCCGCGACGGGCCAGGCCGCGCATCCGCCAGCTGCTGCAGCTCACGGATCTCCTCGCGTGCCACCTCTTCCAGCTGCTGCAGCTGCTCACGCACGCTCGCGTTGCGCGGGCGGTCGGTGTCGGCGAGGGAGGGCAGGGCACGGATCAGGGTCATGGTGCGCGTACAGGATGCATCCAACGGCAGGCTACAGGCAAAGGCCCCGGACGAACCGGGGCCTTGCGGGCTGCCGGCAACGGCAGCGGACATCAGGATCAGAACAGCTCGACCGTGCCAGCGCCCATGGTCTGCTGGGCGACCGGCTTGTGCGGCGGGCGCTCCCACTCACTGCGCAGTTCGCGCAGGCGGCTGCCGGTGCGCTGCAGGGCGGTGGCGATCTCTTCGTCGAACACGCCGCCATTGCGGTGCAGCAGTTCCTGCAGGGCCACCGCTTCGCGGTTGATCGCAGTCAGGCGGTCCAGGTGGGTGTGCACGCCGCCCAGCGCCTGGGTGGCAATGTCTTCGAACTGCAGGGCGCGCACGGCTTCGGCCACGCTGCCGTCGATCGAACGGGCGCACTCGGAGACTTCGCGCATGCCGTCGCCCAGCGAGGCATTGATCTGCGCGACGTTGTCGAGCATTGCCGCTGCTTCCTGGCGCGCTTCGCGGGAGCGGTCCATGTCACGCGAGGCCATGTGCGAGACCGTCTCGCGCACCTTGGCGATGGCGTCCTTGGAGCTGTGCGCCAGCTTGCGGATCTGCTCGTTGAAGGTGGTCGAGCGCTCGGACAGGTTGCGCACTTCGTCGGCGACAACCGCGAAGCCACGACCGGCTTCACCGGCACGCGCAGCTTCAATGGCAGCGTTCAGGGCCAGCAGGTTGGTCTGGTCGGCAATCGACTTGACGTCTTCCAGCAGCGCGAAGATGCCATCCAGGTGCTGCGCCATCTGGTCGATGTGCTGCACGGTGGTGCTGCTCTGGCCGCTCACCTGTTCCAGCGCTTCCACCAGCTGTTCCATGCGGTGGCTGGCGTGCTGGGCGAAACGGGCAACGTCGAGGCCGGCATTGCCTTCATCACCGGCGCGGTCGACGATGCGCGACAGGGCCTGGCTCTGCTGGCGCGACTTGCGGTTCATCGCATCGAAGCTGCCGCCCAGGCTGGACACGGCCTGGCGGATCAGGTCACGGGCGCGTTCCACTTCGCCGCGCGAGCCGTCGATTTCGTTGCCGACGAAGCTGCGCAGCTCGGTCAGCAGCTGGTCCTGCTCACGCAGGACACGGGCATGTTCCGGGGAGCGATGCGCCTGGGCGCGGGTGGTCCACCACGCAAAGCCGAGCCAGCTCAGCGTCATCGTGGTCAGGATCGCCCAGCGCAGGGCGGCCGGCCATTCGAAACCGATGGCGAAGGGGAGCAGCAGGGTCAGAGCCAGGGGGGCGGCCAGACGGATGAAAATGCGTGAGTACATGGACGTTCTCGGGAGGTGCACGGAGGATGTATCGGCCGTACCCCCTTTCTCTTTAACGTCGATGTGCCTCGAAGTGCATTCTGAATGCGCCGGTTTTCCGGCGCTGCCGGGCAACTCGGGGTCAAGCGGGGTCGGATCCCTTTTCCATGGAGAAGGGCTCTGACCCCATGGCCTCATGCCAGCTGGCGGTCCACGGCCTCGATCATCGCCTTGCGGCTGAACAGGAAGTCCCAGTAGCTGCCGCCCAGCTGGCGCCACAGCACCGCCGAGCGCACCGCGGCCAGCAGCAGGGCGCGGATCTCGGCGACCACACCGGCCTGGCCCAGGTAGTGCGGGTTGCCCTGCACCATCACCCGCGGCTTCAGGTGGCTGATGGTGTCGGCATACAGGCCGCCCAGATTGGCCAGTACGTCCGGGTGGCCACTGTCGCCCAGCTCGACGGCCTGGCGCTGGGCGCGCTCGATGCCCGAGGCGACCTTGTTCACGGTCGCCCCGTCCTGCACGAAGCGGCGCTCCAGCTGCAGCACCGACAGGGCCAGCTTGGGCAGGATCGGGTCCTGGCCCTGGCTGCGGAAGTAGTTGTGCAGCAGGCGCAGTCCGGCCTTCAGTGCATGGCGGTCACCGAACACCTCCTGCGGCGAGGACGCATCGACGCGGAACACGCTGTCCACGGCGGTGCGCACGGCGGCGGCGTCGGAATGGCCGGTATCGGCGATGCGGCGTACCTGCTGCAGGGCCTGGGCAATGCCGGCCAGGGCCAGGACGCGGTCGTCGACAGTGAAACTCATGCAGCGATTACCTCAAAAGGGGAAGGGGTGGTGCGCAGGCGCTGTTCCAGCGGCGCATCGGTGGCGGCGATCACCGCGCCGCCCAGGCACACATCACCGTCATACAGCACCAGCGATTGACCAGGGGTAACGGCGCGCTGCGGGCGCGCAAAGGTGACCAGCACGCTGCCATCGTCCAGCACCTCGACCGTACACGGCTCGTCGGGCTGGCGGTAGCGGGTCTGGGCGGTGCATTCGAAGCGCCGTGCCGGCGGTGAGCCGGCGATCCAGTGCGCGGTTTCCGAACGCAGGCGGTCGGACAGCATCCATGGGCTGTCGCGGTCCTGGTCCACGTACAGCACGTTGCTGGCCACATCCTTGCCGACCACGTACCACGGCGCGGCGGGGCGGCCACGCACGCCGCCGATGTTCAGGCCCTCGCGCTGGCCCAGAGTGAAATAGAACACGCCCGGATGCTCGGCAATCACGCTGCCGTCGGCCGGGTCGAGGATCTGGCCGGTCTTGGCCGGCAGGTAGCGGCCGAGGAACTCGCGGAAATCCCGCTCGCCGATGAAACAGATGCCGGTGGAATCCTTCTTGGCGTGGGTCGGCAGGCCGACGTCGCGCGCGATCCGGCGCAGGTCGCTCTTTTCCAGGTCGCCGATCGGGAACAGGGTGGCTGCCAGCTGTTCCTGGCCCAGCTGGTGCAGGAAGTAGCTCTGGTCCTTGGAGCGGTCGGCGCCGCGCAGCAGCAGCCACTGGTGGCCGCGCTGGGTCACCCGCGCATAGTGGCCGGTGGCGATGCGCTCGGCGCCCAGCTCGCGGGCGGCATCCAGGAAGTGCTTGAACTTCACTTCGCGGTTGCACAGCACGTCCGGGTTCGGGGTGCGCCCGGCCGCATACTCGGCCAGGAAGTGCTCGAACACGCCCTGCCAGTATTCGCTGGAGAAGTCGCGGAAGTGGAACGGAATGCCCAGCAGGCCGCAGACGGCTACCGCATCGCGGCGGTCATCCTCGGCGCGGCAGTCACCGCTGCCGTCGTCGGCCCAGTTCTGCATGAACAGGCCGGCCACGGCCTCGCCCTGCTGTACCAGGCGCCAGGCGGCGACCGAGGAATCGACGCCACCGGAGACGCCCACCATTACACGCGGAGTGCTCATGCGACCTCCCGGACCAGCGAAAGCGGATGGCGCTGGCCACCCAGGTAATCGGCCACCACCTGCCAGACCAGCGGGCTGCGCTGGCGCTCGCCGGCGGCCTGCAGCTCGGCCGGGGTCAGCCACAGCGCGCGGTCGATGCCAGTGTCCAGCGGCTGCGCCGGGTCATGCGAGACCGGGCGCGCCGCATAGCAGAAGCGCAGGAAGGTAGTGCCGTCGCCGGCGGTCCACTGGTAGCAGCCGATGAAATGGGTCAGCTGCACGGTCCAGCCGGTTTCCTCGCGGGTCTCGCGCAGGGCCGCCTCGGCCAGGCTTTCGCCCGGCTCGAGGTGGCCGGCCGGCTGGTTCAGCACCTGGCGGCCGTCGATGGTCTCCTCGACCAGCAGCACGCGGCCGCCGTCGATCACCACCGTGGCGACGGTGGCGTGCGGTGCCCAGCGCGGGTCCGGCGTGGCGTTCAACTCAGAACTCGTCCTTCTTGGTCAGTTCCAGCTCCATCGCGTCGGCGGTGCGGATGGCCGCATCGATGGCGTCGCTGAGCTGGTCGGCGGTGGCATCGGCGTCGATCTTCACCACGAACATGGCGGTGGTGTCCTGCTTTACCCAGCCGCCCATCTTGGCGTCCTGCGAATCTTCCAGCAGGCGGTTGGCCACGGCCACCGGGAACTGCTTGGTCTTGGTGCTGTAGGCCGGCGACCAGATCTCGCGGATGTTGTGGCTGCCGAAATCTTCCACCGCCGAGCGCACGTAGACCATCTGGGTGCGATCACCCTCGACGTCGAAGACCATGCGGTAGTCGCCATCCTCGTCGACTTCGTAGGTGTAGCCCAGCTTGTCCAGGTGGCGGGCCACGGACTTGTCGGCACTGGTCGCGGCGGCGGCAGAGCCGGCAGCGGCCAGGGCGATCAGCAGGGCGGAGAGAAGGGTCCTTTTCATGAAGATCCTGTGAAGCAACGTTGAAAGAAGGTGCAATTGTGACGGTGGGCGTGCGTGCCGTCCAATCTGCGGCGGGCCGACGCAGGCCCGGCGCTGCCTCTATAATGGGTGGATGCCCCATGAGTCCTCCCCCGATTCCCAGCACGAGCACGGCGTTGCCGTGGAGCCCGCGCGCCCGGAAGTGGCGCCGCCGCCGTTCTACCAGGTGATGCTGCTCAACGACGACTACACCCCGATGGATTTCGTGGTGGATGTGCTGCAGCAGTTCTTCAGCATGGACCTGGACAAGGCCACGCAGGTGATGCTGCACGTCCATACCCGCGGCCGCGGCGTCTGCGGGGTGTTCACCCGCGAAGTGGCCGAGACCAAGGTCGCCCAGGTCAACGAATACTCGCGGATGAACCAGCACCCGCTGCTGTGCACGATGGAAAAGGCCTGACCTGCTGCCGGTTCTCGTCCGGGCGTATCGGCACCGGCCGGGCGTGCCCACCAGGGTGGGCACCTACCAGAGCATGAGGCCTGTATCGATCCCGGGCGGCCGTGCCCACCAAGGTGGGCATCTACCAGAACCCTGGCTCACCCCTCCGCCAGCGCCTCCAGCGCCATCCGCGCCACCGCCTCGTCCACGTCGGCCGGGTCGCCGTCATCCCTGAACCACACTGCCGACAGCGCCGTGCTGGCCGCGATCCAGCGCAGCAGGCGCGTGCGCTCCAGGCCGGCCAGTGCGCTGACCTGTTCCAAACGGGCGGCAAAGCGCTCGGGCCGGGTGGCCACATGGATGCCGGCACCGCACAGGTCCGGATTGCTGAACATCGTCGTGTAATCGAACGCGCGGTCGCCCAGCAGCCGCTTCGGGTCGATCGCCAGCCAGCCACGCGCGCCGAAATCCAGCACGTTGTCGTGATGCAGGTCGCCGTGCAGCGGCCGGATCTCGCGTTCTTCCTGCAGCAGGCCTTCCGCCAGCGATCTGCACTGTTCCAGCAGTGGTGGCAGCGCCGCCCTTGGCTGCAGCAGGTCGACGAACCATCTACGCAGGCAGACCAGGTCGTCTGGCGGCGCGCTCCGTGGCCGGTGCAGCCGCTGCAGGACCTGGCAAAGGAGGGTGGTGCAGGCGTCATCGTCGCCGTCGATCGAACGTTGCCGCAGCGAGTCGCCGCCGGCACGCTCGATCAGGATCGCCGGTCCCTCGTGGGCCAGCAGGCGGGCGGCGCCGTCACCGTCCCACCAGCGCAGCAGGCGATGGCTGTTCTGCTCTTCGGTTTCGCTGCTGACCTTCAGCATCGCCGGTTCGCCGGCGGCGGTCAGCACCGGCCAGAGCTGGGCATGGGGCGTTTCGATGGCCGGGCCATCACGCCGCAATCGCCAGCGGCTCAGGTAGGGTTCGCTCATGCTGGGTGGGCTGTCCTGGAGTGAATGAAGATCAAGCGATTCGCACTGCTAACGCCATCTGAACGCAGCAATCCGCTAGGGTGATGGAAATCGCGTAGTCAGGCCGCATATTGTCCCCATCTGCCGCCGGAGTAATCCATGTTCAGCAAAGACCTCGAACACACCATCGGCCAGTGCTACAAGCGCGCCCGTGAGGCCCGGCATGAGTTCATGACGGTCGAACACCTGCTGTTGGCACTGCTCGACAACCCGTCCGCCCAGGCCGTACTGAAGGCCTGTGGTGCCGACGCCGAACGCCTGCGCCAGGAGCTGGAGCAGGCCATCGAGGCTTCCGTGTCCCGCCTGGCCGAAGATGACGGCCGCGATACCCAGCCGACCCTGGGCTTCCAGCGCGTGCTGCAGCGGGCCGTGTACCACGTGCAGTCCTCGGGCAAGAAGGAGGTCACCGGCGCCAACGTGCTGGTCGCCATCTTCGGCGAAAAGGACTCGCACGCCGTCTATTACCTCAACCAGCAGGACGTGACCCGGCTGGATGTGGTCAATTACCTGTCCCACGGCATCGCCAAGCTGGGTGAGGAGGGCGAGCAGCCGTCCTCTTCCTCCGAGGGCGAGAGCCGCATGGAAGGCGGGGAGGGTGAGCCGAAGGGCGATGCCCTGACCGAGTTCGCCAGCAACCTCAACGAACAGGCCCGGGCCGGTCGCATCGACCCGCTGGTCGGCCGTGCCGATGAGATCGAGCGCACCATCCAGGTCCTGTGCCGCCGCCGCAAGAACAACCCGCTGTACGTGGGTGAGGCCGGCGTGGGCAAGACCGCGATTGCCGAGGGCCTGGCCCGCCGCATCGTCGAGGGCTCGGTGCCCGACGTGCTGGCCGACGCGGTGATCTATTCGCTCGACCTGGGCGCGCTGGTGGCTGGCACCAAGTACCGTGGCGACTTCGAGAAGCGCCTGAAGAGCGTGCTGACCGCGCTGAAGAAGGTGCCCAATGCGGTGCTGTTCATCGACGAGATCCACACCATCATCGGTGCCGGTTCGGCGTCGGGAGGCACCATGGATGCCTCCAACCTGATCAAGCCGGCGCTGGCCTCCGGTGAGCTGCGCTGCATCGGCTCGACCACCTTCCAGGAATACCGTGGCATCTTCGAGAAGGATCGGGCGCTGGCCCGCCGCTTCCAGAAGATCGACATCGTCGAGCCGACCGTTGGCGAGACCTACGAGATCCTGCAGGGGCTGAAGTCCAAGTACGAACTGCACCACGGCGTGACCTATTCCGACGAAGCGCTGCAGGCGGCCGTGGACCTGTCGGTGAAGCACATCGGCGACCGCCTGCTGCCGGACAAGGCCATCGACGTGATCGATGAGGCGGGTGCCCGTCAGCGCCTGCTGCCGGAAGGCCAGCGCAAGGAGCTGATCGACGTCGAGGAAGTGGAGGCGATCGTCGCCAAGATGGCGCGCATCCCGACCAAGCAGGTCAGCGCCACCGACAAGGATGTGCTGCAGCACCTGGAGCGCAACCTGAAGATGGTGATCTTCGGCCAGGACCCGGCCATCGAGACGCTGTCCTCGGCGATCAAGCTGGCACGCTCCGGCCTGGGCAATCCGGAAAAGCCGATCGGCAACTTCCTGTTCGCCGGCCCGACCGGTGTCGGCAAGACCGAGGTGACCAAGCAGCTGGCGCTGCAGCTGGGCATCGAGCTGGTCCGCTTCGACATGTCCGAGTACATGGAGCCGCATTCGATCAGCCGCCTGATCGGTGCGCCTCCGGGCTACGTTGGCTTCGACCAGGGCGGCCTGCTGACCGAGAAGATCGTCAAGACGCCGCACTGCGTGCTGCTGCTGGACGAAATCGAGAAGGCGCACCCGGACATCTTCAACATCCTGTTGCAGGTGAT
Organism: Stenotrophomonas sp. AG209; assembly: GCF_003550055.1. Taxonomy (NCBI): domain Bacteria; kingdom Pseudomonadati; phylum Pseudomonadota; class Gammaproteobacteria; order Lysobacterales; family Lysobacteraceae; genus Stenotrophomonas; species Stenotrophomonas sp. AG209. Next base: position 241,775 of record NZ_QXDB01000001.1, read on the forward strand.
GGACCGCGGCGTGCTGACCGATACCAACGGTCGTGAGGCCAACTTCAAGAACGTGGTGCTGGTGATGACCACCAATGCCGGCGCGGCGCAGGCCTCGCGGCGCTCGATCGGCTTCACCAAGCAGGACCATGCCACCGACGCGATGGAGACCATCCGCCGCAGCTTCACCCCGGAATTCCGCAACCGCCTCGACGCGGTGGTGCAGTTCCAGGCGCTGGGCTTCGAGCACATCCTGCGCGTAGTCGACAAGTTCCTGATCGAGCTGGAGATGCTGCTGCAGGACAAGCACGTCAGCCTGTCGGCCACCCCGACCGCACGCGACTGGCTGGCCCACCACGGCTTCGACCCGCTGATGGGTGCGCGCCCGATGGCCCGCGTGATCCAGGACAAGATCAAGCGTCCGCTGGCCGACGAGCTGCTGTTCGGCAAGCTGGTCAACGGCGGCAAGGTGAACATCGATGTCCGCGACGACGAGCTGGTGGTCGAGACCCAGGCCGAACCGGAGCGCCTGCTGCCGGCGACTGTGGAGTGAGCTGACACCGGGCCTGGCCCGGTGGACCTGAAATGACAAGGGCGGCTTCGGCCGCCCTTGTTGTTCTGGGTCTGTCGCCTGCGGCCTTGCTGGAAGGGTGCGGAGGCATCGATGCTGTTCCGTGAGCGCGATGGGGTGTTGCTTCATTTGTATCGCGCAACGATACGGGATACAGTGATGATCATCGGCTTTCGCCACAAGGGTCTCGAGCGCCTCTACCGTTCCGGCATCAGCAGCGGGATCCGGCATAGTCACACCAGCAGGGTGTTGATGATCCTGTCGATCCTGGATGCGGCTTCGGCGCCCGGGGATCTCGCCATGCCTGGATTGCGCCTCCACAAGCTGCGGGGCGACCTGAAGGGGCATTGGTCCGTATGGGTCAATGGGAATTGGCGGATCACCTTCCGTTTCACCGGTGGCGACGTGGAGCTGCTGGACTACCTGGACTATCACTGAGGCTGCGCATGATTCATCACCACCCACATCCAGGGCAGACGATCAAGGCAATGGTCTTCGATCCGATGGATCTCTCGGTGACCGAAGCGGCCGAGCGCTTGGCAATGTCGCGGGTGGCATTGTCGCGGGTGTTGAACGGCAAGGCGGGCATCAGCCCTGATCTGGCCATTCGCCTGGAAATGGCCGGGGTCAGTACGGCGTCTTTCTGGATGGGGCTGCAATCCAACTACGATCTCTGGCTGGCGCGGCAACATAAGCAGCCACGGGTGCTGCCACTGGTTGCGCCTGCGCGGTGATGCCCTTCATGACAAGGGCGGCTTCGGCCCCCCTTGTCATATGCGTCATATGCGCCGTCAGCGGCTGCGCTGGCGGGCCTTCTTCTTGAAGGTGGCCTCGTCGACAGGCTCGATCTGCGCCACGGTGCAGCGGCTGGAGTCGGTGTGCAGCTGGCTGCGCCCAGCGGCACACAGCAGGCCCTGTTGGCCGTCCGTGGAGAAGCTCAGTTTCCGCGAGTAGCCCGCTGCCGAGCAGTCGTCCTGGAAATGCACGACGTAGTGGTCCTGGCCATTGCGTAGCAGGATGTTGCGCGACGCGCCGGCGCGCACCAGTTGCTGATCGCTGCCCAGTTGGACGCAGTCACTGGCGGCGGAAGGGGTGTCGGCGGCGCGCGCGGGCAGTGCGCTGGTGGACGCGACAACGGCGACGAGCAGAGTGGTTAGCGGGAGCATGTTCATGGCGGGGCAGGGGGATGGCGATCCGGACTGGATCGGGTCCCACGATGCCGCCACGGATGCAGATGCGAATCTGCCGCAAGCAGGGCTGACCGACGTCACGGTGAGTTCGGTCACGATGACCTCCGGCAGGGCCAGATTGCAGGCATGACAAAAGGCCAGCAACCAGGGCTGGCCTTGTCGAAGTGGCGCAACGCGCCGACCGCTTACTTCATGCGGTAGGTGATACGACCCTTGGTCAGGTCGTACGGGGTCATTTCAACCTTGACCCGGTCACCGGTGAGGATGCGGATGTAGTTCTTGCGCATGCGGCCGGAGATGTGGGCGATGATTTCGTGCCCATTTTCCAGACGAACGCGGAAAGTGGTGTTCGGCAGCGTCTCGCTGACGGTGCCCTCGAACTCGATGGAATCGTCTTTCGACATGTAGTCCTGTGCGGTTCAGAAAACGGCCACGCTGGGCCTAAGGCGCGGTATTTTACGCGTGACGGGTCCAGCTTGCAAAGTTTGTGTTAACCCCCGGCCAAACGCCGTGCCGGCAAGCGTCCGACCGCCTGTGTCCACGGGCCTTCACGGCCGTCATGGCGCACCGCGTGGCGGACGTGCTCCAGAAACGCCGCGCGCGGCAGGTGTTCGGCGCCCATCCGCAGCAGGTGCGGATTCTTCACTTGGGCATCGATCAACGCCCAGCCCCAGCCGTGAAGCCTGGATGCCAGCGCGGCCAGGGCGATCTTGGAGCCGCCGCTGGCGCCACTGAACATGCTCTCGCCGAAGAACATCGTTCCGATCGCCACCCCGTAGATGCCGCCGACCAGCGTCTGCCGGTCCCAGACCTCGAAGGAGTGGGCAAAACCGAGGTCGTGCAACTGACTGTAGGCCTCGACCATGTCGGGGCTGATCCAGGTGCCGTCCTGGCCAGGGCGAGGTGCCGCCGCACAGGCGCGCATCACCCGGCTGAAGGCAGTGTCGGCGGTGACCTCCCATGTGCTGCCGCGCAACTGGCGCCGGAAGCGGCTGGACAGATGCACGCCATCGGTACGGAACACCATGCGCGGGTCGGGCGACCACCACAGGATCGGCTCGCCCTCGCTGAACCATGGAAAGATGCCGCCGGCGTAGGCATTGAGCAGGCGTGCCGGATGCAGGTCGCCGCCCACTGCCAGCAGGCCGTCGGGCTGGCGCAGGGCCGTCTCGGCCGGGGGGAACGGAGCGTCCGGCGCATCGGCCAGGCGCCAGGGCAGCTGGCGGGTCATGCTGGCATTGTATTCGCCGTGGTGATCGGTGATGTCTGGCACCATCAGCATCCAACGGCAAGGAGCCTGCGAATGAGCGACCCGATCTCAGCCATCCTCGACCTGCATGACACCCCGCGCACGCGCAACGACAGCCAGGGCATGCTGCTGTCGCTGGCCGCCGAGCATCCGCGCCAACTGGGTGAGTTGATGCTGCAGGCCGTGGCGCGACGCTCGCCCGGCTCGGCCTTCCTCGACATGGCGCTGGACCTGTTGCCGGACGAGGCGGTGCCCGCGGTCGCTGCCGATGCATGGCGGCGCTATCGGGATGGCGAGCGCGGAGAACTGCTGGCCAGCGTGATCGAATTCGCCAGCTACCAGGCGCCGCAGGTGCTGCAGGACGACTGGGAGGCATTGCTGGCGCTGGCCACTGAAGACGAGTTGCAGCTGGCCTCGCAGGTATGGCGGGACCTGCCAGCCGAGGTGGCCGCGCAGTGGGCGCAGGCCCTGGCCGAGGCCGGGGACGATCGTGAGATGGCGCGGGCCAGGGTACTGCTGCTCGCCACACAGCCGGACAGCTACCCGGTGGCCCGCGGATACCTCGCCGACTGGGGGCAGCTGGACCCCGAGGTCTGGGCGCATTGGGCCGGCGTGGCCAACGGTGCGCGGCCGCGCCACCTGCATGACCAGAAGCCGCTGCACATCCGCTTCGGTCGAGCGCAGCATCGCGCACAGCAGGCCGACGAGCCGAGCTGGCGCAAACGCATCTGGCGCCTGCATCCGACCTGGAATGGTGGGCAGGTACAGCACGCCGGCCACATGGGTGGACCACTGGAAGCGCTGTGTGGCAGCTGCCATGCGCCGCTGCAGCGCCTGCTGCAGACCGACGCTGCCGCGCTGCAGCCGGGTGCAGCGGGCGAGATCACGCTGGGCCTGTGCCTGGACTGCTGCGGCTGGGAGGAGCCGCCGGTGCGCTTCTATCGCCACGACGGCGAGGGCCTGCCCGGCTGCCATCCCAGCCAGTACCGCGAGGTGCCGAACACGCCCACCGACAGCGGCGACCTGATGCAGGCCGAGGTGGGACTTGTGGCGCTGGAAAGCGTGCGCTGGCAGCAACAGGACTGGGGCCAGTCCAATCATCGGCAGAACCTGTCACGCGTGGGCGGTGCGCCCAGCTGGGTGCAGAGTGCCTGGTACCCGGCGTGCATCGATTGCGGCGAGGAGATGCCCTTCGTGATGCAGCTTGATTCGACGCTGCCGACCACGCGTGAGGGCACGCTGCTGTGGGGCAGTGGCGGCATGCTCTACACGTTCTGGTGCGCGACGTGCCGGGTGAGTGGGCACTTCTGGCAGTGCACCTGAGCGCAGCGCACTCGCCATCGCGCTGGTAAACGCCAACCCTATGGCCTGGTGGGTGCCGATCTTGCCTCGGTCGGACGCCTTGGTAGGTGCCAACCTTGGTTGGCACGCTTTTCCGCTACGGCTCTACGCGGAACGGCCCATGCCCCTGCAGCTCCTGCTGGTAGCGCCGCACATCGCGCCGCTCCTGTCGGCACCAGTCCTGCAGCGCCTCGGCGAACTCCGTGTCGGCCACCCAATGCCGGCTGCGCACCAGCGTAGGCAGGAAGCCGCGTGCCAGCTTGTGCTCGCCCTGCGCTCCGGGCTCGAAACGGGTCAGCCCCTCTCGCAGGCAGTATTCGATGCCCTGGTAATAGCAGGCCTCGAAGTGCAGGCCGGGCAGGGTAGCGCCACCCCAGTAGCGGCCGTAAAGCGTGTCGCCACCGCGCAGGCAAAGTGCACCGGCAATCGGTTGGCCCTCCTGCTCGGCCAGGAACAGCACCAGCCCGCGCCCCAATGAAATGGCCAGATGGCGCAGGAAGGCCTCGGTCAGCGCCGGGGCGTTGCCGTATTCGAGGAAGGTCTGCAGGTAGAAGCGGTACATCGCCTGCAGGTCGGCGCGGCTGGCCTCGTCGCCATGCACCACGCGAAAGGTGATGCCCTGGCGGGTGACCTTGGCCCGTTCCTGGCGGATGTTCTTGCGGTGCTTGTGGTTCATCGCGCCGAGGAACTGATCGAACGTCGCCCACTCACCCGGGTTCTGCCACTGGAACTGCACATCCTCGCGCAGCAGCCAGTCATCGCCGAACTGCGCCTCGTCGCCCGCGGTGTGGAAATTGATATGGGCCGAGGACACGTCCAGTGCCGGCAGCGCAGCACGCAACGCCGACAGCAGCGCGGCGCGTTCTGAATCGTGACGGGCCAGCAGGCGCGGGCCGGTGACCGGCGAGTACGGCACCGCGCCCAGCCATTTCGGGTAGTAGTCACGGCCATGCCGGGCATAGGCGTTGGCCCAGGCGTGGTCGAACACGAACTCGCCGTGGGAGTTGGTCTTCAGGTAACCCGGAATGGCGCCCATCAGGCGGTCGCCCTCCCATAGCGTGAAGTGCCGGGGCTGCCAGCCCCAGTCCTCGCGCAGGCAGCCGTGTTGTTCCAGGCCAGACAGGAAGGCATGGCTGACGAACGGGTTCTGGCCGTCGTGCAGGGCATCCCAGTCGGTGGCGGGAATGGACTGCAGGGAGTCGAGGAAGCGGGCGGAGGGCATGGTTGGCAAGGATAGGCCAGGTGGATCGCGAACGGTGTTGGCGGGCCTGGGTTGGTTTGTTCCGGTTGGGGGTGAGGAAAATTTGAATTCTCCATTCGTGTGCGCTTGGTTGCGGAATGCCTGAATGCACAGGGGCAGAGTGAGCTGCGCCGCTGGAGCGGTGCATTCACTCTTTGCATGGAGTAGCCAAAATGAACCAGAAAATTCGCCTTGGATCCCTTTCTGTCCTGCTGTCTCTTTTGGGCAGCGGACTGTTGATCAGCCCCGCGCAGGCCGTTGATGCTCCTCCTGCGATGGGGCAGGACACTGGGCTCGACATCCTCTTGACCCAGAAGGCGCGCGATATTCTGGGGCGCGTTCGTCTCGTGGATGGCCAGGCGCGCAGTCACCGGGTTGAGGTGTCAGCAGATATCGCCAACGGTGTAGTGACCGTAGCGCTGGATCGGGTCTTCCTTCCTGCCGATTACGGACCGTCGTTCGAGGATCAGCGAAGCGAGATCAGTTTTGGACTACTGCATTGGGCCGAGCAGGCGGCGCCGTTCAGTCGTGTCGTTTTTCTGTATGACGGGAAAGAGATCGAATACTACTTTCCCGAGATAAAGGCTGCGGACGACGCGGCGCGGGAGGCGGGAGAGGCGCTGCGGCGGATGCGTGGGGCGACTGGTTCCGGGATGGCATTTGTCGCAGCCGGACATGGGTATTTCTATAGCTACAAGGACAACCGGTGGGTGACCTCGAGAGATGAATGGAATGGCGTCTCCGAGGGGTTGTTGACTCCGTCGTACGCCGCGGACCTGAAGGCGGTGATCGAGCAAAGGAGCCAAATGCCTGTCGTCCGTCCGCGCGTTCAGATCACGGGGTCGACTCATCCGCAGAGTGGTGAAGAGTGGTGGACCATAGCTGCGCGCTACGCAATTGCGGAGCAGTATCCGGCCGAGACAAAGATATGGAATACGTACGCAGGCAGTGCGCTTTGGGATCGGGAGGAGCGTGAAGACATCAATAGTCGGCCGCTGCTCGCAAACCACCACGGCGCTGAGGTAGCGATTCATCTGCACAGCAATGGAGAACCCTCGGGGGCGGCACGCGGCACTCGTGTGATCGTGCAACCTGGTAGGCCGATGGATGCTGCCCTTGCACAGAGTGTCCTGTGCTCGATGAAGGAGCTGATTCACTCGCTACCTGAGTATGGGGCGTTCACCGTGGCTCCTGCTCCGCACGCGCTGAACAAAGGGGAGAACCGCGAGGCGCACATGCCATCGATCATCGTAGAGACGGCATTTCACACGAATCCGGAGGATGCCAAGGCATTGCAGGACCCCGTCTTCCGCTCGGCGTCCATGAAAGGCGTGGAGAAGGGCTATCGCCTGTGGGCAACAGGAAAGACCTGCGAGCCCCTGGCACTGCGTCCGGTGCCGGATACCGACGTGCCGATCCAGGCGGCCCGGGACATTGAACTGGGCTATGCCGGGAATCCTCAGTATCCGTTGTCTGTGGAGCTCTCACTGGCCTCCTGTTCGGGGGAAGGCGCATGCACGCCATCGGCGACGACGTTCGATGACCCTGCCAAACCGCTGACCATCAATCTCGCCTGCAATGGCCCAGACCCGGGTGTCGCGCGCTGGAGTGCTGTACTGCGCGACGCGGATGGCGTTGCCACGGCACCGGTCGAGTTCTCGCAGGCGTGCGTGCGGGCGTGAAGGCTGGCATCGGTCCGCCAGGCGTGGCCTGGCACTACTGAAAGTACAAAGGCCGGCGCTTTCGCGCCGGCCTTTGGTCTGGGTCGAGCATGGCTCGACGCTACAGAAGCAGGTCAGCGACTCAGCTGGCCTTGCCCTGCGCGTCCAGGTAACGCTCGGCATCCAGTGCGGCCATGCAGCCGAAGCCGGCCGAGGTGATCGCCTGGCGGTAGTGCTGGTCGGCCACGTCGCCGGCGGCGAACACGCCTTCCACCGAGGTCTGGGTGGCGTTGCCGCCCAGGCCCGAGCGGATTTCCAGGTAGCCGTTGTTCATCGCCAGCTGGCCGTCGAACAGGGTGGTGTTCGGGTGGTGGCCGATGGCCACGAAGAAGCCGTGGGCGTCGATGTCGCGGGTGCTGCCGTCCAGGGTGGACTTCACGCGCACGCCGGTCACGCCGGCGTCGTTGCCCAGCACTTCCTCCACTTGGTGGTGCCAGACGGTCTCGATCTTGCCTTCGGCCACCTTCTTGAACAGCTTGTCCTGCATGATCTTTTCCGCCTTGAGGGTGTCGCGGCGGTGGACCAGGTAGACCTTGCGGGCGATGTTGGACAGGTACAGCGCCTCTTCCACGGCGGTATTGCCGCCACCGACCACGACCACGTCCTGGTCGCGGTAGAAGAAGCCGTCACAGGTGGCGCAGGCGGACACGCCGCGGCCCTTGAACTCGTCCTCGGTCGGGATGCCCAGGTACTTGGCGGTGGCGCCGGTGGCGATGATCAGGGCATCGCAGGTGTACTCGTGGCTGTCGCCGATCAGCTTGAACGGGCGCTGCGACACGTCGGCGGTGTGGATGTGGTCGAAGATGACCTCGGTCTCGAAGCGCTCGGCGTGGGCCTGCATGCGCGCCATCAGGTCCGGGCCCATCAGGCCATGGACGTCGCCCGGCCAGTTGTCCACCTCGGTGGTGGTCATCAGCTGGCCGCCCTGCTGCAGGCCGGTGATGACAACCGGCTTCAGGTTGGCGCGGGCGGCGTAGACGGCGGCGGTCCAACCGGCCGGGCCGGAACCGAGGATGACGAGGCGCTGGTGGCGGGAGGGCAGGCTGGTGCTCATGTAGACTCGCGAAAAGGTAGATGGGACAAGGCGCTGGCGATGTTTGCGCAGCATCCGTGGCTGGTCATAGAGTGGCGGCTGGGGCAGGGCGATTCAAGCCGATGAACAGAACGCCGTCATCCAGCGGTGGTTCCGGCCCTCTGATCGCCCTGTCAGATGTCGCATAACTGAAAACTGACGCCGTCTCATTTATTATCAATCACTAACAGCGCATTCCAAAGGTATGGTCTAAGGTGGCGAAGCAGGTCCCCGAACGCTCCAAGTCCGACGACAGCAAGGCGTCACGTCGCACGGCCGCGGCGGCGACGACCGACAATCCACGCCGCCAGCGCCTCTGGCGCGATCTGGGCCTGATCGCGATCGCGCCGGCCCTGCTGTACCTGGCGGCCAGTCTTTTCACGTATTCAGCCACGGATCCGGGCTGGTCGCACACCGGCAGCGTGGTCGCACCGGTGCACAACCTCGGCGGCCGCGCCGGGGCCTGGATCGCCGATGTGCTGCTGCAGCTGTTCGGCTACATCGCCTTCCTGTTGCCGGTGGTGCTGGGCGCGCTGGCGTGGATCGCCATGTTCGGCCTCAAGCGCGAGAGCAAGGGCGAGAACGACCTGGACCCGGCGCTGCGCCTGGTCGGCCTGGTCGGTTTCCTGATCGCCGGCACCGGCTTCCTGCATGTGCGCCTGTTCAGTGGCGATGTCTCCAGCGCCGGCGGCATCCTCGGCAAGCTGGTCGGCAATTCGCTCACGGTAGGCTTCGGCGCGCTGGGCGCGAACCTGTTCGTGCTGGTGCTGCTGCTGGCCTCGATCACCCTGGCCACCGGGCTGTCCTGGTTCACGGTGATGGAGAAGATCGGTCGCGGCGTGATGTCGCTGGCGCCGTTGCTGGCGCGCAAGAAGGAAGAAGTCACCGAGTGGCAGCAGACCCGGGTGATGCGCGAGGAGCGCCAGGAAGTGCGCAAGGCCGATGCCGAGGTGCGCGCCAAGCGCGAGCCGGTGAAGATCGAGCCGCGCCCGGAACCGGTGATCGAGAAGAGTGACCGGGCCAAGCGCGACACGCAGATCCCGATGTTCCGTGGCGTCAACGGCGACGGCTCGGACCTGCCGCCGCTGGCCCTGCTGGACGATCCCAAGCCGCAGCCGGTGGGCTACGACAAGGAAACCCTGGACGCGTTGTCGCGGCAGATCGAGTTCAAGCTGAAGGACTTCCGCATCGACGCCCAGGTGGTCGGCGCCAACCCGGGCCCGGTCATCACCCGCTTCGAGATCGAGCCGGCGCCGGGCATCAAGGTCAGCCAGATCAGTTCGCTGGACAAGGACATCGCGCGCGGCCTGTCGGTGAAGTCGGTGCGCGTGGTCGACGTGATTCCGGGCAAGTCGGTGATCGGCCTGGAAATTCCCAATGTCACCCGCGAGATGATCTACCTGTCCGAGCTGCTGCGCTCGAAGGAATACGACAAGTCGGCCAGCGTGCTGACTCTGGCGCTGGGCAAGGACATCGCCGGCCGCTCCACCGTGGCCGACCTGGCGCGCATGCCACACCTGCTGGTGGCCGGTACCACCGGTTCGGGCAAGTCGGTGGCGGTCAATGCGATGGTGCTGAGCCTGCTGTTCAAGGCCTCGCCGAAAGACCTGCGGATGCTGATGATCGACCCGAAGATGCTCGAACTGAGCGTCTACCAGGGCATCCCGCACCTGCTGGCGCCGGTGGTCACCGACATGAAGGAGGCCGCCAACGGCCTGCGCTGGTGCGTGGCCGAGATGGAGCGCCGCTACAAGCTGATGAGCGCGGTGGGCGTGCGCAACCTGGCCGGCTTCAACAAGAAGGTGAAGGAAGCGCAGGACGCCGGCCAGCCGCTGATGGACCCGCTGTTCAAGCCGAACCCGGAACTGGGCGAGGCGCCGCGTCCGCTGGAGACGCTGCCGTTCATCGTCATCTTCATCGACGAATTCGCCGACATGATGATGATCGTCGGCAAGAAGGTGGAAGAACTGATCGCGCGCCTGGCGCAGAAGGCGCGTGCGGCCGGCATCCACCTGATCCTGGCCACGCAGCGCCCGTCGGTGGACGTGATCACCGGCCTGATCAAGGCCAACATCCCGACCCGCATCGCCTTCCAGGTCAGCTCCAAGATCGACTCGCGCACCATCCTCGACCAGTCGGGCGCGGAAACCCTGCTCGGCCACGGCGACATGCTGTACCTGCCGCCGGGTACCGCGATGCCCGAGCGCGTGCACGGCGCCTTCGTCTCCGACGAGGAAGTGCACCGCGTGGTCGAACATCTCAAGGCGATGGGCCCGGCCGACTATGTCGACGGCGTGCTGGACGAAGTGCAGACGATGGGCGACGGCGTGGTCGTCGGTGCCACCGGCCTGCCCGAGAACAGCTCTGCCGGCGATGAGTCCGACCCGTTGTATGACGAAGCGCTGCGGGTGGTCACCGAGACCCGCCGCGCTTCGATTTCCGGCGTGCAGCGCCGGCTGAAGATCGGCTACAACCGTGCAGCGCGACTGATCGAGGCCATGGAAGCGGCCGGCGTGGTCAGTTCGCCCGAGCACAACGGTGACCGCACGGTGCTGGCACCGCCGCCGCCGAAGTAAGGCCCGACGTATCCCCCACGACGTCCAAGGAACCGACGCATGCTTCACCCCGTACCAAGCGCGCTGGCACTGGCGCTGGCAGCCCTGATGGCTGCCGGCCCGGCACTGGCAGACACCGCCACCTCCGCGCCCGCCACGGCGCCGCCTTCCACCAGCGGCGATACCGAAGCCAGCAATAATTTCAGCATTGTCCGTTACCGCGCCGACTACCAGGTGCGGCCGGATGCGGGCAATGTGCAGACCGAAACCTACGAAGTCCTGCTCAAGACCAAGGCCTCCGTCGAGCAGTTCAGCCAGGTGCGGCTGAGCTACAGCGAAAAGATGGAAACGCTGGAAGTGCTTGGCGCCTACACCATCACCGCCGATGGCCAGCGCCGCGACGTACCGGCCGACCGCATCTACACCCAGGAGAGCTACTCCAGCGCTTCGGCAGCGATGTATGCCGACCGCAAGGTGCGGGTGATCGTGTTCCCGAACCTGGCCCCGGGCACGCGCCTGTATTACCAGGTGCGCCGCACTCAGGCCACGCCGTACTTCCCGGGCTACTTCGGCCTGTGGGAAACCTTCAATGTCTTCACCGAGTACGAGGACGCCGAGGTCACCCTGAGTGCGCCGGCCAACCTGCCGATGTTCGTCGACAGCCGCGGCGTGCAGGGCAGTGATCGCCCAACGGTGAAGAACGGACAGGCACAGTGGCGCTGGCGCTACCAGCGGCGCGAAGCCATGCCAGCACAGAACTGGTCGGCGGCGGGCTGGGAGTTTGGCCCGAACATCATGGCGAGCACCTATCGTGACTGGTCGCAGATGGGTCGCGCCTACCAGCTCAAGGCCGGCCCTGCCGCGCAGGTCACGCCGGAACTGCAGGCGCTGGCCGACCAGGTCACCGCCGGTATCAGCGACCGCCGCGAGCAGGCCGATGCGCTGTACCGCTGGGTCGCGCAGAACATCCGCTATGTGGCGGTGTACCTGGGCAATGGTGGCCTGGAGCCGAATAGCGCGCAGAGCATCCTCGACAACCACTATGGTGACTGCAAGGACCATGTGACGATCCTCGAGGCGCTGCTGGCAGCCAAGGGCATCGCCAGTTCGCCGGTGCTGATCGGTGCCGGCGGCGGCCCGACGCTGCCGAAGATCCCGGTGCTCGGCCGCTTCAACCACGCCATCACCTACATCCCCGAATTCGATCTGTACCTGGATTCGACCACCGCGTGGGCGCGCTTCGGGCAGTTGCCGGAAGGTGACCTGGGCGCACCGGTGATGCGCACCCGCGATGCCACGCTGGCACGCACCCCGGCCAACACGCCGCAGCGCAATGCCACCTCGATGGAGGTGCGTTTCACCTTCGACGCCAACGGCAACCTGCGCGGCGAGACGATCCCGAAGCTGGGCGAGAACGCCGAGATCGGCATGCGTGCCCAGTTCTCCCAGCTCAACGCGCAGAACCGTGCGCGCGCCGAGGAGCAGATCATGGCCGCGTCCGGTTTCGACGGGCGAGGGCAGCTGCAGATCCAGGGCGTGCCGGTCGACCTGACCCGGCCGTTCGGCTACCGCATGGCGTTCCAGGCCGAGGACTACGCCGACTTCAGCGTGGCCGGCGGCATGGCCGTTCCGGACCCGCCGGGTGGCGAGTCGGTACGTGGGCTGTACGCCACCGCCTCGGCGCCGGCCAACGAGACGCCGTTCTACTGCAATGCCAGCCTGCGCGAGGAAACCTACCGCCTGCAGTTCCCGGCCAATGCACCGATCATCGCCATCCCGGCGAGCCAGCGTTTCACCAACGCCGCCGGTGAGTATCGGGTGGACTGGAGTCGCGAGGGCCAGGACGTGATCGTGCACCACCGCTTGCAGCAGAACGCGGTGCGCGGCCCGGAGGCGTTGTGCCAGCCGCAGGACTATCCGGCGTTCCGCGCGCTGTACCGCGAAGTGCGTCGTGGCTTCCGTGGCCAGGTGCTGTACGGCAAGCTGCCGGGCTCCGGCGGCTGAATCGCCGATGGACGTTCGGGGCGGCATAATGTCGCCCTGATCGCCCATTCATCTTTATTTGGGCACACTGGCAACCACCTTTCCTGGCGCCCGCGCCCACAGGATTCCCGCATGAACTTCCGCTTCCGCCGTTTCCTTGCCACCACCACACTGGCCGTGGCCTGCGCCGCCGCCGGCAGCGCCTGGGCTGGCGCCCGCGATGACCTGAAGACCTTCACCAGTGGCCTGAAGGGCCTGGATGGCCAGTTCAGCCAGCAGGTGTTCGACAGCCGCGGCAAGGTGAAGGAATCGACCAGCGGCCGCGTGGCCCTGTCGGCGCCGCGCCTGTTCCGCTGGGAGTACGTGCGCCCGCACGAACAGTTGATCGTGGCCGATGGCAAGAAGGTCTGGATGTACGAGCCGGACCTGGAGCAGGCCACCGTGCGCGAGCAGGGCAAGGAAGAGCAGAACAGCCCGCTGACCGCGCTGATCAACCCGGCGCTGCTGGAACAGCAGTACGACGTCAGTGAAGAGGCCGCGCAGCGCGACGGCCTGCAGTGGCTGTCGCTGTCGCCGAAGCGCGATACCGAAGCCAGCTTCCAGTACGCCGCGCTGGGCTTCAATGCCCAGGGCCTGGCCAAGATGGAGATCACCGACGCCGTCGGCCAGCGCACCGTGATCAGCTTCAGCGGCTGGAAGCGCAACCCGGGCTTCGCTGCCGGCACCTTCAGCTTCACCCCGCCGAAGGGCACCGACGTCATCGGCAACTGATCGGGGACGCCGGGCATGGCCCGGCGCTACCTGCTCTGGTGGGTGCCAACCGTTGGTTGGCATGCTTTTGATCTGCTCCGGTAGGTGTCAACCTTGGTTGACACGCTTTTGATCTGCCGGCCAGCGGCCGGCACTACCGCTCATGGCCCGGCCGCCGTGGTGGGTGCCAACCTTGGTTGGCACGCTCTCGCGGTACAATGAGCGGGTGGCAAGACATCGTTCAACATCCTTTCCCGGCCCCGATCTGCTGAGCGTCGATCGGGAACATCTGCGCCCGCTGGCCGAGCGCATGCGCCCGCGCACCCTCGACGAAATGGTCGGGCAGAAGCGCCTGCTGGCGCCGGACAGCGCGCTGCGTCGCGCGGTCGAATCCGGGCGAGTGCATTCGATGATCCTGTGGGGGCCGCCGGGCTGCGGCAAGACCACGCTGGCGCTGCTGCTGGCCGAGTATTCCGACGCCGAATTCCGCGCCATCTCCGCGGTGCTGTCCGGCCTGCCGGAAGTGCGCCAGGTGCTGGCAGAGGCCGCACAGCGTTTCGCTGAAGGTCGCCGCACCGTGCTGTTCGTGGACGAGGTGCATCGCTTCAACAAGGCACAGCAGGACGCGTTCCTGCCGCACATCGAACGCGGCACCATCCTGTTTGTCGGTGCCACCACCGAGAATCCGTCGTTCGAGCTGAACTCCGCACTGCTGTCGCGCTGCCGCGTGCATGTGCTGGAGGGCGTTTCGCCCACGGATATCGTCGAGGCGCTGGAGCGTGCGCTGGGTGACCGCGAACGCGGCCTGGGCGAGGAGGGCATCGAGGTCGCCCCCGAGCTGCTGCTGGAAATCGCTACCGCCGCCGACGGCGACGTGCGTCGTGCGTTGACCCTGCTGGAAATCGCCGCCGAGCTGGCGGGCGGGGAGGGTGGGCGTATCACGCCGCAGACCCTGACCCAGGTACTGGCCGACCGCACCCGTCGCTTCGACAAGGGCGGCGAGCAGTTCTACGACCAGATCTCGGCACTGCACAAGTCGGTACGCAGCTCCAACCCGGATGCCGCGCTGTACTGGCTGACCCGCATGCTCGATGGCGGCTGCGATCCGTCTTACCTGGCGCGCCGGCTGACCCGCATGGCGATCGAGGATATCGGCCTGGCCGATCCGCGCGCGCAGAGCATGGCGTTGGAGGCCTGGGACATCTACGAGCGGCTGGGCAGTCCGGAAGGCGAGCTCGCCTTTGCGCAGCTGGTGCTGTACCTGGCCAGCACCGCCAAGTCGAATGCAGGCTACGCGGCCTTCAACCAGGCCAAGGCCGATGTGCGCGAGAGTGGCACCGAAGAGGTGCCGCTGCACCTGCGCAATGCGCCGACCAAGCTGATGAAGGAGCTGGGCTACGGCGCTGAATACCAGTACGACCACGACGCCGAGGGTGGCATCGCACTGGACCAGACCGGCTTCCCGGATGCGATGGGCGAACGCGTGTACTACAACCCGGTGCCGCGCGGGCTGGAAATCAAGCTGAAGGAAAAGCTGGACCGGCTGCGTGCCGAGCGCGAAGCGGCTAGGGCGGCAAAGGGCCGTTGAGCCGGCTTAGGTAGAGTCGAGCCATGCTCGACTTCGCTCTTGCGCGGGTTACGGGTGCCTTCTGGAACAGCAGTCGAGCATGGCTCGACTCTACAACGCAGCCTTGCACGGCTCGACTCTGCATTGTCCTGCGCGCCGGTCTTTGGCACACTGCGCGGCTACTTTTTCAAGGATGGATGCCGTGCAGGAAATGATTCTGCCGTTGAAGCGTTACGCCCAGTTCGATGGTCGTGCCAACCGTCGCGAATACTGGATGTTCCAGCTGTTCATGTTGATCGTCTCCGCCGTGCTGATGGTACCGCTCATCGCCGGGTTGGTGATGCAGTCCGATGGCCTGGGCATCGCGTCGATCATTCTGTTCGTTGTGTTCTGGCTGGCTACCTTCCTGCCGGTCATCGCTGTCACCGTGCGCCGCCTGCATGACTGCAACCAGTCGGGCTGGTTGTACCTGCTGGCCTTCGTTCCGTTCGGTGGCCTGGTGATCTTCGTGTTCGCGCTGATGCCGGGTACGCCGCAGGAGAATGTGTACGGCCCGGTGCCGACGGGGCCGTAAGGCTGAGGGAGTCGAGCATGGCTCGACGCTACAGGGGCAATGAACTGAAGCCGGCATTTCGCCGGCTTCGCCTTTACTTGATGCTGCAGTCACCGAAGGACAGGTAGTCCGTGCCGGAACTGAACTGCAGCGTGCAGCTGGCGGTGAAGGTCGCACCTTCTTCCAGGGCACCCAGCTTGGCGGCCTGCTGCGCATCGTCGCTGGTCAGCCGGGCCAGGACATTGCCCTGGTCGTCGCCGGCCTCGATCAGCGGTTCGCCCGCCAGGTTGCTGGAAACGCTCAGTGCCACGGCGGTGAACGTCACCGTCTGGTTGAGTTGGTCCATGCTCAACGTCGAATTGCCGGCCTCTTCAAAGGCCTGGTAGAGCGACGGCAGATCCTGCGCGGCGTGGGCGGCCAGCGGGGCGAGCAGGCCGAGGGACAGGGCGATCAGTGCGGTGTGCTTCAAGGGAGTCTCACAATCATGGGATCCAATCCCATGGTGGTCATGGCGCGGATGAACGCGGCCTGGTCGGCGGCAGACTGCCCGCCCTCCGTGGCTGCGCTGTAAGCGGGGCGATCCAATGCCCCGGTGGCCGGCAAAATAGGGGAGTGCCGCGTCCAGCGCAACCGGGTCATCGCGCGCGTGATACATAGCGTGACGTTCGATCGATGTGATAATCATTCGCGTTTGAGGTAGACTGCGGTCCCTTGTGAACCGGCGGCCGTGGGCCGCTTCTGCCGCCGCTGATGAAGCATTTCGTCCTGCCTTCGCGCCGGGGCCGGTTGGCCCGCGGCCTGGCCGCCTTGATGATGGGTCTGCTCCTGGCCACTCCGTACGCCCATGCGCAGCAGCGCAATCCGCTGCAGAAGATCGGCCACACCGTGCTCGACGAGCCGGCGGCGAGCTATCGCTTCGAGCATTTCGTGGTGGACAGCCCCGACCAGCAACGCCGCTGGCGGGTGAACCTGGCGATTCCGGCCAAGGCCGGCAAGACGCCATCGCCGGTGCTGTACGCGCTGGATGGCAATGCCGTGGCGATGGTGCTGGACCAGCCGCTTCTGGCCGAGTTGGCCGCACGCAGGGCGCCGCCGGTGCTGGTGCTGATCGGCTACGACAACGACCTGCGCATCGATTCGAAGGCGCGTACCCGCGACTACACCGCATGGATCGACCGCGCCGACGATGAGAGCGGTACGACCCAGGCGGTCGGCGGTGGTGCTGCCGCGTTCCTGGACGTGATCGAGCGCCGCATCAAGCCGGAAGTCGAGCGTCGCGCACGCATCGATACGCAGCAGCAAGCGCTGTGGGGCCACTCGCTGGGCGGGTTGTTCGTGCTCAATGCGCTGTACACCCGCCCCGCAGCCTTCCAGTCCTATCTGGCCGCCAGCCCGTCGCTGTGGTGGAGCCAGGGTGCGGCGCTGGGTGATCCGGAACAACAGTTCGTGCAGAACGTGCACGGCCAGCCGGCAACGCTCTGGCTGATGCTGGGCGGTGCCGAGCGTGTCGGTGATCGCGGCAAGCGTGACATGAACAATCCGCGCGTGGTCGCGCACCTGCGCCGCATCGGCGGCGCCACGCCGGATGCGGCGATGCAGCTGTCCGAGCGCCTGGGCAAGGTGCCGGGTATGCGCGTGCAGTACCGCGAGTTCCCCGGCCTCGGCCACGGCCCGATGCTGCCGGCGTCGTTCCACGCGGCGCTGCATGAGCTGTACGGCGTGACCGACCGCAGTGCCGGCGACGGTGCGCCCGATGGCGGTGACAACGCCGCCGAATGAATCCCTTCGCACGCGATGCCGTGCGACCCCACTACCCAGGCGAGGCTGCCGACGTGCAGCGGCCCAGGCAACCGATGAATCCCGCGCCACGTGGCGCGGCCTACGTGTGCAAGGAGCCTTCCATGTCGTTCCGTCCGTCTTTCCGTCTTACCTCCCTGGCCGCCGGCCTGCTGCTGGCGGTGACCGCCAGCGCGCAGCCGGTGTTCGATCAGCCGGCCAATGCCACCTTCAAGGGCGAGGTCGTCTCACGCGGTGAGAACGTGGTTCCCGGCAGTACGGCCGACGTGGTCGGTCGCGGGTTCGTGCCGGGCCAGAAGGTCAGCCTGCTGCGTGGCGACAGCGTGCTCAACACGCAGCCGCTGGTGGTCGATGCCGATGGCAACTTCAAGACCCAGCTGAGCATTCCGGCCGACGCCGTGCCGGGTACCCACCCGGTGGTGGTGCGCGCCAGCCAGCCGGCCGCAGCCACGGTGCTGAAGCTGCGCGTGTCGCCGCAGCTGCCGCTGTCCGGCCAGGCGCAGTTCGCCACCCAGTCCAACAAGCTGGTGCCGGGCCTGTACCAGTCCGCCTACAGCGCCGCCAGCAATGCGGTGTTCGTGACCTCGGCCGTGGGCCGTCCGCCGGTGACCCAGTCGCAGCTGCTGAAGCTGGACCCGAAGTCGCTGAAGGTGACCAAGGCGATCACCCCGGCGCAGGTGCCGGGCAGCACCAACGGCGCGGTGTACGCGGTCTACGGCGTGGGCGTGGATGACACCAATGGCAATGTCTGGGTCACCAACACCCGCCAGAACTCGATCGCGGTCTACCGCCAGAAGGATCTGTCGCTGGCCCACCAGTTCCCGGTCGATGCCGTGCCGCATGCGCGCGACGTCGTGGTCGATGGCACCCACGGCAAGGTGTTCGCCTCGGCCACGGGTGAGGACCACCTGTCGGTGTTCGACGCCAGGACCTTCAAGGAGCTGCCAGCGGTGACGCTGGAGTCCGGCGTGGATGACGGCAAGTTCACCCCGATGAGCCTGGTGCTGGACGAGAAGGGCGGCAAGCTGTTCACCGTCAGCATCGGCACCCCGGAAGCGGCGGTGATCGACGTGGCCAGCAGCAAGGTCGAGAAGGTCATTGACCTGGGCAATTCGATCAGTGCGTCGGGCGTAGCCTTCGACGCGGCACGCAACCGCCTGTACGTGGCCTCGCAGGGCACCGACAACCTGCTGATCGTCGACGTGGCCGCCGGCAAGGTGCTGCATGACGTGCCGGTCGGCGCCGGCGCGCTGAACGTCGCCTTCGATGATGCCTCCGGCCTGGCCTACGTCAGCAACCGTGGCGCCGGCACCGTCACCGTGGTCAACGGCGACGGCAAGGTGGTCGCGAACCTCGATGGTGGCACGCTGCCGAACCACGTCCGTGCCGATGGCAAGGGCAACGTGTTCGCGGTGAACAAGTCGCGCGGCGCTGAAGACCCGAAGGGTGACCGCATCACCCGCATCACCCCGAAGCAGTAAGTCACACGGCAGGGCGGCGTGCGCGTCACCCTGCCAGCAAGGAGAACAAGCATGAACATCGCGTCCCGTCTGCGCCTGTGTGCGCTTCCGTTGGCTGTCTCGCTGGCACTGGCTGCCTGTGGCGGTTCATCGACGCCCTCGGACAGCGGCAAGTCGGTTGAGCCCGCCGCCGCAACCGCGCCTGGCGAAGTTGCGTTGCCGGCTGGCTGGCAGCGCGTGGCTGGCACCGATATGCCGGTCGTGCGCGACCAGAAGGCCGTGCTGCCGGCCAAGGTGCATTCCGATGACGGCGCCGACGTCGAGGTGGCCGATACCAGCCGCATCATCGCCGGTGGTGACGACGTGATCGCGGTGATTGAAGCGCTAGGCCTGGGCACGCAGGTGTTCGCCGCGCCGACCAACACCACCACCCAGGCCGGCCTGGCCGCGCCGCACCAGTTCCTGTTCAACCGCACCACGGGCGTGGAAGGCGTGCTGAGCCTGAAGGGGTCGCTGTTCCTCGGCAACAGCCTGCGCCGCCACACCGAACTGGCGAAGAAGCTGCGCGAAGTGGGTGAGCCGGCCGTGGTCATCGACGATCTGCAGCCGGCGCCGGACAAGGTGCGCAAGGTCGCCGCCGCACTAGGGCTGGCCGAGGCAGGGCAGGCACTTGCCACACAGGTGCAGCATCAGCTCGACGAGGCTGCAGCGATTGGCAAGGGCCTGGGCCATGCGCCACGAGTGATCCACGTCTCGGCCACCGGCGCCGGTGGCTCACCGACCGTTGCAGGTGCCGACAGTGCGTCGGCGCAGCTGATCGCACTGGCGGGCGGCATCAACATCGGTACCGAAGCGGGAGTGAAGAACTACTCGCAGCTGAGCAATGAGGGCGTGGTCGCGGCGGCACCGGAAGTGATCCTGGTGACCGAGCATGACCTGCAGCTGTTCGGCGGTGCCGAAGGCCTGTGGAAGGCGTACCCGACGCTGAAGCAGACGCCGGCCGGTCAGGCCAACCGGGTCTGGGTGATGCCGGATGTGCAGCTGAAGTACACCAGCGTGGGCTCCGGTGCCGGTGCGCTGGCGCTGGCCAAGGCCCTGGCGGCGTTGCCGAAGGCATGAGTCCGGCGGATCGGCGCCGCCGTCGCGGGCGGACGATGTTGCTGGTGGCGCTATTCGCACTGCTGGGGGCAGTGCTGGCGTCGTTCGCCGTGGGTCCGTTGCGGTTGCCGCCGCTGGAGGTGATGCAGGCGCTGGCGGTGAAGCTGGGCCTGCTTGATCCGCAGGCAGTCAGCAGTCGTGACCTGGCTGTGGTATGGCAGTTGCGCATTCCGCGCGCCCTTCTGGGCGCGATGGTCGGTGCGTCGCTGGCGATGGCCGGCGCCAGCCTGCAGGGCCTGTTCGGCAATCCGCTGGCCGACCCCGGCATCGTCGGCGTCAGTCAGGGCGCGGCACTGGGTGCAGTTGCCGCCATCGTGCTCGGCGCGGCCGGTGCGGCCGGCTGGCTGGTGCCGGTGGCCGCGTTCGCTGGTGGCGCGCTCGCAATCGGCCTGACCTACGCATTGGCCCGACCGGGCAAGGGGACGGGCAACGCCACGCTGCTGCTGGTCGGTATCGCGATGGCCGCGTTCTGCTCGGCGTTGATCGGCTTCCTGACCTATATCGCCAGTGAAAGCGAACTGCAGTCACTGGTGTTCTGGCAGATGGGCTCGCTGGCGCGTGCCAACTGGGCCGATGTGGCAGCCGTGGTGCCGTTGTTTGCGATTGGCGTGTTTGCGCTGCAGCGACTGGCCACGCCGCTGGACATGCTGGCGCTGGGGGAGCGCCAGGCACAGCACCTCGGGCTGGATGTCACCCGCACGCGTCGTCGCCTGGTGGCGTTTAGTGCGCTGCTGGTGGGCGCGGCGGTGGCCTTTGCCGGCTCGATCAGCTTCGTTGGCCTGGTGGTGCCGCACGTGGCGCGCCTGCTGGTCGGCCCCGGGCATCGCTGGCTGCTGCCGTTGTCCGGCCTGCTCGGTGCGCTGCTGATCGTGGTGGCCGACACCGCCGCACGCACGCTTGATCCACCCGCGGAGATTCCGCTGGGCTTGTTCTCGGCCGCGCTGGGCGCACCGTTCTTCCTCTGGCTGGTGCTGCAGCAGCGCCGCAAGGCGGCCCCATGAGCGTGCTGCTGAAGCTGCACGAGGTGGTGGTGCGCCGCCAGCAGCGCGAGATCCTGCATGGCATCTCGCTGGCGTTCGAGCCGGGCACGGTGACCGCCCTGGTTGGCCCGAATGGCGCGGGCAAATCCACGTTGCTGGCCGTCGCCGCCGGTGACCTTCGCGCTGACACGGGCGAGGTAAGCCTGCTCGGCAAGCCGTTGGCAACCTACAAGGCCGGGCCGCTGGCACGTGAGCGCGCGGTGATGCCGCAGGAGCACGGCGTGCGTTTTGCCTTCAGCGTGGAGGAAGTGGTGGCGATGGGGAGGCTGCCGCATCCGCCGGATCCGGTGGTGGATGACGCCCAGGTGGAAGCCGCCATTGATGCTGCCGAACTGCAGGCGCTGCGCCTGCGTGAGGTGCAGCAGCTGTCGGGCGGTGAATCGGCACGGACCACGTTCGCGCGCGTGCTGGCGCAGGACACGCCGCTGCTGCTGCTGGATGAGCCAACCGCAGCGCTGGATCTTCGTCACCAGGAACGCACGCTGCGCAGTGTGCGCGCCTGTGCCGAGGCCGGCGCATGCGTGATCGTGGTGCTGCACGATCTCAATCTGGCTGCTGGCTATGCCGACCGCATCGTGCTGCTGGAGCAGGGCAGGGTGGCGGCCGATGGCACGCCGCTGCAGGTGCTCACCGAAGACAATCTGCAGCGGGTCTACCAGCAGGATGTGGTGGTGCTGGAGCATCCGCGCCGTGGAGTGCCGCTGGTGGTGGTGACCTGAGTCAGCGTAGCGCGCTTCACCGCGTATCATGCGCGACGGGATTTCCTTCAATGGACTGATGCAATGATCTGTAATGTTTCGCGTGGCGTGCTGCTGGCCCTGATGGTCGCCTCCGCAGGCGCCGCCAATGCGGCATCGACTTCGCCGGTGTCGCTGATGAGCGCGGCCGAGCAGGCTTCTCTGATCGAAACCCGGTACTCGGCCGGTGATGGCGCGCCGGTCGCCGCGATGACCACCCGCTACTTTGCCAATGATGAGCTGTCGGTCAGCTGGGATGACCAGCAGGTGCTGGTGCTGTGCAAGGAAGCGGCGTACCTGAAGATTCCCGCCGCCAAGCTGAAGGCCGGTGCGTTGACCACCGAGCAGCGGCAGATGATTACCTACCAGGCGGTGATGTCGGGGCTGGGGGCGATCGCAGCCGTGGCCGAAGCGGCCGGTGATGCGGTGATGGTGGCCGACGATGGCAGCGAGCTGCGCCGCACGGGTGAAAGCAATTGGGCCTACGGTGTGGAGCGGTATGACGTCACCACCCAGCGCATGGCTGACGGCGCGCTGCGGGTGCGGGCGCGCAAGACCGAAACCGTGAACAACGCCAAGCCCGCTTCGCCGGATGATACGTTCAGCACGGAGGATGATCAGGCGGCTCGCCTTTCCGAGCTGGCACCGGTGGGGAGCTGGACTGAGGCGTTGATCCATGGCGGCCCCCGCCAGGCGCAGGTGGACCCGGCGATGTCGCTGAAGGGCTGGATCTCGATGGGGGACGACCAGGCTGCGACGGTGGGTGAGGCGCGCACGCTGCACGAGTGCAAGTGAGGTCGGCTGGGGTCAGAGCCCTTTGCCCGTGGCAAAGGGATCCGACCCCGATCGTTGTCGGCCTCATTGTTCTATTTATGCGCGTAATATTCACTTGCGCGCCAGATTGGCTGGTCTAGAATGCGCCCCATGAACCGGATGCCGCTCCTGAAGTTTTTCACCCTGACCCGCGCAAGCGCGGAACGGGCGTGTCTGCCTGGAGCCCCACGAGGCCGTTGAGACGGTCATCGCTGGACCTTCGACAGAGCGCCCTCCGGGGCGCTCTTTTCGTTTCCGCAGTTCCATTTTCCGTAACCCGATGTACCGCAAGGAGAACGTGCCATGCACCAGATCGCCGAGACCGAACGCTAGCCGCGCACCCTGTCGCCAACCGGGGTGCGCGGCCCCTGGAGTTGGCTTTGCAGGAACCTCACTATGAACGCCCAGACCCTTTCCCGCCGTCGCAACCTCGGCATCATTGCCCACATCGACGCCGGCAAGACCACGCTGACCGAACGCCTGCTGTGGAAAAGCGGCGAGATCCATCGCGTCGGCGAAGTGCACGACGGCAATGCGACCACCGACTTCTCGGCGATCGAACGCGAACGTGGCATCACCATCGGCGCCGCCGCCGTGCAGGCGCAGTGGGCGCCGCGCGACCTGGCGCCGCATCGGCTGACCCTGATCGACACTCCCGGCCACATCGACTTCGCCATTGAAGTCGAGCGTTCGCTGCGCGTGCTTGATGGTGCCGTGGCGGTGTTCTCGGCCGTCGATGGCGTGCAGCCGCAGTCCGAGACCGTGTGGCGCCAGGCGCGTCGCCACCGCGTGCCGCTGATCGCCTTCGTCAACAAGATGGACCGCGTCGGCGCCTCGTTCGAGCGCGTGCTGGAGCAGCTGCAGGACAAGCTGCAGGCGCGGCCGTGGGCGCTCGGTGTGCCACTGGGCAGCGAAAGCGACTTCAACGGCTGGATCGACCTGGTCGATGAGCGGGTACTGCGCTGGCAGGACGGTGCGGTGGCGACGATCACGCCGTGGGACGACTCGGCGCGCGCCCTGTGGCAGGCGCAACGCGACGCACTGGTCGAGGCTGTGGCCGACCATGACGAACTTCTGGCTGATGCCTGGCTGGAAGGTCGCGCGATCGACGCCGAGCTGCTGCGTGCGGCGATCCGTCGGGCGACGCTGGCCGGTGCCGGTGTGCCGGTACTGGCCGGTGCCGCGTTCAAGGACAAGGGCATCGAGACGCTGCTGGATGCGGTGGTCGATTACCTGCCGTCGCCGCTGGATCGGCCGGCCGTCACCGCTGAAAGCGAGAGCGGTGAGGTGGTGCTGCCGCCGGACCCTGACGGTCCGCTGGCCGGCCTGCTGTTCAAGATCACCCACCAGCAGCACGGTGCCCTGAGCTTCGTGCGGCTGTACTCGGGCACCTTGAAGGTGGGCGACGCGGTGTCCAGTTCGCAGCATCCACAAGGGCGGCGCGTCAGTCGCCTGGTGCGGGTGCAGGCCGACCAGACCCACGATATCGAACAGGCCGTGGCTGGTGACATCGTCGCGGTGCTCGGCTGGAAGGATGCGGTCAGCGGTGAAACGCTGAGCGGGCGTGCGCAGCCGCTGCGCCTGGAGAATATCCAGGCACAGGCGCCGGTGCTGGCGTGGCGGTTGGAGCCGGCGCGTGCTGCCGACCTGATCCGGATGGCACAGGGCTTGGCCAGCCTGGCCCAGGAAGATCCGTCGTTCCGTGTCGAAACCGATCGCGACACGGCGGAGACTCTGGTCTGGGGCATGGGCGAGCTGCATCTGGAGGTGATGGTCGAGCGCCTGCGCAGTGAATGGAAGGTCGACGTGGGCGTAGGTGCGCCGCGCGTGGCCTACCAGGAGACGCCGATGCGTGCGATGACCGGCGTAGTGGGCCGGCTGGTCAAGCAGACCGGCGGCCAGGGCCAGTTCGCGCATGTGGTGCTGGATGTGGCCCCGCGCGAGGACGACCAGGTGGTGTTCAACGACCGCATCGTCGGTGGCGTGGTGCCGCGCAGCTTCATCGCGGCGGTGGAGAAGGGCGTGCGTGCCGCGCTGTCGGAAGGTCCGCAGGGCCATCCGGTGGTCGGCATCGAGGTCAGTCTTGTCGATGGCCAGACCCATGCCAAGGACTCTTCGGAGATGGCATTCCATCGCGCCGGCGCCGAGGCGATCAAGGCCGCGCTGGCAGAGGGCGGCACGCAGCTGCTGGAGCCGGTGATGGCAGTGACGGTGCATTCGCCGTCGGCATCGGTGGGGGATGTGGTCGGCGACCTCAACCGACGCCACGGTCGCATTGCCCGCATCGACGACCAGGATGGTCGTGCCGAGGTCAGCGGTTTCGCGCCGCTGGCGCAGCTGGTGGGCTACACCACCTCGCTGCGCTCGCTGAGCCAGGGCAGGGCCAGCAGCCAGGCGCACCTGCATGGCTACGAGCCGGTGCGCGCTGCATGAAGAAGGTGAGGGAGCCCGTTCGCGGGCTCCCTTTTTTGTATTGGCCGGTTCCCGTATCCACGCATGGCGTGGATCTACCGGGTGTCGTTGGGGTTTGCCCATCCACGCATGGCGTGGATCTACCGGGTGTTGTTGGGATTTGCACATCCACGCATGGCGTGGATCTACCGGGTGTTGTTGGGATTTGCACATCCACGCATGGCGTGGATCTACCGGGTGTCGTTGGGATTTGCCCATCCACGCATGGCGTGGATCTACCGGGTGTTGTTGGGATTTGCACATCCACGCATGGCGTGGATCTACCGGGTGTCGTTGGGATTTGCCCATCCACGCATGGCGTGGATCCATGGGCGATCGGGTTGCGGGCTCTGCAGTAGATCCACGCCATGCGTGGATGCCGTTCTCAGGGGATCCGTTTTTGCACTGCATCGCAACAAAACTGCAGAAAAAGCTGGATTAAAGTGATGCCTCACGATAAATTGCGCACCCCCCGTTGCTCGCCGCCGCCCGCACCCTGCCCATGCGTGATGACAAAGACCCCGGAACCCTGGAGCTGACCCTGCCGCGCAAGCGCGGTCGTCCGCCCAAGTTCGGGTACGCGATGAGCGATGCGCAGCGGGCCGCGCGCTACCGTGCGCGCAGGGCAGGGCAGGCCAATCATGCCGACGTGCGCTCCTGCAGCGACATGGTGCTGCTGGACAAGATCCGTGCCGCGGTGAGCGCGCGCGACACCGAACTGGCCGGGTTCCTGGTCCACGTACTCTGGCAGCGCTATCCCCTGCAGCTGAAATAGTTCGGCGGTGGGGTGGCCGTTGTCATCGAGCTTGTTGATAATGCGGGATTCAGGTTGTTCCCGCTGGCGTGCCCGGGATGGCAGGCGCGCATGATCGAACGGTTCCCAAGATGACCACCACCAGCGACACCACCACCGAAGCGGCGCAGAGCGGCGCCCCCCTGTTCTATACCCGTCCGGTGCCGCTGCAGGCCGATGTGCATGCCGATCTGCGCATCCTGCCGGGCAAGCTCGAGTTCGCCGCCGGCAACAACGCCATTCCGCTGGTGCTGGGCGAGTTCTCGCTGGCCCTGCACCACTTCCCGATCCTGTTCGCCGGCCCGGGCGCGGTGCCGATGGCCGCCGTGGGCGTGTCCGACCAGAACCTGTTCATCAAGGACGGCCTGTGGGAAGACGAGGCCTATATTCCGGCCTACCTGCGCCGCCACCCCTTCATCTTCATCGACACCGGCGCGGAGAATGACTTCCTGCTGGGCATCGACGAGGAAAGCCCGCGCGTGGTCAAGGGCGGCGAGGAAGGCCAGCCGCTGTTCGTCGACGGCAAGGCCACCGAAATGGTGCAGCAGGCGTTGGAGTTCTGCGGCCAGTACACCCGCGAGCACGAACAGACCCTGGCCTTCTCCAAGGCCCTGACCGACAACGGCCTGCTGGTCGAGCGCAACGCCACCGTGCGTACCCCGGATGGTCGCGAGTTCAACCTCAATGGCTTCCTGGTGGTGGACGTCGAGAAGTTCGTTGCACTGCCGGAAGCAACCGTGGTCGAGTGGCACCGCAGCGGCTGGCTGGCACTGATCCACCAGCACCTGATGTCGCTGGGTCGCTTCAATGACCTGACCCGTCGCCAGGTCGAGCGCCTGGCCGCCTGATCAAGGCACTGGCAGGGTTCCCGCTGCGTAGGAGCCCTGTCCAGCCTTCAGCACGTCCAGCAGGCGCCGCGCATCGGCCCAGTCCGGCGCGGCGTCATGTGCCAGATCGGCCAGCTCCGCCGCGATGGCCGCATGCTCGCATTGGCCCAGCATCTGCAGCGTGCCCTGCAGTCGGTGCGCGTGATGGCCTAGTGCCGATGCGTCCGCGCGATCGACAACCCGCTCCATGCTGTCGAGCTCATCGCGGATGTCGGCGATGTAGGCCGCGTCCATGTCAATCGTCTGCACGGCTGCGTCCACGCCCCCTGGTCGCGCAATGCCGAGCGCAGGCAGCAGGTGGGCGGCGCGCAGCGGTTTGGCCAGCACCGCGTCGAAGCCCGAGCGGCGGCAGCGTGCGCGATGACGCCGTCCGGTGCGGGCGGACAATGCGATCAGGCGAATGGCCTGCCCGGCATGCCCACGCAGTTCGCGCGCCAGCACGTGACCATCGATGCCGCGCAGCCCGATGTCGATCAATGCGATGGGGCGGGGCTGTCTTGCCTGTTCGGCCAGGGCACCGGCCGCATCTTCCACGGCGCACACCTCAGCGCCCCAGCGCCGCAGCTGTTCGGCGATGACGTGGCGATTGAGCTCGTGGTCCTCCACCAGCAGCAGGTGCAGTCCGGCCAGTGGCGTACCGCTTGTGCACAGGCCCTCGGCATCCTCGCTGGCGCTTGCCGGATACACCGGCAGGCGCAGGATGAAGCGACTGCCGCGGCCCAGCACGCTATGCACGGTGAGGTCGCCGCCCATCGCGCGGGCCAGCTCGCGCGCGATGGAAAGCCCCAAGCCGCTGCCGCCACGCTGGTGTCCACTGCTGCCTTGCTGGAAAGGCTGGAACAGGGCGGTCACCTGCGCGGGTGCGATGCCGATGCCGCTGTCGATCACTTCCAGCAGCAGCTCCCGTGGACGCGTCGCTGGCATCAGCTGCAGGCGCAGCTCGATGCCGCCGATATCGCTGAACTTCACCGCGTTCGCCAATAGATTGCTGGCAATCTGGCGTAGCGCATCGGCGTCCACCAGGATATTCGACGGGGATGCGTCCTGGACATCGAGGTGCAGCTGCAGGCCCTTCCGCTGGGCCTGCGGCCGGATCGCCTCCAGTGCCTGCCGGCACAGCTGAACTGCATCGCAGGCTTGCGCATGCGGCTTGAAAGCGCCGCTCGCAAGGCGCGAAAAGTCCAGTGCGCGGTTCAAGAGGCTGCGCAGGGACTGGCTGGCCGTACTGGCAGCGGCCAGCAGATCGCGTTCACCCTTCGGCAGTGTCGATTGCCCCAGCAGCTCGATCGAGGTCAGCACGGCCTGCGCCGAGTTGCGCATCTCGTGGCTGATCACACCGATGGCATGCGCGCCGCTGCGGTCACCGCGCGCCCGCAGGTGGCGCATTGCGAGCCACAGCAGCGGCAGGGCGATCAGTAGAGGGGCCAGCAGCAGCCGCCCGCGCGGGGGCGACGCCTGCATCCAGTCCAGTGCATTCCCGGCCGCGGCAGGCAGCGTCTGTCCCGCCCAGAGTCGAAGGAGGCCTGCATGCTCCTCCAGTGTGATCTCACGTAGTGCCTGTTGGATGCGGTCCAGCAGCTGCTGGTCTTCGTGGCGGACGAGCAGGTAGAGGTCGGTGGAGAAGCCGCTGTCGAACGACTGCAGGCGCAGGCTGCCATTGAAATGGCGTCGAACCAGGGGGCGTAGTGTGGGCTCCAGGCCGATCGCCACGTCCGCCAGGCCGGATTCGACCGCGGCCAATGCCGCGTACCGATCAGGCAGGTGCCGCAGCCGGACCTGTGGGTGATGTGCGTGCAGCCAGCCGGCGTAGGGCCCACCTTCAACGACGGCGATGACCCGTGTGTCGAGTTCGTGCATCTCCCGTGGCAACCACTCGCCGGCGCGTCCGGCCAGCAGGGTGGCGCCGCCACGAAAGCGACTGGACGCGGCGAGGTCGGGGCAGGGGAGGGCCTGGTGCCTCGCCCCGCCAAAGACCATGACCAGGTCGGCCTCGTGATGGCACACCGCGAGGATCGATGCGGCGGTGGTTGGATAGGGCTGTTCCAGGAAACTGAGCTGGGCGTGTCGGGCCACCAGGTTGGCGTAGCCGTGGGCAAGCGTTGGCGGTGATGACGTATCGGCCAAGGCTGCGGGCAGGGGGCGCAGGGAGGGGGTCGTGGCGACCCGTACCGTGCTGCCCGGCAGCCAGCGTGGCGACCGGATATCTTCAGCCGAGGCAGCCGGCAGAAGAAGGAGCACCAGCAGCCCCGTGGACAGGAAGCGGCGGCGCAATGGAGGCTGGCGCCTCACGGCGTCTCCAGTCGTTCGCGCAGTGCGTAGATTTCCACATCGCTGCGCAATCCCAGCTTGCGCAGCACGGCAACCTTCTGCGTGCTGACGGTCTTGATGCTGCGGTGCCGGCGCAGTGCGATCTCGGAGACGGTCAAGCCTTCCAGCAGCAGGCCCAGCACCTCGCGCTCGTTGCGGCTGAGCTCGCCGCGATCGCCGGCCAGCCTGACGTCCGGCGGAACCCGGGTCAGGCCCTGGGAAACCCGCACGATGGCATCGGACAACGCAGGAAGCGGCTCGGCCTTGCTGACGAACCCGCTGAGTCCGGCATCGATCAGGCTGTTGAGGTTGGTGGTGGGCGAGAGCGTAGCGAAGGCCAGCAACGGCGTGCGCGGGAACTCCCGGCACAGCCGGGCAACCAGCTCGATGCCGCCCAGGTCGCCACGGGCGAGCGTGAGGTCGATGATGGCCACATCAACGTGCGTGCCTTGCAGGCTGCAGAGCAGAGCGTCGCTGCAGCCATGGCTGGCGACAATGTCGAAGCGGAGGTCGCCTGACAGATGGAGGGCGGTGCCGCGGCGGACCACTTCGTGGTCGTCCAGGAGCGCCAGGCGTAGCCGACGCGGTGCAGGAAATCCATTCATGCGCGGGAGGTGGTCGGCGCCCGTGGGCGTGGCCGTCATTCTGGCGCCGCTGTCGCGTCGAACATCGAATGTGTTGCGTTTTTACGACTATTCCTAAAGATCGATTTGTGCGGCCGATTGGGCCGGGCCTACTCATTTATGGTGCAAATGAATATGGCGCTGGTCAGGGGTGTGCGCGTGACTTCCGTCGTGGCCGCCGGGGTTATTAACGTGACGCGTCACACCGGCATGATCTTGCGCCCCTGCCCTGGGAGGGCGGCTCCGTCAGGGCAGGGGAGGGCAGCTATCGAGTCTGCACGCCGGGTATCGACATGCGATCCAGGAATTGCGCCGGCGTGATGCGGGGCAACTGTTCGGCATGGGCGGCCGAGAAGTGGCGCAGACCGCCCCAGAGCGCGGTGTCTCCGATCAGGAAGCAGCGGTGCTGGGCGCGGGTGACGGCGACGTTGAGCAGATTGGGCTTGCTGGAGGCCCAATGCGCCGCGCCCACCGTGTCCGTGTCACACCCCAGCACCATCCAGACAATGCTCTCTTCCTTGCCCTGGAAGGTGTGCACGGTGCCGACGCGCTCCCTGCACCACGTGCGCAGCTCGGCGGTGCGTGGCGCCTGCGTGCCGGGCGGGGCATCCGCGCCAAGCCAGGCAGCCTGGTTCCGCAGCCGCTCGAGCAGGGCGTTCTTGATGCGTTTGAAGGGCGAAATGATATAGACCGGGGGCAGGGTTCCGGTGCTGTGATAGAGCGCCGCCAACGCCTGCTGCACCAGGTCGATCTGGCACGGCACGACCTGCTTGTCGCTGGTGCGGCCGGGGGCGTGTACCCAGGCGCTGCCGCCGATGTCCAGGCTGTCAGCGGGTGGCCGCGCTGCGCTTGGCTCCCAGGGGTTGGAGAAGATCATCTTCCCCTCGTAGGCAATCGTGTTGGCAATGGAAAACATCGGTTCGACGCAGCGACGATGCACACGCAGGGGGCTGCCGATCCAGAGCGGCGAGCCCCCTGACTCCATGCGGGCACCGAGCGGGTTGGCCTCGTCGGCCAGTACCTGTACGGAGGTCTTGTCGGGCGAGACGTTCATGTCTGCGGGCAGTGCGCTGGTTTGGCCCAGCGCCTGCAACAGCTTGACCGGCACGGTGAACACCGGCTCGATCTGCAGCGGATCACCCACCACGATTGCGCGCCTCGAGCGCAGCAGTGCACCGACTGCCGCCTGCGGCACGGCCTGGCCGGCCTCATCGATGAACAGCCAGCCGATCGAGTCCGGTCCCAGATGGCGGAACTGGCGTGCGACGGAAGCGAACGTGCTGGAGACAACCGGCACGATCATGAACAGGCTCTGCCAGATGGCCAGCGCATCGCGCGGCTCCTGCAGCCGCTTGCCGCCCAGCAGGTGGCATAGCGCAATGACGTTCTGGGCGAAGCCGCCGCCTGTCTGCAGGACTTCGTGCAGCCAGGCCTGGTGAAGCTGCAGTGCCGCCACGAAGAGGTTGGCACGCTGCTCGTTGAGTTGTTCGCTGTTCCAGACGCCCTTGATCTGCCAGTCCTGATTCTCCAGTTCGGCCGCGGTGGCGGGATGGGATGCGTTGCCGAGTTCGGCTTTCAGCTGTTCCAGCTGTTTCGCCATTCCATCCCACTGCTGCGCCCGTGCCTGCGCGGCGGCCGATGCCTCGGCCAGGGTGCTCGCGGTGCGGTCCAGGTGCCGTTGCGCTGAATCACATTGCGGCCCGAGTTCGAGGCGGCGCAGGGTCCATTGCTGCTGATGATCTGCGTTCTGCGCCATTGTGGCCGCATGGCTGTTCGCACGTTGCCGATCAAAGATGCGGGCCCACCAGCCAGGCTTCTCTTCCTTCAGCAGGGTGCGTTGCGCCTTGAGCAGCGCGAGCTCTTCATCGGTCCTGCGGCGCTGGCTGTCGAGTGCAATGAATGCCTGTACGGCTTGCTCATGCGCGCGCTGTGCATCGCGAAGCTGTGAAGCCGTATGCCGGCAGAAGCTCTCCTGATCGTTGCCCCTGATTTCACGGCTGAGCGAGGCGAGCCGATCAAGCTTTTCGACCAGTCCGTTGACCATCGCATCCGCCTGGTCGAACGCCTGCCGGGCCTCCTGGAAGCTCATGGCTGCCGGGCTGCTGCGCCATTGCCAGAGCGACTGGTGGCGGGTCGGGTCGTACCCCTTCGGTGAGGTCGTTTCGCCCTTCCTCGGGCCGGCCACGCTGATCGCCCGCACAAGCGCCTCGCGGTTGGCTTTCCTGCCCAGTGCGCAGCTGATCAGCCCCCAGGCATCGCTATCTGTTGCCGGTCGCTCATAGGCGCCCCTGCCATTCCAATCGAGCAGGTTGCGGGCCAGCGGCCGCAGGTAGTCAAAGGTCACGTCCCCTGTGCTACTACGCCAACACGAACTTCCGGGCTTGCCCAGTGAGCGGCTCTTCGGCAGGTCACGCGAAATGTTCTCCACGGCGGCGTTGTTCGACGATGCAACCACCATCTCGAAGCCGGTCAGGTCGGTCTTCAGCAGGGAGATCCTGCACGGCTTCTCACCTTCGAAGTTCACTTCGCGGGTTGCATCAAACGCAGCGGCGGGCGTTGCGCACTGTGACAATGCGCGTGCACGGCGCACGATGTTTTCAGCGAAGATTTCACGCAGCAGCGTGGTCTTGCCGGTCCCGGGTGGGCCATTGACCGAGAAAATGCCTGAGTCGCGCACCTGCTCGAAGATGCTGTTCACAGCGAACTGCTGCATCAGGCTCATCGTGTGCGCAGGATCACCGGGCCAGTGGCCCCGATTGATGTGCCGCGGCCGCAGCCGCTCGGAAATCAGCGTCTGCCCTTTCGGTGTGTACAGGTCTTCGCGCCGGCTTTCCGGCAATGGGCTCAGGTAGGCGCGCAGGGGGGCACTGGCAGTGCCCTGGTCCAGTGCGCCGATGGCGCACGCGATATCCTCGACGAAGAAGCTGTTGAGGATGCTGATCTCCGCGTCCTCTTCGGATTGGGCCTCATCGTCCTCGGCGTCGTCCGCTTCCGGCGTTGACGCATTGTCGGGCCCCGGGGGTGCGGCCTTTGGTGCCTGTTCCGGCTTCGGCTTGTCTTCAACGCTTTTCGCCCGGATGACCAGCAGGGGAGCGGACGCGTCGCCCGCGGACGGGTCATGACCCGACCAGGTGTGCAGGATGTCGAGCAGGCGCAGCAGGTCGTCGGGGCTGCAGGGCATCGGGCCCTCATCCTGTGCGGCGGGGCTGGCAGTGGTGCTGCGGAACGTCGCCACGTCGCGCTTGAGTGCTTCAAGGCTTGCCTGGAAGGCGTCGAAGCCCAGACCCTGCAAGCCATGCCTGGAGATCGTGCCCAGTGCCCACGGAACGGTCGACACCGAGATTTCACCCAGCTGCATCACGCCGTCGGCGTTGGCCCGCAGGCTGGCCGCGCAGGTCAGGCCTTCCAGTTCGGCCCGTTCGTCCTGCTCCAGCGATTCGTCATCGCTCGGCGTATCGGCCAGTACCCGCTGGGTGATGTCGGCCAGCTGGACCTTGTCGAAAATGCCGAGGTAGACATCGAATCCACTCAGCCTGCGCCCGGATGGCACGGGTGGGGACCACAGATCCTGCGGGTCCAGTCGCTCCAGCTGATCCCTGGACAGCAGCCGTACGCTCCAATCCGCGTCTTTCGACTCAAGGACCTGGCCCTGCAGATCGTAGGGTATGAAGAACTCAACCCTGTGCCAGAAGCTGAGGATCACGCGGTGCCTGGCCTGCAACGTGTTGCGTCGTTCTTCCTTCAACTGCCTGTTCCTTCCATTGTGAAATCGGCTGCGGCCGGAGTGCGCCCTTCGCGGGCCATTGTGACCGGCGCGCACAGCCCTGCATTGGCCATTAGCGGCTGCCGCGGTCGAGTCTTGAGTGTTCGTGGTTCGGGCGCCAGGCTGCGATGCCGTCGGCGACCATTGCTGGCTGGCCCGGGACGGTGGCGATGAGGGTACACATGGCCGCGACAGCGGCTGCGCGCGTGCGGCATGGCCAAGGCGGCTGCGGTGATGAATGCGACATCCGGCGCCAGCCAGATGTCGATATACGCTGCCGTCAGCGCACCGACTGCGGTACACGCCTCAGCTTGCCGGTGTCGTAGCCCATGGCCGCGATGCGTTGTACGGCCTGCTGGTAGTCGCTCTCGGATACCTGCGGCGTGCGTGCCATGTACCAGACATAGTCGCGCTTGCTGCGGGCGACAATGGTCTGCCCATAGTCGTCGTCCAGCCAGGCAATCACGTACTCGGCCTGGATCGGCCAGACGAACTGCATGCCCCAGATGGCGCCGTTGCCGTTCTTCTCGACCCGTCCAACAGGGTGCATCGACTTCTGCGGGGCGTCGAAACTGCCTTTGCGATAGGTGAAGGTCGTCTGGATGCGCCCGTCCGGCTTCAACGCGTAGCTTTCCAGCGCGTCGAAGGCTTCGCGCTCCGGCCAGGACGGGATGTGGGCGATCACATACCAGTCGCCCATGAAGCGTGGCACGTCCACCGATGGCGGGCGGGGCAGGGGACGGGTATCGCTGGAACTGCAGCCGGAGCCAAACAGGCTCAATGCCAGCAGGGGAAGCAGCGAGCGCATGCGCATGTCACACCTCAACGGGGGCGGAACAGATAGTGGGCGACCAGCCACTGCTGGCCGTCGTCGTAGCCGAACAGCTCGGCGCATGCCATCCAGAACATGCGCCAGCGCTGCCACCAGATCTTCGCCGCGGTCTGGCCGTAGGTCGCGACAAGAACCGGCATCACCTGCTCGCGGGCTGCATCCTGGTTGGCCAGCCAGTGGTCGGCGGTGCGCTGGTAGTGGGTGCCATCCAGCAGCCAACGTTGATCGAGCCGCAGGTCGCGCTGGAAGTGCAGCAGCGTATCGGCCGCCGGCATCAGCCCGCCGGTGAAGAAGTGACGCCCCATCCAGTTGTCGCCACCCTCGGTTTCAAACGGGTACATCAGCGTGCGATGGGCGAAGATGTGCACGAACAGCGCGCCGTCGGGCTTCAGCCACTGGCTGATTCGCGCCAGCAGGCGTTCGTAGTTGCGCACGTGCTCGAACATTTCCACCGAGACACAGCGATCAAAGCGCGCGGTTGGGAGCTCGAGCTGGTTGACGTCGCGGGTCAGCACCTCGACGTTGTGCAGCCCCCGGGCCTGGCATTGCGCCAGGATGTGCTGGCGCTGGCTGTGCGAATTGGACACCGCCGTGATCCTGGCCTGCGGGAAGCGCTCGGCCATCCACAGGGTCAGCGAACCCCAGCCGCAGCCCAGCTCCAGGATGTGCTGGCCATCGGCCAGTTCGGCGCGCTGGCCATACAGTTCCAGCATGGCCTCCTCCGCCTGGTCCAGCGTTTCGCGCCCGGTGGGGTAGTAGCAGCTGCTGTACTTCAGGCGCTTGCCCAGGCAGGCCTGGAAGAAGGCTGCGGGAACTTCATAGTGCTGGCGGTTGGCCGCGTCGGTGTGCAGCGCGAGCGGGCTGTCGGCGAGCTCTGCGATGCGACGGCTGAAGCGCGCGGACTGCGCCTCGATACCGCCCGCCAATTCCTCATGCAGGCGCTGCGCGCACAGGCGACGGATGCCGGCGCGCAGCGCCGCATCGGGAACCAGTCCGCGCTCGGCCCAGGCGACCAGCCCGGTTTCCGTGTCGTCGGCCGGGTTCAGTGACGGGATCGCGCTCATGCGGAATGCTCCTTGGAAGAACGGGGGAACCAGGGGAAGAACATCGGCGTGCTGCGCTGGTAGGCGCGGTAGTCGTCGCCGCGGCTGCGCAGCGCCTGCTTCTCGGTGAACGGAATGCCGCTCAGGTAGCGCAGGAATACGTACATCAGCAGCGGGCCGGCCCAGGCCAGCCACCATAGCGGTGAGCCGATGGCGAGCAGGACGTAGCTGAACCAGTGGAGCCACTCGAAGAAGTAGTTGGGGTGGCGGGAGTAGCGCCAGAGCCCGTCGCGGCAGGTGCGACCCTTGTTCGCTGGATTCGCGCGGAACCGGGCCAGTTGATGGTCGGCCAGGCTCTCGCCGCCGACGCTCAGCAGCCAGGCGCATGCCGCGGCCACGATCCACGGTGTCAGGCCGGCGTGGGAATTGGCAGCCACTGCAACGAAGGGCAGGGCAAACAGTACGACCAGCAATGCCTGGGCCATGAAGAAGCCGAAGATCCTGCCCTGATGCCCGTGCCAATGCTCGCGCAGGTAACGGTAACGCCCGTCCTCGTCTTCGTGACGGACCCTATGCCACAGGTGCAGGGCGAGTCGGCTGCCCCAGAGGCCGCCGAGCAGCCCCAGTGCAACCCGCGGCACCATCGCGCCATCGCCCAGCAGCGCCAGCAGCAGGGCCGATGCGCCCACACCCTTGGCCCAGAGCACATCGACCACGCCGATGTTGTGGTGGCGGCGCTGCCAGGCCCAGCCCCAGCTCATCACCAGCGCGGCATACAGCAGCACCCACAGCAGATTGATCATGACGGTGCTCCGGCCAAGGGCGGCGGGAGGGTGCGGGAGCCGCGACGAGCGGCCATGCACAGCAGCGAAAGCGCGATGCTCCAGCCCACACCCAGCACCAGCAGGCCCTGCCATAGCGGCGCAGTGAAACGGACCGCCTCGAAACCGCGCGCTGCGGAGAGATACGCCAGCGGGGCCAGCAACAGGCCGAACAGGGCTGGCAGGGCAGGGTGGCGCAGCAGGAAGCGCATCGAGGTGGTCAGCGTCATCGCAAACGCGGCCCATAACGCCATGATCCAGGGCGGCGGCGCCCAGCCCAGCGGGGCAGCAGCGTAGCGCACGGCGCCGCTGGCGGCGGCACTGGCGTCGACCAGCCACGCGCAGGCCAGCGCCAACAGCATCAGGCGGAGATCCAGCCGGGGTTGTGGCGACGTCAGTAGCTGGCTGCCGATGTAGAGCGATGCTGCCAGCAGCGCCGGCCATTGCCAGCCGCGCCCGGCGCCGGCCACGGCGCACAGCCAGACCAGCTGGTTGCCAAGTAGATTGGCCCAGAACCGGCGCATCTCAGCTGCCCTGGTCCGGCGAGGCACTCGGACGATGCCCCGGACGCGCCAGCAGCAGATGCGAAACGCCGATCGAACGCTCCAGGAAGCCGCCCTCGCAATAGGCCAGGTAGAACTCCCACATCCGGCAGAAGCGCGTGTCAAAGCCCTGCGCCTGCACGGCGGGCAGCTGGGCAAGGAAACGTTGGCGCCAGGCGCGCAGGGTCAGTGCGTAGGAGTGGCCGAAGTCCTGCTGGGCGATCAGCTGCAGGTCGCTGGAGCGGGTCTTGGCGGCCATGATCGCGTTGATCGACGGAATGAAGCTGCCCGGGAACACATAGCGCTTGATGTAGTCGACGCTGCGCCGGGCCTGCTCGTAGCGATGGTCCTCGATGGTGATGGCCTGCAGCAGGGCAATGCCATCGGGCTTGAGCAGGCGCTGCAGCGTGGCCATGTAGGTGTCCAGGTACTCCGCACCGATGGCTTCGATCATTTCGATCGATACGAGCTTGTCGAACTGGCCCTGCAGGTCGCGGTAGTCCTGCATCAGCAGCGTGACCTTGTCCTGCAGGCCGGCGATGCGGACGCGCTCGGTGGCCAGCGCATGCTGCTCAGCGGAGATGGTGGTGGTGGTGACGTGGCAGCCATAGTGCTGCGCCGCGTGCAGCGCAAAACCACCCCAACCGGTACCGATCTCCACCACGCGGTCGCCTGGCTTGAGTTGCAGCTGCTGGCAGATGCGGTCCAGCTTGCGGTGCGAGGCGGACTCCAGCGACTCGCCTTCTTCGGCGAACAGCGCCGAGGAGTACATCAGGTCCGGCGACAGGAACAGGGCGAAGAAGTCGTTGCCGAGGTCGTAGTGCGCGGCGATGTTGCGGCGGCTGCCTTCACGACTGTTGCGGCGCAGGCGGTTCCAGCCACGCAACAGCCAGCCGCCCACTCGGGCCGGGCCGTGTTCCATGCCGTCGAGCAGATCGCGATTACGCACCAGCAGCCGTATCAGGGCGACCAGGTCGTCACAGTGCCATTCGCCGTGGATGTAGCTTTCGCCTGCACCGACGCTGCCCTGTGCCGCCACCTTGCGATAGAACGCCGGGTCTTCGATGGTGACGGTGACATGCAGTTCGCCGCGGGCATCACCCAACCAGACTTCGCCCAGCGCGTCGCGCACGCACAGGCGGCCGTCGCGCATCGGGGCCAGCTGGGCCAGCAGGCGGCGGCGCAGGAAGGCATCCAAGGAGCCGGGGCGCGGCAGCGCGACCGAAGGAGTCATTGAGTTCATCGCGGTTTCTCGGCAAGGGTGGGGTGGTCGTGCACGGGATTGCGTTTCAGCCATAGCCGCAACGCGTGCCAGTGGATGGCGGCCACCACCTGGGTGGTCATCAGTGGATAGCAGGCCAGGACGCGGGCCAGCCCGCGGCCATCCAGGGCGTGCCGTTGCATGACCTGGGTGGCATCAAACTGGCGCGCGCCGTCGCGCCAGACCTGCATGTGCACGCGCAGATCCTCATCAGGGCAGTTGAACCGCCAGTCGTAATGGCAATCCATCGGCATGAAGGGCGAGACATGGAAGCACTTGTCGAACCGCCAGCGCAGCGAGGTGCCTTCGTGCGTGGCCGTTGCGACTGGCAGCACGTAGGCGTGCCGTTCCTTCCAGGGCGTGTTGGTGATCTCGGCGACGATGCAGTCCAGCGTGCTGCCATCGGCCCGGTAGCAGTAGTAGAAGCTGACCGGGTTGAACACGTGCCCGGCGAAGCGGAGATGGGTGAGCAGGCGGACCGGGCCGGTGGGCCGGTAGCCGAGGGTGGCTGCAGCGTGGTCGCGCACTGCATCGGCCAAAGGCCGCGCGGGATCGCCGAAGTAATCGCTGCGACGGAATTCGGCCAGGTTGCGGCGATTGATCGACCACAGCCAGCGCCCGGCGAACACGCTGTCGAGCTCATCCAGGTCGAGCAGCAGCTGTGCGATCGGATAGCGGAACGCATGCGGGTGTGGAAGGTGCCGGCGGTGCATCACCTGCCCGAAGTAGAGCGCGCTGGCGCTCATGCGGCCACCTCGCCGTGAGCCGCCATGACCCGGTGCGGCTCGCAGGTGCGCAGGGCATCGACCACGCGGCGGGCGCTGCGGATGCCGTCCTCATGGAAACCCCAGCCCCAATAGGCGCCCGCGAACCAGGTGTGACGGCGGCCCTGCAGCTCGGCCCAGCGCTGTTGCGCGCGCACTGCCGCATGGTCGTGCACCGGATGGGCGTAGCGCAGGGTGCGCAGCACCTTGCCGGGGTCGATCGCCGCGCTGCGGTTGAGCGTGACCACCAGCGGCGTGTTGCCGGGCAGGCCCTGCAGCAGGTTCATGCAGTAGCTGACCGTGCACGGCGCGGCAGGGTCGCGGGGCACATGGGCGTTCCATGCCGCCCACGCCTTGCGGTTGCGCGGCAGCAATGACGCATCGGTATGCAGGACCGCTTCATTGGTTTGATAGCGGATGGCGCCGAGCACGTCGCGCTCGATGGAGTCGGCGTCACGCAGCAGCGCCAGGGCCTGGTCGCTGTGGCAGGCCAGGATGACCTGATCGAAGCCTTCCACGCCGGCCGCGCTGTGCACGCGCGCCCCCCAGGGCATGCGCTCGACCGACTGCACCGGGCACTCCAGCCGCTCATGCACCCGCCAGCGGGCACGCAGGGCATCGACATAGCGCGCCGATCCGCCGCTCACCACCCGCCACGGCGCTCGCCCGGTCATCTGCAGCATCTGGTGGTTGGCCATGAACTGGGCCATGTAGCGGGCCGGGAAGTCCATCACCGTGGCCGTCGGGGACGACCACAGCGCGGAGGCCATCGGCAGCAGGTGCTCGTCGATGAAGGCATCGCCGTAGCGCTGGCTGCGCAGGTACTGCCCCAGCGTTGGGCCCTCGTCTTCTGCCAGCAACAGGGGGGCATCGCGGTAGAACCGGCGCAGGTCGGCCAGCATGCCCCAGAACCGCGGCGACACGAGGTTGCGGCGCTGGCAGAACAGGCCATCCAGCGAGGTCGCGTTGTACTCCACGCCGCTGCGCTCGCTGTGCATCGAGAAGCTCATCGTGGTCGGCTGCGAAGCGACGCCCAGCTCGTCGAACAATGCGGTCAGCAGCGGATAGTGCTGGGGATTGAACACGATGAAGCCGGTGTCCACCGCCATGCGCATGCCTTCCACCTGCACGTCGTGGGTGTGGGTATGGCCGCCCAGGTAGTCGTTGGCCTCGAACAGCGTGACGTCGTGTTCGCCGTCCAGCCACCAGGCGCTGGCCAGTCCGGCAATGCCGGAACCGATGATCGCGATGCGCATGTCAGTACCTCGCCTTGGCCAGCACCCACTCGGGAATCGGCTTGAGCCCTTTGACCAGCCCAAGCGCCGCCATCGCGCGCAGCCCATACCAGGTCAGGTCCACTTCCCACCAGCGGAAGCCCTGGCGAACGGTGCCCGGGAAGAAGTGGTGGTTGTTGTGCCAGCCTTCGCCGAAGGTCAGCAGGGCCAGCCAGAGGTTGTTGCGGCTGTCATCGCGGGTCTCGAAGCGGCGGCGGCCGAAGCGATGGGCCAGTGAATTGATGGTGACCGTGGCATGGAACAGCACGATGGTGGAGATGAAGAAGCCCCACACCAGCAACTGTGGTCCGGAGGTGTGCAGGCCCGGTGCCCATCGCTCCAGCCCGGCGCCCAGTGCATACAGCGCTGCGGCCAGCAGAACCGGCACGGCGGTATCGAAGCGGTCCAGCCAGCGCAGTTCGGGGAAGCGCGCCAGGTCCGGTACCCGCGACAGATCGGTGGCAAAGGCCTCGCGGGTCAGGAACCAGCCCATGTGGCTGCGCCAGAAGCCGCCTTCACGGGGGGAGTGCGGGTCCAGCGGCTGGTCGGCGTGACGGTGATGGTGGCGATGGTGGGCAGCCCACCACAGCGGCCCGCGCTGCACGCTGGAGGCGCCGATCACCGCGAACACGAACTGCACCGGACGCGATGCCTGGAAGGTGCGATGGGAGAAGTAGCGGTGGTAGAACGCGGTGATGGCGAACATGCGCACCGCATAGAGTGCTGCGGCCACGATTACCGCAGTCCACGAGAAGCCCACCCAGATCACCGCGAAGCAGGCCAGATGCATCAGCGCGAAGGGCACGGCGCGCAACCAGTCGATGCGCCCCGGCCGCTCGCCGGTGGCGTCTGCGGCGTTGCCGGTATCGAACCAGCGCTGCAGCGTGCGCAGCAGGTGCCAGCGTCGACGGGGAAGGGGCGCTACAGAGGCCATGGCGGATCTCGGCGGGTGTCGTGTCTTCCTTTACGCAGCAGGATGCGCAATGGATGCGCCACGGCGCAGTAAATTTCCATTTCACCTGGGCGTCACGATGCAACGCTCCACCAGGGGTTGCGCCCACGCCTGTTGCCAGTCGCTTGCCGGTTGCTCGGCCGGTGGCGAGCGGAAGCGCACCGTCACCTGCGGGTAGCTGCCGCGCGCATCGCGCAGGTTGCTGGTGCCGCGGAACTCCAGCAGGCGGCGGTCGGCAGTGGCGTAGACCAGGGCCAGGCGCGGCGCGATGCCGCCGTACCAGGTATCAAGGCTGACCTCGATGGCCTGGGCGTCGATACCCTGCCAGCGAACAGGACCGGTGCGCCGCACCTGTACCGGGAAGTAGCGCTGGCGCGCCGGTACCAGGAACGGTAGCGTGATGCGCTCGCCCCGCAGCAGCGCCGGCCAGTGCAGGCGCACCGCCGCGTCGAATCCCGCATCGAT
Organism: Stenotrophomonas sp. AG209; assembly: GCF_003550055.1. NCBI lineage: Bacteria > Pseudomonadati > Pseudomonadota > Gammaproteobacteria > Lysobacterales > Lysobacteraceae > Stenotrophomonas > Stenotrophomonas sp. AG209. The sequence continues at coordinate 283,329 of NZ_QXDB01000001.1, forward strand.
CACCGCATCCGTCGGCAACGCAAGCTTGCCCTGCCGCAGCGGGCTTGTGCCATCTTCCCGCCAGGAGATCGACACCGAATCGCCGGCGGCCTCCACCTCGGCCTTCTGGCCGCTGCGACGATCCTCAAGCGAGTAGCCCCGTGCCTGCGGCCGGGCGCTTGCCGGCAGATGCTTGCGGGCGAATGGCTGGCCGTCCGGGCATTGGTACAACACCCATCGCTCGGCGCCCTCCGCTGCCTCGCGCCGCCAGTGCACCTCACGGTAAAGGACGGCGCCCTGGCTGGAGGTCGCCACGCCCTCGCTTCGCAGCCAGGGCGCCGCCAGCGCAGCATGGGGCAGGCACAGCAACAGCCAGGCAGCGCGCATGGCGTTCATCCGGAAGGGAAGGGTCCAGGTGATACGGCGGGAGCGGCTGGTTGGATGCATTGCATTGCCTGCATCCAATTGCTGCCCCCGCCCGTACAGAGGACAGACCTTCACCCGCCCGCCGCGAACGCCGATGTACCCTGACGCCGCCAGCCACCTCCTCAACTTCGATAGCGTACGCATCGTGTCCAGCGCCCAGCAGCCGAGCAACGAGCCGACGAACTGGGCCGGTGACATGGACGGCGTGGCACGGCTGCGTGACCGCGACTGTTTCATGCGGATCTACGACTACTTCATGCCGCGGCTGTGCGTGTACCTGCGTGGCCTGGGCGTGCCTGAGGCGGTGGCCGAGGAGCTGGCGCAGGAGAGCCTGCTGCGGCTATGGCTGCGCGCTGCCGACTTCGATCCTGCGCAGGGGGCGCTGAGTACCTGGCTGTATCGCATCGCCCGCAATCTGCATATCGATCGCATACGGCGCGAACGCAGCTGGATGCAGGTGCAGGCGGCGGTGGAGGACGCTGCGACGGTGGATGTGATCGAACGTAGCAGCGCCGAGCAGTTCGCCGACCAGGCACGGCTGCGCCAGCGCATCAACGAGCTGCCCGCGGTGCAGGCGCGACTGGTGCGGATGTCCTATTTCGAAGCCAAAAGCCACAGCGAGATCGCCGAGGCACTCGGCATGCCGCTGGGGACGGTCAAATCACACCTGCGCCGCGCGTTTCTGCAACTGCAGGCCAAAGTGGGAGGTGCGCTGTGAATCCGCATCACCACCTGCATGAATCCACCTTGATGAGCTATGCCGCCGGCGCGCTGCCGGCGCCGCTGAGCATCGTGGCCGGCGCCCACCTGGAGCAGTGCCCGCATTGCCGCCAGCGCCTGCGCGAGGCTGAGGCGATCGGCTCCGCTCTGCTGGAACAGACACAACCGTCCACCGCCGATTCGCGGCGTGAGCAGTTGCGTGAGGCCATGCTGATGCAGTTGGCTGCGGAAATGCCGATTGCCATGACCGGAGCCGCGCGTTCCGTGCCGAAGGAGCGGCCCGAGGCCGACCCGGACCATCTGCCTGCCTCGCTGCACCCCTTCTTCGGCGCCTCGCTCAGCGGGTTGCGTTGGCGCTGGATGGCGCCGGGCGTGCACTGCATCCGTGCCGAGCAGATGCCGTCGCTGATCATGCTGAAGATCGCCCCGGGCAAGTGCCTGCCCATGCACAGCCATGGCCGCAGCGAGCTGACCCAGATCCTGCGCGGTTCCTACAACGATGCGCTGGGGCTGTTTGCACCGGGCGACGTGGCGGATCTGGATGAGGAAGTGGAGCATCAACCGGTGACGGCGCCGGGCCTGCCGTGCATCTGCGTGTCGGCGCTGGATGCGCCACTGGTGTTCAGTGGCTGGCTGGCGCGGAAGATCCAGCGGTTTGTGAAGCTCTAGGATGAGTGCGGCGATGGCAACGGGCGCGCTACGGGTTCTGTTGACCGGTGCTGCAGGGCTGGTGGGGCAGGGTGTGGCCCTGGCCTGCCAGCGCTCGCCCCGGGTCGCCGATCTGACTGCCCTGGTCCGGCACCCGGGCAGTCTCAATGGCACTGGCAGCGAACTGATCGTGCCTGACTTTCTGCGTATCCAGGAACGGCAGGATGACCTGTTGGGATTCGACGCCTGCTTCTACTGCGCCGGCGCTCCGCCGGTGGGCACGGCCGAGGCCGAGTACCGGCGGGTGACGCTGGACACCACCCTGGCCGTTGCCCGCGCCTGGGCCGCCGCGAATCCGCAGGGGTGCTTCCTGTATGTCTCCGGCGCCGGCGCGGATGCGCGAAGCCGGGTAATGCCATTGCGGGTGAAGGGCGAGACCGAGCGGGCACTGCAGGAACTGCCGGTCCGCACGGTCATGCTGCGCCCGGGTGGCGTGCGCCCTGTCGAGGGAACTGATACCCGCCATCCCCTGCTGAAGCCCTTGTACTGGGGTGGCGCACCGTTGATGAAGCTGGCCGGTGCGATTGCGCCATCGCTGATGACCAGCAATCTGGCCCTCGGCCAGGCGATGATTGCACTGGCCGGCAGGGAACATCCGCCTGCCACGGTGGAGTGCGCGGACATCAACCGGATCGCGATGGACGTGAGCGACCCGGTTGCCTGACCTCAGTGCGCGGCACCTTCCAGCGCGGTACGCACGGCCTGGGCCAGGTCGCTGCGGGTAAACGGCTTGGGCAGCAGCGCGGCTGCCCGGCCCTGGCTGCCCACCTGGTCGTGGTCGCGTGGATACCCCGAAGTGAACAGCACGGCGACTTCCGGCCAGCGTTCCCGCACTTCACGCACCAGCTCCCAACCCGACATGCCGGGCATCACCACGTCCGAGAACAGCAGGTCCACCCGGGTGTCGGGACGTTCCAGCAGCCGCAGCGCGGAGGGGCCGTCGTGCGCTTCCAGCACGCGATAGCCGAGCAGGCGCAGGGCATCAACGGTGTGCGCACGCACATCATCGTTGTCCTCGGCCACCAGGATGGTTTCCTCGCGCGGCGAGTAGCCCGCCAAGCCTGTCTGAGGCGCGCTTGCCGCGCAGGGCAGGGCCAGCGCGGAACGCGGGAACATCATGGTGATGCTGGTGCCGCCACCTTCCATTGAATCGATCAGCACATGGCCGCCGGACTGCTTGACGAAGCCGTGCACCATCGACAGGCCCAGGCCGGTGCCGCGGCCGACCTGCTTGGTGGTGAAGAAGGGCTCGAACACGCGCGCGAGGGTGGCCGCGTCCATGCCGTGGCCGTTGTCGCGGACCCGCAGCATCACGTATTCGCCAGGCGCTGCATCGGGGAACAGGGCAGCGTAATCGTGGTCGAGATGACTGTTGTCGACCTCGATCACCAGCCGGCCGCCGTGGGGCATGGCATCGCGGGCGTTGACGGCCAGGTTGAGCACCGAAGCCTCCAGCTGGCTGACGTCGATCTCGACGCACCAGACGTCCGCAGCGGCGCGGATTTCCAGCTGCACCAGCTCGCCCAACGCACGCTGCAGCATGTCATGCATGTCCAGCAGGCGATCGTTGAGATTGGCGGCCTGGCTGTGCAGCGGCTGGCGCCGGGCAAATGCCAGCAGGCGCTGGGTCAGGCTGGCGGCACGGCCCACGCCCTTGAGGGCGTTGTCCAGCGCACGGCTGACGATGGCGCCCGGCTCGCCGGCACGCTCGCTGAGCAGCATGGCGTGTTCGACGTTGCCGGAAATCACCGTCAGGATATTGTTGAAGTCGTGGGCGATGCCGCCGGTGAGCTGGCCCACCGCTTCAATCTTCTGTGACTGGCGCAGTGCATGCTCGGCCTGCAGGCGGGCGGTGGTTTCCACGGCCTCCGACACCACCGCCGTCACCGCGCCTTCGGCATCCAATAGCGGACGGAACGAAAAATCGTAGCTGCGACGGCCGGTGGGCAACTCCAGATCCAGTGCATGCAGCGAGCTGTGCCCCTTCGCGGCAGCGGCAACGGCCTGGTCCACCAGGGTGCCGACGTCGCCGCTGGTGGCGAACCACAGCGATTGCCCATAGCGCTGACCCACCACATCGGGCTTGTCGGCCAGTACGGCGGCCAACGAGGCGATATTGGCGTCGACCACGCGGCCGCCCTGGTCCAGCAGCACCTGGTGCTGGAAGCTGGATTCGAAGATGGCCTGCAAGCGTCGCTTGCTGGCCCGAAGCTCGGCAGTACGCGCCTGCACCTGCTGCTCGAGCAGCTGGTTGTCTTCGCGCAGGGCGAGCTCGGCCTGCTTCAGCCCGGAGACGTCGCTGCCCAGGCAGATGTAGCCGACCACGGTGCCGTCGGCGCCTCGCTCCGGCACGCAGTCCATCTGCACGAATCGTGACTCGCCACTGCGGTGGGCCAGTTCCACCTGGAAGCGGGTGCGCTCACCCTGCAGCACCCGTTCGATGCTGGGCAGGGCATGTTCGAAGGCGGAAATGCCACTGACATCGCGCGCAGTACGGCCCAGCAGTTCGGCCAGGCTGACGCCGTGCCAGTCGAGGAAGGCCTTGTTGGCGAAGCGGTAGCGATGCTCCCTGTCGAGCTGGGCGATCAGTGCCGGGACGGCATCGGTCACCTGCTGCAGCTGGGCCTGGCTGTCATTCAGGGCGGCTTGGGCGTGGGCCAGCTGGGTGCGCTCGTGCGCCTCCTGGCGGGCGCGGCGGATCGCATCCGGCAGGCGTTGCAGGCGCTGCTTGACCACGTAATCGCGCGCGCCACGGGTCAGGGCCTGTACCGCCAGCTCCTCGGTAAGCGTGCCGGAGACAAAGATGAAGGGCGTCTGCGGGATGCGCTCTCGGGCCAGCGCCAGCGCGGCGTCGCCATCGAATCCCGGTAGCACATGATCGGCCAGGATGACATCGAAGGCGCGATTCTCGATCGCCTCGATGAAGGCATTGCGGGTCCACAGGCGCTCGGCCTCGAAGTCGAGGCCGGCCCGTTGCAGTTGTGCGGTGATCAGCTCCGCATCAAGCGCACTGTCCTCCAGCATGAGGATGCGCAGGCGCTCGCTGCGGCGCGATCCATCACGCATCGTGCTGCCCCGAGCCGTTGGGGCGATGCGGCGGCGGCTGGTTGGTGATGCCCCAGAACATGCCCAGGCCCTGGATGGCGTCGAAGAACTCCTTGAAGTCCACCGGCTTGACCACGAATGCGTTGACGCCCAGTTCGTAACTGCGCACCAGATCCTGCTCTTCGCGGGAGGAGGTCAGCATCACCACCGGCGTGCTGCTCAGGTTCGAATCGCCACGTACCTGCTCCAGCACCTCCAGGCCGTTCACCTTGGGCAGCTTCAGGTCCAGCAGCACCACCACCGGGCCGCCGTGGTTGGCGCCGGCAAATTTGCCTTCGCAGCGCAGGTAGTCCAGCGCTTCGGCGCCGTCGCGTACATGGATGACATCGTTCAGCAACTGGCAACGCGACAACGCCGCCAGCGTCAGCTCTGCATCCTTGGGGCTGTCCTCTACCAAGAGGATCGGCCGCAGGTCCCTCATGGGTGATCTCCTGTGGAACGGGGTAGGGTGAAGTGGATCGTGGCGCCCTTGCCGGGTTCGCCCTCGGCCCAGGTGCGGCCGCCATGGCGGCCGACGATGCGGCGGACATTGGCCAGGCCGATGCCCGTGCCTTCGAATTCCTCGACATGGTGCAGGCGCTGGAACACGCCGAACAGCTTGTCCACGTAGCGCATGTCGAAACCGCAGCCGTTGTCGCGCACGAAGAAGTGGTCCTCCTCCTCAAGGCGCTCATGGCCGATCTCGATCGCTGCCTGCTCGCGCTCACGGGTGAACTTGACCGCGTTGGCCAGCAGGTTCTGCCAGACCAGGCGCATCATTGTCGGGTCGGCCTGCACCTCCGGCAGCGGCGCCAGTGTCCACTGCACGTCGCGTCCTGCGTAGTCCAGCGCCAGGCTGCGGCGCACATCCTTGGCCAGTGCGGCCATGTCCAGCCGCACCCGGCCGAGCGTGGAGCGACCCATCTGAGAGAAGCTCAGCAGGTCGTCCACCAGCGTTCCGGCAGATTTGGCCGACTCCACGATGGTATCCAGGAAGCGGCGCTCGGTATCGTTGAGGCGTTCGCCGGCCGAGCTGCCCAGTAGCTCCGAGTAACCGACGATGTGGCGGAAGGGCGCACGCAGGTCGTGGCTGACCGAATAGGAAAACGCTTCGAGTTCCTTGTTGCTGCGGACCAGCTGCTCGTTGAGCTCGGCCATTTCTTCGGCCTTGCGCAGCACGATGTCGACGATGGCGGTGCGCATCTCGTGGGCGGCATCGCGGTCGGCGTCGTTCCACGGCAGGCTGCGCTGCTGAACGGTTTCCTTCCAGGCCTCGAAGGAGCTGCGCGGCGACAGTGCCACGTCGGGTGCCGCGGTCTTGCGTGGATCGCCGCCCCAGCGCACGGTACGCAGCACTTCGGGGCGGAACCACATCAGGTAGCTGTCATGCAGCTGCGAAATGGACACCGCCAGTACGCCGCTGGCCACGTCGGACAGGCGCGCACCGGGCGCCCAGTCGGCTGCCAGGTGGTCACTGCAGTACGTCTCCTGCCCGGCCTGCTGTGCGGCCAGCCAATCGGCCAGGGCCAGCACGTCGGTTGCGGGCGGGCTCTGGCCCACACGCATGCAGTCGCCCTTGTGCACGATGGCGGCGCCTGCCGCGCCGGTCAGCGACAGCAGGCTGGCTTCATCGTGGCGCAGCGCAGCCATGAAATCCTCATCGCCGGCCATGCGTGCCAGCAGCTTTACCAGCACCGAGCGGCGCGCCACGCGCTCTTCGATGGCGCGGGCACGCTCCTTCAGTGCGATCTGCAGCGAGAGGATCTGGCCCATGAATTCGCAGGCGGTGCGCACGTGGTAGGGCAGGCGGCGCGGCTGCACCGTGTGGCAGGACACCAGGCCCCACAGCTGGCCCTCATGCACCAGCGACACCGACATCGACGCGCCGGTGCCCATGTTGCGCATGTACTGCAGGTGCACGGGCGAAACGCTGCGCAGCACGGCCAGGCTCAGGTCGGTGGCCGGTGCGTCGCGGTGTTCGTCGCTGCGCATCAGCGGGGCAGGGGTGTAGTTGCTGTCCGCGATCAGTCGCACCCGGTTGCGCCGGTACAGCTCGCGGGCCTGGGCCGGAATGTCCGACTCGGGGAAGCGCAGGTCCAGGTAGGACGGCAACAGGCCGTTGCCATCCTCGGCGACCACGATGCCGTTCCAGCCGGCATCGAACTGGTAGACCAGGGTACGGTCGAAGCCGGTCAGTCGGCGCATGTGCGCGGCCGCCAGCTGGCACAGATCTTCCACGGTGGTAGCCGATTCGATGCCGGTCATCAGTTCGCGGATCGACGGATACAGTTCTTCCAGCGAACCCGGCTGGCCGGGAACCGGTGCCTCCAGCTCGATCAGCAGATCGGTGGCGGAGCGATGCACCAGCAGCTGATGCCGCCCATGGCCATCCAGGTGCACAGCGCCGACATGGGCGCTGCTGCCCACCGTGGCCTGCTGGAACAGCGCCTGGAAGGGTGCCAGCACGCCGCCCAGTACTTCGCTGACATGCTGCATCAAGGGTTCGCCGAACTGCTGCAGCAACCCCGGCTGGCTGATGGCGCGCTCACGCACCCGCAGTGACTGTGGCTCCACTACCAGAAGCACGCCGTATGGCTGGATGGCACCGGGCGTGTGGATCGGTTCGCGCGCACAACGGGACTTAGCGGTGTCGTGCGTGGGCTCGGCAGAAGGCATCAAGGGCGGGACTCATGATTCGTGGATGGCTGGAATGGCCCAGCGCTGCATCCGGTATGCATGGATGGTGAAGCAAAATCGTGCATTCGCCTACCAGCACGTGCGCGTGAAGAACGTTTCATTCAAACCTGAATTCTTCATCTGAACATTCCAACAGCACTTGCATGTTTCGCGAAAGGTACATGTGCGCTGCACGCGCGCTCGACACCGACTTGCCTAGGGTGAACGCACATTCCTGAGTGACCACGTCCCGTGAACCTGCAGACCTTGCCTTCAACGCCATACCGCATGCTTGCCGACAGCTGCCAATTCGAGTTGCTGGATGTGGATGCCCTGCAGGATCCGGCCAGTGGGCGCCTGCTCCACCTGTACTCGCTGGTTGCGCGCTGCCTGTGCTGCGAAACGGTGTTCAAGGCGGAAGAGGGGCAGGGACTGGTCAGCCATACCGCCGCACGCGTGGTGCGATGCCCCACGGGTTGTGGCCAGCAGGCGTTCAAGCCGGCGTTGCTGCGTGCATGGCAGCCGCAGCGCGTCGCACAGGCCTGAGAGCACTGACACTGGGTCACAGCAACCCGGGATTGGCGCGCCACACCGCGAAGTTCAGCGCCGAGGCGAACGATATCCAGGCCAGGTAAGGCAGCAGCATCACCGCCGCGCCGCGATGGATGCGGGCGAAGGCAACGATCGTTGCGCAGACCAGGGTGATCAATACAAGAATGTCGACGAAGGCCAGCGCGCCCAGCTTCCAGCCGAAGAACAGCCAGCTCCAGAGGGCGTTGACGGCCAGCTGCACCAGATAGAGCGCCAAGGCCGGCTGTGCGTTGCGCCAGCCGCGTTCGCGCCAGACCAGCCACGCCGCAATGGCCATCATCGCGTAGAGCAGGCTCCACACCGGGCCAAACACGGTGGCAGGCGGTGCCCAGGCGGGCAAGGCGAGGGTGGCGTAGAAGCTGGCGGCGGATGTCGATGCCCACGCGCCGACTGCCGCCGCCGCAAAAGTGACCACACCCCATCCCAGAAGGCCCATAACCTGTGAACGCCGCTTCATTCCGTGCCGCTCCGTCCTGCGTTTACACGCTCATACGAACGGAAGCGGCAAATGGATGCAGCCCGGGGCGATCAGTCTGAAGAACCCGCGGCGCTTCCACTTTCGCCAGCCGGCAACAGCGAAGGGCGCTGATCGAACCATTCCCGCGCCTTGGCCAGATGCCACTGGCGCTGTTCGCCATCAAGCTCGATGCCCGCGCCCAGCAGCCCCCAACGCAGGTAGAGATCACCACGCTTGCGCTGCTCCAGCAGATCCAGCCGCGCACGTACCGACAGGCGATCATTCTCGGCCCGCAGGCCGTCGATCAGCAGATGACCTGGGCGCCAGCGCAACGTGGCCTGTGCATCGACCTGGCCGGAGTCGAGCAGCGACAGCGTCCAGCGCGGATAGTCGGTGCGCCTGGCGAACACCGCCAGCAAGGGGCGTGCATCGCTCAGGGTCAGATCGGTGGTGGCGTCCACCTGGAACGGGGACTGCGCGTCGATGCGGCCCCGCTTGAACACGGCACGGCCTTTCCACACGCTGCTGGAATCGGTGCCCGCCACCTGCACATTGCGCAGCTCCACGGTGGTGCCGGACAGATCGAAATGGCGCTGGTTGAAGTCGCCGCGGCGAAGCGTCGCATTCACGTCGACATCGCCGCCCATGTCCAGGCCCGCTACCTTGGCGCTGGCATTGCGGCCCAGCAGCCGCGCGGTGCCGTGGCCGACGCGGCCATCGGTGTCGAGCGTGGCGTCGCCGCTGAGGCTGCCGGTGCCCCGCAGCAGGCGCACCTGTTGGGAGCCAAGGTAGCGGTTGTAGGCGGCCAGGTCCGGGATGGTCGCTTGGCTGAAGCGCAACCGCGCACGAACGCCCTTGCGCAGTTCCTGCAGGCGGCCATCGCCGGTGAGGTCCACGGCCAGGTCACGCCCGTCGAACAGCCGCACATCCTTCGCATCGCTGGGCCGCGCGGTGAAGCGGGGCAACCGGATCGCCAGCTGTGCCTGGTTGGGGCTGCCGGCCTTCAGCTCGCCATGCGCGCTGGCGGTACCGGCCAGACGCACGCCGGCCACTTCGGCCACCGCCGCGGCGGAGGGAATGTCCACGGTGCTGCCTTCCATCAGTTCGCCATTGCGCAGGCGCAGATCGGCCTTCAGGGTGCCGCCGCCGTCGAGTTGCAGCCATGGTTTGCGCACGAACAGGGCAGGGATCCAGTTGAGCGAGGTGAAGGCCCATTCGCCACGCACGGTACCGGAGCTGCGTTCCAGCAGCTGGGCAGGGTGCTGGAACGGAATCTCGCGCCCGGTGATGAGCAGGTCGGCATCGATGCCGGCGGCCGAATCCGGGCGTGGCGGCAGGCGGGCCTGCAGGCGCAGGTCGTTGGCCACATTGAGCTGCAGGGCCAGCACGCCGCGATTGGGCGCGCCATCGCCGAGGAAGAGCGGCACCTGCCAGAGCGCGTGGTCACCGGGTTGCAGCTGGCCGTCGATCATGTGAACTGCCAGTTGCAGGCGGCCGGGCACTGGCGAGCTGGAGATGCGCGGCGTCTGCGCATCCGTATCCATGCGCAGGCCCTGGCTGCGCGCATCCACCTCCAGTTGCGCATGCAGCAGCTTCAACTTGGCCAGGCCGGGCGCCTGGTCGCGATAGTGGCGCGGATAGCTGAAGCGCGCGGTCAGATCCATGTCGCCCAGCAGCTGCACGCCGTCATAGCTGGTGTCTGCCTTGCTGAACGAGACCTCGGAATCGAACAGTTCGGACGGTCCGCCGCGCAGCTGCTTGAGGAACCCGACCGTGCCCTGGCCCTTTCCGATGATCAGCAGCTTGCCGAGCCGGGCACTGCGGATGCTGTCGCTGTGGATGGCGTCGAAGCGCAGGGCCCAGCCCTGGTCGCTACGCGGCGGTGACGGAATGGCGTCCTCGACGCGACTGATCTCGGCCGACACGCCAGTGGCCTGCAATCGCGGAACCCGCACTTCTCGGCGGAACAGGGGCAGGACCGCCAAGCGAGCGCTGGCACGCTCGGCGTGCAGTACGTAGACGGTGTGGTTGACGTGGCCGCGCATATGCACGTTCCAGGCAATGACGTGGCCCGGCAGCAGCGTGATGGCCGGGCCGGTGGTCATCACGAACTTGTGCGGCTTGCGGTTGGTGACCTGGTCGAACAGCGGGGTGTTGAGGAAGATGTTGCCGGCCAGCAGGTAGAGAACGTACACGCCCAGCAGGATGTAGCCAGCGACGCGCCATCGGCGGAGCCGGTGCGGGATGCGCGCGGAAGTAGGGGGCATGTACTGCTCTAAGGGCCGGAATTCACTCAACTATTGCCGAACCGATGGCGGTGGCGCGTGAAGCGGGTAGGGGACGCTTGCTGGATTCTGCTAGTGTCCGCCTTGCCCACTACGCCGATCCGTGAGGAATCGCATGGATATCCGAGCTGCCACCGACGGTGACTTCGACGCCATGTGGGCGATTTTCAAGGCGGCCATTGCGATGGAGGATTCGCTTCCGTTCGCCGGCACCTTCGAGGCCGGCACCTTTCGGAGCCATTGGTTCGGAGTGCAGGCGGCCTTTGTGGCCGTTCTGGAAGGACGCGTGGTCGGAATGTACAAGATGGGCGCCAACTACCCGGACCTGGGGGCGCATGTGGCCAGCGCCACCTACGTGGTCGATCCGCTGACGCAAGGGCGTGGCATCGGGCGGGCGCTGGTGGAAGACAGCCTGGATCGCGCAAGATCGGAGGGGTTCCTGGCCATGCAGTTCAATTACGTGGTCAGCACCAATGCGCCAGCGGTTGAGCTGTACCGGAAGCTGGGCTTCGCCGTGGTCGGGACGCTACCGGCGGCGTTCCGGCATCGGTCGCTGGGATTGGTTGATGTGTATGTGATGCACCGGTTTCTGTAGGACCAGGTGGGGCAGGGGCGGCCTGCCCGTGCAGCAAGAATCCTTGGCGACTCCATTGCAGAGGACCCGTAATGACTGCGGCAACCAGATTCCCGTTCCTTGCACCATCGGGGCAACGCACGTCCGTCATCGGCATCCTGGTGCTCACCTTGGTGGCTTGGATATGCATCGCCGCCGTCCTTGCCATCGGCGGTCGGCCTGATCCATCCAGGCTCCGCGCTGTGGCACCCCTGATTGACGGGCCATGGAAATTTCATGTCGGTGACGATCCGCGCTGGGCGGGTGTCTCAGTGGATGATTCGTCCTGGGAAACACTCGACCTGAGCGCGCCGGCCAGCAGCATCGACGGCGACGTGGGGCTGCCCAACTATGTCGGCGGATGGATGGCACACGGTCACGCCGGGTACCAGGGATATGCCTGGTACCGGCGCTCGCTTGTGATTCCAGAGGGCGGCCGCGTATGGGACATCCTCGGGCCTACCGCCGTGGAGGATGGCTACGAGCTGTACTGGAACGGCAAGCGCCTGGGCGGCTCAGGCAGGCTAGGGGAGTCGCCTCGTGTCGTGGGTACGCGGCCGATGATCTTTTCGCTGCCCGCTGATGCGGCAGGCACGCAGGGTGTGATCGCCATAAGAGTATTCATGCAGCCCGGCAGTGCTTCCGGCCCTGCGAGCGGCGGCATCCACGTGGCCCCGACACTTGCGTCGCAGCCAGAAAGCCGTGAGCTGCATCGCGTGCAATGGTGGCGTACCGTCGCGGGCTACATTGTTGAAGTGGTCGAGCCGCTGGCGATGGCCATGGTGATCGTGTTGGCGCTGTCGCTAAGGCCGCTCAGCAGCCATCAGTCGTTCATCGCCTTCGTCTGCGTCGCGCTTCTGCTCTCTGCCGTGAAGCGGCTGGACAACGCGATCGTCTCCTGGACAGATCTGCTCAGCCTGCCGGCCTACACCTGGTTGAACAATGTGCTGTGGATGCCGCTCAGTCTGGCGGCATGGGCGCTGGCGTGGAATCGCTGGGTGCTGCCACCTTCGCGGGCGATCGATGCTGGCGCCCTTGTTCTGGCGGCGCTGGGGGTTGCTGGAGGCGTTATGGGGGCTGCCTGGGCCACTCAGGTCTTTCGCCTCGGCACACTCGCGCTGCTCGTGCTTGTCGCCGCGCGGATAGCCCGCAATGGGCCAATGCGCGGCATGGCGCTGACCGTGATGTTGGTGATTACCGTATCGCAGTACACGGGTGAACTCGGTTCGCTGGGGGTTCCAACGATCTGGTTCCCGTTCGGGATTGGCGTGACGCTGACCCAGTATGTGTATGGAATCGCGATCCCGTTGCTGGCGGTGTTGATCGTGCGGACGGTCACGGCGGCTAAACGCCGGTTGCAGCGGCCAGCAGTGTGGCCACATTGATCACGAGGGTTAGCCAGGTTCCGATGACGCACGATCAGGTCCCATGTCAGAGCAGGAGCCCGGGGACTGGCCAAGGGTCGTGCCGGCCCTCAAGCCAAAGAACATAATATACATTATGCGAAATGTTGTATCGGGCTGTGGTCGCGTTCGTGTCCTCGGCGTGGCAATGGCTGGGCCTCTGGCTCGGCTCTTGCCTACGCCCTCAGTCCCCGGCCAAGGATGAGATCGCGGCATGATTGAGTTCGACCCGCACCACCGTATCGACTTGACCGGCCCATGGGCCGGTTTTTCTTTCCTCGGTGATCGTCTGATCACGCCCGAAGGCCGCGAGCTGCTTCCGGAAGATCTGGCCTGGCTGTCGCTCACCGCCTGCCAAGCGCAGGAATGGCGCCGGATGATGGAAGCTGCACGCTCGGCGCCGTCGATCGACAGTTCCAGAAATGCACGCAATCGCGACGCAAGCATCCTCCATCATCCTGCCACTGTCGTTAATCTGCGAGACGTGGTGAGCCGGCGCAAACAGCGGTCGGCGGTGGCGATGGCTGGCCCTGACGCCGAGCCGCCAGAGGCAGTCCTGCCGGTACCGGGGCCGAGACGCCACGAGCGCGTGTGAGGCGTTTCCGTAGGGGCGCTGCCCCTACACCCCGGATCACTGCTCCCGACAGCGCAACCAGCCGCCAGAACGCGAGGACACCTGTTCCCACCCGTTTGGTAGCCTACGCATCGCCTGACCGCCAATGCATGCCATTCCTGAGCGCTTGGCTGCATCCGTACCCATCGCAGGTAGCGCCACCACCTCGGCAGATGGACTTGGGCGTCCCGCCTGCCTGGACTCCTGCTGTAATGCATTGGCCTCAAGCCCATCACAGAGCGGTTTCATGCCCGGATGAGGATGGTTCGGCCAGCGGTACTGTTCACAGTTGAATGGCGTTGTCGTCTTCGCCATCGAGTTATACGCGGCCTTGGGCGCTGCCGGAATTGGCTTTGGCGCTGGCCCCCTCGCTGAATGAATCTGCTGTGCTGACGCCACGCCGGTCATGACCAGCAATACACACATCGCCCCAAGTCGAATGTCCATATTCCCCTCCAGATTGGAGGGATGGTACTCGATACAGTCAATTTGCGTGACGCATCACGCCTCAGAAGCTGGGTGGGTACGGCTTCGACTCGGGGAATGTCCCCACAGGGCGCTCACCCACCCGAACCAGCGTGCCTCCGGCAGTGGAAACTGCCCCTTGTGCGCTGACGACCCGGACGCCAGCACCGGCCTCACTCCCTGCGGTCGCAATGCCGGTGCCAGCGTCCGGCTTGTCCAGGCGATAGAGCGTCGGGTCCTCCTCACGTCGCGGCGCTTGGCGCGGCCATGGTGTAGCGACCAGCTTGTAACTGTCGGCGCTGATGTTGGCGCCATAGGCAAATACTCGCACCCGGAAGCCCAGCGCAATCAACGCGTCAAACGTCAGCTGGTCGACCGTATTGTTACTGCTGTCAACCCACTCGACCATGCCGACCTGGCGCTCGCCAAAGACAGCCGTGAGCGCCAGCCGGATACGGTTCGCTTTCGACAGCTGCGCCACGTACCGCTGTTCCGGAGTCAACGCGTCCATAGGATCAGGGGCGGCCTTGGGAGCGGGCACGCCCGGCAGATTCGGAATCGTGCTTTGATCTGCCGGCGCCGCGGCGGTGACGCCATGCAGCTGCTTTTCCTTCGCCTTTTCTTCCTCCGGCACCAGCCCGCCGCCACTCAGGAAGAAACCGATAAAGGCCACGGCGCCGACGATCCCGACCACGCCCATGACGCCGCCTTTGAGCGCGAGCGCCTTCCAAACGTTGGTGCCGCCCTCCTCGTACACCTCGGTGTTCTCAGCGCCCACGGCGTAACCGTGGTAGAGCGGGTAGATCGCGGGATCGTACTTCTCAGTCTTGCCTCCTACCCGCTCATACTTGCCCGGCGAGGTGGTGTGAAAGAAGGTCACCCGGTAGCGGTTCTTCATGCCTACAGCGGTGAGCTTCTGGAAGACGTTCTTGCGCTCGATGCGCGCACGAACCGCCTGATGAACGCGGTTGATCCACTGCGTCATGATGACCGCATCGCCGCCGTTCTGACCAAGCAGCGCCCAGAAATTTTCTACCGCATCGGGCAGTGGCTGGCGCTGTGCAACGTAGAACTCGTGCACCTCATCAATGACGCACAGCGAATCTTTGAACTGATCCGGAATGCACCACTGGCCGGTCACGTCATCCTTGTAGCAAGCGAACGTCGCTGCCACGTCCTTCGTGTCTACCAGCGTGAGCAGCTGGTGGACCTCATCGACCGGCATGCCCAGGTATTCAGCGATTCGCTCATGGTTGAGGCCATTGAGCCGCGCGAACACCCGTCGCCCCTTCCTGATCGTCGGCAGGATGTGATTCTTGACCGCGTCATAGCTCTTCCCTGCACGCGGAACGCCTTCATTGAAAACCAGCATGTCACCATTTCCCCATAGTCATGACCTTGCGCAGAATCCGGAACGCGACGGCGGAACCGATAAGCGCCAAGCACTCGCCAAGCTTGAATGTCTGCACGAACCAACCCACCGTGCTGCCCGCATTTCCAAGTAGCGTGCCGATGCTGTAGTTCTTCAACACATCCGGGACCGGCAGAGCGCCAATCATCTTGATCATCAACGCCAGCATCGTCTGAATGGCGAGGATGAGCAGGTCATTGAAGAACGCTACAAGGGCGTCCCAGAAGCGTTGTATCTGCCGGAGCAACCATTGAGTGAGGTCGGTCAACCACCCGGCGTGCGGCATCAGGAAGGCGAGAATATTCATCATGTCAGCGCGATCTTTGCGGCCATAAATGCCGCGATAGCGAGCAGTACCCAGCCCATCAGCAGGAATGACTCATAGATGACGCCGTAGCAGTGAAGATCGAAGGTCATCGTGTCCCAGTACTGCGACGCCGGTAGCGTGAAAACAGGGCAGCTGCCGCCGACGCTGACGGTGAAGAACGACTTGGTTGCTTGGATGATCGGCAACTTCTCGACCTGCTGCTTGAAGTCGTTGAACACCTTATCCAGCGTCAGGTTCTTGTCCCGCTCGTACAGGGGGCCGCCGTCGCTACCGACCTCGCCGGGACCATCTCCGTCGCCCTCACCGGGACCTGGCCCCGGGCCGGGTCCACCGCCGTCCCCATCACCGTCCCCGTCCCCATCTCCGTCGCCATCGCCATCTCCGTCTCCCCCGCCGCTGCCGCCATCACCGCCGCCGGGGTTGTTTCCACCACCGTCGCCGTCACCGCCGCCGTTGTCGCCACCACCGTCGCCGCCGCCCGGATCACTGCCGCCGCCGTCACCACCGCCGCCATCCCCCGGATCGCCGCCATCCCCTGCAGGCGTCGGCGCTGGCGCATCAGACTCTGTGCAAGTTCCGCCAGTGGGGAAGAAGCCGACGCCTGCCGCCCCTTCCGGATCAAGTGAGCTGGTGTACATGCAGCCGTTGTGACAGGCATTCACAGTGACCGCTGTCTCTCCACCTTGCCAGCCAAGTTCATATGGGCGCGTCGAGCAGGCGCCATTGAAGTAGAACTGCTGGGTGTTATCGTCGCCTGCGGCGTTGTAGCACCGAACCGCACCACCATTCGGCCCCTCACCAACGGCACACGTAAAAGAGCCGCTAGCAGCAGTGCCGCCTTGCGGGCAGTCCTGGCGAACAGTTGGCTTGCCCCAAGGATTGCCCGGAACGTCGAACTTCTGCTTGGTGCGCTCAATCGCCGCTTTGCACATCGCGTAGGCCTTGCCCTGATCGCAGGTCCCGTTGTTGGGGCAATCCGCAGCGGCTCGCGCGTGCCCAGGCATCAGCAGCGCCAAAGATGCGAGCATTGCCAGCGCGAGCAGCCGGATCATGCGTCCAGCCCCATGCACGCCACGACCCCACACAGCGCGCTCAACAGCCCCGCGAATAGGCACCAGATCATCGCGTTCCCCTCGCGATGAAGAATCGCGCCACTTTCGGCGCGGCCCACAGTGCGAACTCAATCTGCGCCGCGATTGCCGCTGCTCCGCAGATCGCCATAACCACCAACTGTGGGCGGATATTTACAAGGATGCTGTCAAAGTCCATAACGCCTCCAATAAAAAGGGGCAGGTAACCCTGCCCCACCCTGCCCTTGCGATCAGCCGCCGAAGAATCCGGCCACCTTCTTGGCTGCCCACTTGCCGAAGCCGACCAGCGCGATCAGCGCGGCGGCACCTGCGAAGGCGGTCAGTGCACCGGCCACCGACAGGCCGCTGAGGATGCTTTCGTAATCCATGGTGAAACTCCTTTCATGAGTAGTTGGGTTACCGGTGTTTGTCGAAGAACGTCGCCACGGAACCGGCAATCCGACCGGCGACGAAGAGGAAAAGAAGGAGGCCGAACGGACCGCCTGCCCATACCGCCAGCTGCTCTTTGCTTGGAGGCTGGAAGGCGTCCGCGATGACGGTCACCATGGATGCCTCTGCGCTGCTCATCAGCACATACCCCGCGCACTGATCAACGGGCTGACCGGTTGGAATCAGCTTTCCGTCTTCCCCGAAGACAACGCAGAGGCCCATGGCTTAGGCCTGCGCTGCCGGACGCGGAGTGGCCTTGGGAACCGCACGCAGCGCGGTGAACTTGCTCAGCGAGAGCACGCCCTTGTTGACCTGTGCCATAGCGGCCACGTCCAGCTCATATTCGCCCTCGGGGAACGGCTGCTGCCCCTTGTCCAGGCGCACATCGAACGGATAGGCAAAGCCTGCCGTTTCAAGCTTCGCCTTCTGCTTGCGGGTGGTGTATTCCACGCTCTCGCCTGCATCGTTCTTGAAGCTGCCACCGCGCTCATCAACGCTGGACGACAGGACGGTGACCTTGATGACGTTCTGGATCATTTCATTACCCCTTTGAGGTTGGCTGTACGGCCGCGATTTCGGGCCAATGCGCTGCTGTGTCACCTGTGACCCACTTCGGCAGCGATGGCGAAGTGCAGGATTCGATTACCGCCCGCAACGCCTGATCGTCAGGGCAGTTCTTGGCGATGAAATTGAGGGCCGCGCCGTACTGGCGGCGGATGTGGCGACGAACGCTCTTCCACGTCGCTTCAACGGCGGCTTTCGTGATTTCGATGCGCGTGGCAACGCAGCGCAGAAAGGACAGCACCGGATAAGCCCCGAGCAGGTAGGACGCCGGATCACGCAGAATGTCGAGCGGCAGTTCCTTGCGGTTGGAGTTGCGGAACTGCGCCTCATAGCGCACCCAAGGCGAACTCTTGTCGCCCTGCTCCCTGCCCTTCTCGTACACGCGCAGCTGCTTTTCGGACTTCTTGCCGCCGATATAGAGCGTCTTGCCGTCGCCGCTGTCGTAGTCGTCCACCAGCTGCGCTTTGGGGCGCTGACCACGGTTGTCGAACTCGCCAGCTGCATACCACTTCTGAGCCATGCGCAGTGGGTATTCGCCCACCAGGTCATCGGCGCACACGTCAACACGGGTGATCCTTCCGGCGCAGCTTTCGAGCTTCGCTCGAAGCTCCAGCCACCGCTGCGCATGGCCGCAGCGCGCTGCGCCTATCGCTTTGCATCCATCGCCGGTTAGCTCGATGCGGGCGGTATACGTGCCATCCGCGCGGCGACACTCTTCGCCGCCGAGTTCGATCATCCCGACGAACTTCTTGGCTGCGTCGATGATCTTGATGCGCCACGTGTAGAAGCGACCGCCGCCCGCTGTCTCATCCAGTTCAAGGCCAAGCCCGGCGAAGAACCAGCAGAACACCTGCAGGGCTGCAACGCGTGCGTTTTCTGGGGAGAACTCGATCCACTGGCGGACCTCTTCGAAGCTGTCGCCATCACGGAACGCGACCTCGTCCAGCGCTGCGCGCAGATCGATGGAAGCGGAGAACCAGTCAATGCCGACCGTCAGGGTGCCCGTCTCGTTCCTGAATTCACTGACTCCCCTGTTAGACGAGGGGAGTCCCGACCCGGCCAGCACCGCGCAATCAACGGCCATTGGAGCGGTCCTTGCCGAGCTTCCACAGGCGACGAAGCCCCAGCCACGCCTGCTCGATCACGATGGAGAGCATTGCCACTCCCAGCCAAACGGCAATGAGCGCGGCGCACGCCGCAAGCCCCATATCGAACTCCGCCAGTTCGGCGAATGAGGGAAATCTGCTCATGCGGCGCGCTCCTGCTCTTCGGCGAACGCAGCTGCGGCCAGCAGATCGCCGCGCGTGGTGGCGGCAATCTCAGCCCGTGCGAGTGCGATGACCTGGGCTTCGCGGGACCGCTGCGAGGCGGTGTAGTCACGCCGGTCGAGTAGCCACGAAACGATGCGAGCACAGCCGATAGAGAGGGCCGTGGTGGCGCCCAGCAGACCGAAATCCAGAAGGGGCTGGGTCATGGCAGAATCTCCCGATTGAAAATCCCAGTAACGGGGGCGAAATGGGAAAGTGGTATTTGCGCAAGATCGAGATCGGAGATGTCTTGGTGGCCTGCTTGGTTGCAGGCGGCCTTGCCGCCACACTCAGCTGGTTGATCTTTGCGTGGGTCGGAGCAGGTGCTGAGAAATTCCCTTGGGGAAGCCTTGGAGACTGGCTTGCAGCAATCGGCACATGGGTTATCGGTTACGGCGCGTGGAAGTACGCACGCGAAGCTCATTTGTTGAGGCAGAGCGAGCTGGAGAGGGCGGCTCGAAGAGATCACCATATGCACGCTGGTCGCGTACAAGCCCTGCGGGAATGGGCAAAGATCGTCCGTAGGCCATTTAGGGTGACTGTGGATTTTGAGAAGGCTAGCGAGGGTGGCCTCCTGGTTGGCACAGTCAAGGGTGCAGCCAAGGGCGCCGTGGAGCTTCTGAAGCTGGTGCCGCTGGACGACGAGGCCTGGCGCTATCTGGATAAGCGGGACGTTGAGTTGAAGGTGAAGCTGGCGACTTTTCTCCTCCTGTTCGAGTCGCAGGCAACCACGGTGCTCGAGCGAACTAAAAAATCCGACCCGAAGGCTCCAATAGATACCGCTAGCAATTCGCTCTGGCCTGAAGCTCGGGAAACGCTGGCTGATCTCGATGCCATCGGTATCAAGCTCGAAGAGGCGGCCGAACGAATTCCGGAGATTTGACTCGGTGCTTGATTGCATCGGTCCTTCTTCCTTGCCCCCCAACCCCAAGGGAACCCGCCAGCGGCCTTGGGGTGCCGGTGGCGGGGATGTTCAAGGTCAATGAACATCGGGTGCATGTATATTCCCCTTGAACACAGCCTGTCAAGGGGCATGAACATGCAGGACATCAATTCACTGCTCGACGCGTGCAAGGTCGCGGCGGGGGTAAGCAGCGATAACCAACTCGCAGCGGCTCTTGGCGTAGGCCGCTCAGCGATCAGCAACTACAGGCATGCAAGGGCCCTGCCCGACCCTGTGGTGTGCGCGACCATCGCCGGGTTGAGTGGAATTCCGCTAGCGCGTGTTCTGGGAATCGTCGGCGAGGCACGGGCCATCAGCCGGGAAGAGAAGGCGGTATGGAGGAAGCTGGCCGCGACCGCAATGGCCCTGTGCCTGGCTGTTGGCTTCGCCCTACCCTACAAGGCTCAAGCCGCGGTTACGGGCTTTGATAGGGCCACCGTCTATACATTATGCGAAATGCTTTAGCTGCCTGATCCGGTTCGTGGGCTCCGCTTGGTAATGGCTGAAGCTCTGGCTTGGCTCTTGCCTCCCTGTTGGCTCCCCCGACAAGGATGAGATTGCAGCATGAGCAAGATCGATCCGCAGGAACGAATTAATCTGGCCGGCGCCTGGGCTGACTTCGGTTTCCAAGCTGGGCATATGTCTACTCCTGAAGGTCACCAGTTGGAACCAAGTGATATGACCTAGTGGTCCTTGACGTGCAACATTGCGCGCGAATGGAGGTTGATGATGGCCGAGGCCGCCCCTCACGCTGCGCCCGCCCGGAAAGCCTCGACCACGGCGAAATCCAGCGTGATTTACCTTGCTGAAGCCCTCAGAATTCGCCGAGAGCGACGGTTCGGCGTGCGTGATCCCGAATCTGACGCCGAGACGTCCAATGTGGTCTACATGAGTCGTGGGTATGGGCGCACGGCTTATCCGTTTGGCATACTGCCACTCAATTCACTTCTCAGGGCGCGCCGATGGATAGGCAAGATTTTCCGTATGCAATTAATGGGTATCTCAATCAGTACATCCAACTGATGGATGTCAAGGCGACGGCGGTTGCGGGTGCTGCGCTTGTGCTGATTGGTTTGGGCCTATCAGATCAGGCGCACAAGGCCGATCCGATCTTGAGAATTGCAGCCGTTGCGTTCGCAGGAGTGGCCGCGTTATGTGCGCTTCTCGTGGTGCTGCCTCGAACTCCCCATAGTGGAAGTGGACATGTATTTTGGGCTGATATTGCTAAGTTTCGGAGTGTCAATGCCTATCAGGAATCTCTTCAAAAGTTGGATCCGGAACAAGTAATGTATGAATACTCCAAGCAGAATTTCTTTGTTAGCGCAGTCCTTCTAAAGAAGGGGCGATCGGTTCGCAGATCCATCCTATGGTTTGCAGCCGCCTGCGCTTCCTTCGTCCTGGCTGTAGCGGTGGGGCCGTGATGACACACTCCATTCCTGCTTCCGTGTATGACGGCTATGTTGCCTCCATCGAGCTGACCGCGCCCAACCTTCCCAATCGACTGGCTGACATCACAAATGGACGTGTTGCGCCCGCTGTGGATGACCTTCGGATTGGCTCCGCTCGCCGAGTAAGGGCCGTTGTCATATTTTTCGACATTCGCGGTTTCACAAAGCGGACCAAATCTTCCGACGATGATGAGCTTAGAAGCACGCTCTTCATGCTTAATTCTGTGATTCCGGCAATGATGAGGGTTCTCTATCGACACGGAGCGTATGTCGAGAAAAACACTGGGGACGGGCTCATGGGCGTGCTTGGGATTGGGGAGGATGGCCCCACTGCTGCAAGAAGTGCACTCGCAGCTGCTTCCGAAATGCTCTACGTTCTTGGGAGTATTGTGAATCCATTTCTCGCTCGGCATGGCATTGAGCCGGTAGATGCCCGAGTTGGACTAGATATGGGTGATCTGCTTTTGGCTCGTATCGGCACCGCGAGAGGATCTGCAGATCACGATAGAAGCTACCTGACGGCAGTCGGGCCTGCGGCCAACCTTGCATGCAAAATTCAAGGGCTCGCTGGTACAAATCAAATTTATTGCGGGGATCTGCTGAGGCATAACACTCCTCTGGACCCTCAAAGGCGCTTGTTCTTAGATGTCACTCCCGATGATTGGGCATGGATCTATCAAGGAACTACAAGCGTTTATTCATGTTGGCGATATTTGGGAGAGACGACCAAGGCCGCCCCCGAGGGGTTGGCTGAATCTCTGCGGCGACTTAGTGAACTCGCAGGTCTACAACCGTCGCACTAGAAGCTGGCGGGATATGGTGGCGTCTCGGGAAACGTACCCAAGGGACGCTTCCCAACTGCAATTGCACTCAAGTCAATTAGGAGTTGATCGATAAAATGGGGGCGGCTTGAAAATTGAGCAGAATTCTTACAGGGAACGTAATGGGTAACATAATTATTCACCTCAGGCACTGCTACATTGCCAATTCAGATGATGTCTGGAATGTTTCATACTGTGGGATCCATTACGAATTAAAATTCAAAAATGGCGAATTCGACGACGGCAAAGTAATCGCCATATCATCTGGAAAGTGCCATGCTGATCATGACACCTTTCTCGCTTGGTTGTCAGTTTTCTTTGGTGAAGACTGTACGGATCCATTCCAGCGAGAAGACACTAGGCATTCATTTAATAGGGGGGGCTTCAGCGCCAGTCAGCAGCAGCTTCAAGAGTTCTTAGATACCGCCTTTGAGAAAGAAAATAATTATCCATCAGCCTGGGAAAAGGCGCTGTTTGAGCAGGCCATGAATTACTACCTGGTCGGACTGAGGAATGGAATTTCCATGATGCCGCTTACAATTGGATTTTTTGGCCTTTCAATGGAGTGTATTGGAAACTTGGTGTCAGATCAAAACAGCAAGTATTTCACCCTGGGCACTTTTAGGTTCAATAAATTAGTTAATGATCGCTTTAAGTCGTTCAAAAGGGACAAAGAGCACGGCGGCGCCTTTAAGGCCTGGCAGAAGGATATTGAGGCTGATTCAAAATTGGTGCATGCCATCCGGAATGCAGTGTATGGCCATTCATTTTTACACATTGAGAAAGAGCGCCAGGCCATAGTTGCGCATCTGCATAAATGGCTAAAAAGAGCTGGCGCTTCTGATAAAGATGCAGCGTTCTGGTTTAAGGTGGAGCGGCTCGAAATGGACCTTCAAATTCATGCTGACGGGCTATACAAGATCGGAGTGAGAAGCTCCAGGCTTCTTATTTTTCTGTATCTCGGAATTGTCGCTTACATCCCATTCGCTGAGTATGACTACCGCCCATTTGGCGATGCGCCCAAGAACCGAACAGTGAAGTTTGACGGCATGTCGATATCCATATCGGCGAAAGAAGTCTCAACTATCGACGGATCGGACAAGAATGGCGTGCGGACCGACACATAGCCCACGTCGACCGCGGGTTATACTAGGATCCGCTTTTTCCGCAGTCTGTTACCCTTCAGTGCGAGGTGGTTGAAGATGTAAGCCAGCCCGGTGTCGGCTACTATCGAGACGCTACTGTTGATGCAGATGTCTGCTTCAGACCAAAATCGGACCTCTACCCCACCCCCGATAACGCAGGCTTATCTCGACTAGACATGCTCGGCGGGGAGCGGGGCCATTCGCATAATCTCTAGCCTGCTCACGCCGCCGTCCAGTTGGCACATCTCTCCTCCTAACTACAGTTCCACCCCTCACAAGGACGAGGCGGTACACATGCCCTACATCGGAATCGGACTCCACGTACTGGCGGCCATCTACTTCGCGGTGCACGCCATCCGCTCGGGCCAGAGCCTCTACTGGCTCATCCTGCTCTTCTCATTCCCGCTGCTCGGCAGCGTCGTCTACTTCCTGGCGATTTACTTCCCGGAAGTCCGCCACTCGCGCGGCGCCCGGCAGGTCGTCCGCTCCGCCAAGCAGCTCATGGATCCGGGCCAGGACCTCCGCAACGCCCGCGCCGAGCTGGCGCGCACGCCCACCGTGCAGAATCGGGTTCGCCTGGGCATGACGCTGCTCGATGCCGGCCAGGCGGAGGAAGCCAGAACCCTGCTTGAGCAAGCAGCCAGCTCGCCGCTGGCCGACGACCCCTACATTCTGACCGGCCTTGCCCGTGCTCGCCTCCAGTCCGGGCACGCCGCACTTGCAGTCGAGACGCTGGACGGCCTGTTCGCCCGCCATCCGGATGTGCGCCGCAAGCCAGAACAGACCCTGCTCTATGCGCAGGCATTGGCCGCCACCCAGTCGCCCGACGCCCGCGCCGCGTTCGAGCGCGCTGTGGAATGGGGAAACGATGCGGCCGCCCGCTGCCTGTACGCCGAGTGGCTGATGGCGCAACCGCAGCCCGCCGACCGTGAGCAGGCCCGCAGCCTGTTCGCCAGCATCATCGACGATGCCCAGCACTGGTCGCGCCATGCGCGCAGCCACAATGCCGCGTGGCTGGAGCGGGCCAAGGTCGCGTTGAAAGGCTACTGACGCCTGCCAGCCCTTGGTAATCCTGTCGCATCCGCCTCGCTCATGGCTCCGCCGGGCGGATGCCGACACCCGTCAGGCTTGGACCGCCGACATCGCCGACAGCCTTACAGCGCAATGCTCCAGCCTCATTGCGCCGTATGCAACGATTCTGAAAATGTTGAAAGTGTTGTCGGCATCGGCCTTACTGCATTGGCATCACGCATAGGTCCGCGTATTCCTTGCCGTGCCACCGTGCATCGGTGGTCGGGATTCGAAACCCCGGTTCTACGCTGAAGTAAACGCTTGCCAGCCGGCATCACCCATCAGGTGGTGCCGGCTGGCAATCCGTCGGCCGGCTATGGCGGGCGGTGCGCGGAGGCCTTGTGCCTGCCGGTTTTAGCGTAGACCGGGTTTCGAACCTCGCACCGTCCGCCACCTTTATCGGTGGCGGCTTCTGCATGCACGCAAGGAGCCCTGCCATGACCCAGCCCCACTCCCCTGCCCCGCACCCGATCCACGACGCGCCCGCCAGCGGCCCCGTGCTGGATCCGAATACGCTCATCGCCCTGCTGCACAGCATCGGCGCCGGTGCCGCCTCCGACGGTCAGCCCTGGCCAGAGCGCCACCAGATGCCCGGTCGACGCATCGCCCTGGCGGATACCGATTGCTCGCTGGCCGGCCTTCGCGTGGTGCTGGAAATCCTGTTGGCCGCACAACGCGCCCGCGAGAACGGCGAGTTGGAGCAATACGTCGGCCCGCGCGTCATGGAAGGGCTGATCATGGCCGGATTGGGGCTGGCGGCGCACGCCAGCATACGGGTGCGCCCGGACGGCTGAGTGACGCGGCATCGCTGGGCGGCCACCGCGCTCTGTCTCGTCGCGGTGGTTATGGCACAGGCGCAGTGGCCGGCGCCACCGGTGCCCTTGCCTATCGGGTTCCAAAGCATCAACGACGATCGATTCTCACAACTGCGCCGCCAGGCGATGCAGTTCGTGGAGTCTCGGCCACGACAGGGCTTCCAGTTTGTCGAGCGGCATCGAGATGCCGAGTTCCAGGTTCATTGCCGAGACGTACCGGTGCTGTGGCTGGAGAGGCGCTCGCAACATCTGCTGCTGGGGGTCTCATTGGACGCGGAGCAGCGGGCGCCCGCGGCTCTGCAGCTTGGTACGTTGCTTCAATGGCAGCTGCAGCCGTTGGGCTATTTGGAGCAGGTACTGGCAGACGTGCCGGAACCTGTTCTGTTGGATCGGGTGCTGCAGATGTTCGCAGGCGAGGCGCATGAGGGGGTGCGATGTGGCATGCAGTAGTCGAGCCTGGCTCGACGCTACAAGGGCGTGGGTTGATGCCCCTCTCGGCTAGCGGTAAGGCTCGAAAGTCATTTCGCCATCGGGACCGCCCTCGACGACGTACTTCCCGCCGCCTCCGCGAACACTGGAGTCCCCATAGGGAAGCGGCATGAGCTGCACAACCACTCTTGAGCCCTCCAGGTAGACGATTGCCTGGTAGTTAGCAATATCCGCCAAGTGCCGATCCAGCCCAGGAGTGCCATGTGCTTGTGCCTTCAGCTTCTGGCTAAAGTCCTGACAGGCCCTGGAGAAGGCAGAAATCACAGTCGACTCTGAGGTCTGAATTGCTTCCGATCCAAGCACAACAGGCGGGAACAGCGCCACTCCGAGTCCGATCGCCACAGCCAGGCCACAACACTTTCGAATCAATCCGTTCATGTTATGTCCCTTCCTCCGTAGCTGCATGATGTGGCCCTGCCGGTAGATTGCGTTCCAGCACCGTACGATCTGGTAAGACCTATGATGCCTTCGCTTGCCGGAAACGAAGCAGGCCGACAGACCCGATTTTCCACATGGCAAATGCCACGCAAAGAGAGAAAGCGACAAACGCCAAGCCCGCAAACCCATAGTCTCGGCTACCTTCAGCAAGATCAATCAGCACGAAAGCAAGGAATACTGAATTCACGGCAGCCCCAAGGCAGGCAACCAGCCTGAGTGCCCAGAAGAACATGATGTAGTAAGCCTGAAGAAATCGATTGTATCTGCTCATTTCGTAGATGGATTCTCTCTTCCTATCGTTTTCTGGCACATCGCTGAGCCGCCATGCGAGCCGCTTGCTCTAGCTCGGAATCCGCGCCCTTCACTCCCTTCAGCGCGGCACTCTTGAGCCATGCGTACGCTTCATTGGATGACTCACAGTCCTGTTTGTCCCTCAACATGAAGAACACGTTGTACTGTGCAATCGGGTGCCCCAGCGCTGCGGCATAGACAAGCCACATATGGGAGCTGCCGGCCGTGCCTTTGCCCTCAAAGTGGCGTGAAATCCGAAACGCCGCCTCAGCGTCGCCTGCATCTGCGCGCCCAATCAACGTAAGTAGCTGCTTGTCATCAAGCACCGCAGCGCTGTCCGTTGCGATCGAGCCGTCAAGCTCAACTATCGGCCTGTCCGGCTGAGGGGGCACCTGCGCATTAACCAACCCGGCACCCGCAAGGCATATGAGAAGACCGGTTACCCTGCATATGGTCATTTGATGGCGCCGCCCTCGCTCATGAAATCCACCTGTTCCTCAAGATTGCTATTGTCCTTTCCACATGCGGGTGTTTTTCCGCAGTTCCCTTGATCTGGATGCCCAGAGCTTGTCTTGAAGAAGGGGGTGCGGATTCTCGCTTGCGATGTGTCTGGTGGGGCGCCATGTGG
Source organism: Stenotrophomonas sp. AG209 (assembly GCF_003550055.1). NCBI lineage: Bacteria > Pseudomonadati > Pseudomonadota > Gammaproteobacteria > Lysobacterales > Lysobacteraceae > Stenotrophomonas > Stenotrophomonas sp. AG209. Next base: position 310,568 of record NZ_QXDB01000001.1, read on the forward strand.
TGTGCTGTAGTCCAGCATTGCTCGACTCTACAGAGGCGCGGGCTGCGGCGGCTCAGGTTCGTGGATGGAGCCTTCGAGCAAGGCGACGTAGGTGTCCAGGCGGATGCGCATGCTGATCAGCATCCAGCCCAACAGGTACAGAACCACCATGGCGAGGATCAACAACCCGCCGACCAGGCTGACGTCGAAGGCGCCTGCCCAGTCGCCCCATTTCCATCCCCGGAACTGCAAATAAAACGCTATGAGCAGCGGGAATGGCCCAAGGCGTTGCAGCCCGCCGTACATCAGGCCCATGCGCTCGATCATGTTGTTGCGCAGCTGACTGACATACTTGAGGCGGCGCTCGCGCTCAATGCGAGGGAAACGGCGAAGCTCGGTAACCACCGCTTGCCAGTGGGCGAAGTCACCGTCCATCTCCTTGGCGTGCGACAGCCGTGGCTGACTGAATTGGTGGATGCCTCTGCGGGCGGCCAAGGCGCCTCCAACAACGAAGCCCCCGATTTCGATTGCAAGGCAGGCAATAACCACCTGGAGTACCGCGCCAGTAGGCAACCACCGATCCGGAAGCTGAGCAGTAAGTATGCCGATGATCGCCGCACCCATGCCGATGCGAAACGACCAGGTCTCCACCCTCCCCGCCTTACGATAGATGCTATGTTCAACCAGCCCTTGCACCCGCTGGTAGAGCCAGTGGAAGGTCAGTTCCTGGTGCTTGGTCCTGTCCGGCGAATCGAATCCGCCCTCTGCCTGCATATCCATTGCGTCCCCCTGCCCGCCGGCGCAGATGCCGGCGCCACCATCGTAGCCGACGACTCACCTCCCGGCATCGATCCAGCCCGCAAGGCGCGCACGCGCGAGATCTTCTGGCGTGTCGATATCCAGGCCCAGCTCCGGCGCTTGAAGGACATGCACGGCATCGATGGGAAGCTGCCTCAAGCGCGCTCCGAAGCCGCGGTCACCGCTTGCACCCACCTGATTGAACCATGCGCGCGGCACCACTGCAGGAACGCCAAGGGCGTTTCCGTGACGGGTGCCAGCGCATCCTGACGCAGACGCGCTGACCCCCGAAAGCAACGCCTGCAGATGGGCGTGCTCGATCGCGGGCTGGTCGCATGCCACAACCATCACGGCGGCCACACTGGGCAGCAGGTGTGTGCCAGCAACCTGCAGGCTGCTGGCCAGGCCGCTTTCCCAGTGGTGGTTGGTTACCGGGGTGGCATCCAGTCCGGAAATACTGGATGTCACGGCCTGTGCGTTCCCGCCCACCACCACCAACACCTGCGCTGGCACGAGCTCCAGCGCCAGCCGCACCACGCGATGCACCAGGGTCTCGCCCTGCCGGGTCAGAAGCTGCTTGGGCTGGCCAAGCCGGGTGCTGCCGCCCGCAGCAAGCACGACGACCGCATGCGCGGCCGTCACGTGCCGGCGGTGCTTCGCCATTGCTGCAGCTGCGCGGCAATGCTGAGCGAAATCGCCTCCGGCCCCCGCCCGCCGATGTTGAGGCCGACCGGTGATCGAAGCCTGGAAGACAGGCGGTTGCGCTGATCCTGTGTCAGCAGTTTGAACAGATCCTCACGCCTTCGCCGCGGACCCAGAAGTCCAATGAAGGCAACCTCGGTATCGGCCAGGGCCACCAGCGCCTCGCGGTCCAGCTCGAAGTCGTGGTGCATCACCAGCACCGCGTCGCACGGGTCGGCATGAAGAGCCTCGGCCGGGCTCACCTGGAGCTGTGCATCCGCGCCCTGCCTCGCTGAGGACCAGCGCGCTCGTCGTTCGGCCACGCTGACCCGCCACCCCAGGCCCCGCAGCAACGGAACCAGGAAGGGCGTTTCGGGACCGCCCCCCAACACCAGGGCCCGCGGAAGCCGGGGCAACGGCAAACGCCACGCTGCTTCTCCAAAGCGCTGCGCCCCGTCCATCGGATGCAGCTGCCATGCCTGCTCGCAATGGCCGGCGCGGAAAACGATCTGCCCCGAGGTGCGAAGGTCGCGCTGGAGTGACACACCGTCGCGCAACCACGCCTCGATCACGTCGTCGATGCCGGACATGGCACGCAATGGCAGGAGCGCAATCCGAAGCCGGCCGCGGCAGCCGAGCGCGGACCCACTCAACAGGTCATCGTCACTGCGGGTGTCGATCTCGATCCAATCGACCTGCCCCGCCGCGCTCACCTGCTCCGCGCGACGCGCGAGCTCGGGCTCCAGGCATCCGCCGCTGAGCCAGCCGGTCTGGTTGCCGTTGCAGAACAGCACCATGTCGCCGGCACCGGCGTAGGTGGAGCCATCGGTTTCCAGCACCAGCGCGAGCACGGCGTGCTCCCCCGCGCGCACGCGCGTCAAGGCAGTCTCGAGCACGCCGCGCGGGCTTCCTTCGGTGAGGAAGCCCGGCGCTGCGGACAGGTGCGCGGCAGGATCTCTGGGCTCCACTCCCTCTGCCGCAGAGGCCTCCAGGACGGGTGAGGCCACGGGTCGGTCCATGCGCAAGGGTCAGCCCACGTCGGGCAAGCCGGGCAACAGCTTGTCCAGGGTGATGGGATAGTTGCGCACGCGCACACCGGTGGCGTTGTAGACCGCATTGGCGATCGCGGCCCCGACCCCACAGATGCCCAGCTCACCGACACCCTTGGCTTTCATCGGCGAGATCACCGGATCCAGCGTGTCGAGGAAGACCACTTCCTGGTGCGGAATGTCGGCGTGCACGGGAACTTCGTAGCCCGCAAGGTCGTGGTTGACGAACAAACCAAGCCGTTTGTCGACCACCAGTTCCTCCATCAGGGTCGCGCCTGCGCCCATCACCATGCCGCCGATGACCTGGCTGCGTGCGGACAGCGGGTTGAGGATCCGGCCGCCATCGCATACGGCAAGCATCCTGCGGATGCGCGTCTCTCCGGTGTAGGCATGCACGGCGACCTCGCAGAAATGCGCTGCATAGGTGCCGACGTCGTAGCCCTGCTTGAAGTCGCCGAAGGCAATGCCGTCCTCTGCCGAAAGTGTCCCCGCTTCGGCCAGGTCGATGGTCCGCCCACCCGCCTGGATACGGCCATTGGCGAAGTTTGCGGTGTCGCCGTCGAAGCCCAGTTTCTCGCCCACCTTGCGGCGCAGGCTGACGCACGCCGCGTACACGCCTGCGGTGGAGCTTGCCGCGCCCCACTGGCCACCGGAACCGGCGGAGGCCGGATGGCGGGAGTCGCCAAGCGTCACCTGGACCCGGTCCAGCGGCACGCCCATGGTCTCGGCCGCCGTCTGCGCGATGATCGTGTAGGAGCCGGTGCCGATGTCGGTCATGTCGGTTTCCACGATCACCCCGCCCTGGCCGTCAAGCCGGACCCGCGCCGCCGACTTCATCGTCGGTGCGCCGCGATAGCCGGCGGACACGCCCATGCCGACCAGCCAGTGCCCTTCCCGTACCTGCGCCGGCTTGGCGTTGCGCTTGTTCCAGTTGAAGCGCTCCGCGCCCTCGCGCAGGCAGCGCACCAGGTTGCGGTCGGAGAACTTCTTGGACGGATCACCGGGCACGACCTCGGGTTCGTTGAGGATGCGGAACGCGATCGGGTCGAGGCCCAGCTTCTCGGCCATTTCGTCCATCGCCACTTCCAGCGCCATGTGGCCCGGTGCTTCGCCCGGCGCGCGCATCGCATTGCCTTCGGGCATGTCGAGCGTGGCGATGTAGTTGGCCACCAGGCGGTTGGCGCCTGCATAGAGCTTGGGCGTCTGCAGGGTGCCGTTCTCGCCGTCCTCGCCGTTGATATTGCCCGACCAGTTCTCATGGGCGATGGCGGAGATCCTGCCGTCCTTCGCGCAACCGATCCGGACGCGTTGGATGGTTGCGTGCCGGTGCGTGGTGTTGTTGGGCATCAACGGGCGTTGCAGCGCGATCTTCACCGGCCGCCCGACCTGCTTGGCGGCCAGTGCAGCCAGCACCGCATCGGCGCGGATGAACAGCTTGCCGCCGAAGCCGCCGCCAATATAGGGCGAGTCCACGCGCACATTGCCAGCATCGATGCCGAGGATCGCGGCCATGCCCTGCCTGGCCCAGTCGATCATCTGGTTCGAGGTCCACAGGGTGAGCGTGTCGCCTTCCCAGGCGGCGATGGTGGCGTGCGGCTCCATCATCGAATGACTTTCGTCGGCTGTGTGGTAGGTCTCGTCGAGCTTGACCGCCGCGCTCGCGTAAGCGCTGTCGAAATCACCCAGCGTCTGCCGGTCGGGCTTGCCACCGCGCCCCTTGGCCAGCGGCGCGGACGGCGCGAGCGCTGGGAAATCGAAGCGCCCCTTGCCGCGCTCGTAACGGGTGCGGATCAACGCCGCAGCGGCGCGGGCCTGCTCGAAGGTCTCGGCCACCACGCAGGCAATGGCCTGGTGGTAATGGGCGACCTCGGGCCCGCCGAACAGTGGCGCGTTGTTCCAGTTCGACTTGCCGACCGGCTTGGTTTCCGGTGCGGTGATGACCGCCAGCACGCCGGGGGCGGCACGTGCGCGGGAGACATCCATCGAGATGATGCGCCCCTTGCCGATGCCCGCGCCGACGATGTAGCCGTAGACCTGATTCGGCGCGACGTCATGGCGCTCGTAGGCATACGGGGCGGTGCCGGTGGTCTTGCGTGGGCCGTCGATGCGCGGCGTCGACTTGCCGACCACCTTGGCCTTGTCGAACAGGTTGTCGCCGGCGGGGGCGTTGAATTCGAGGGGCATCAGCGCTCTCCTTCGGCCAGGACGGCTGCGAGCGTGCGCTCGGCGAGCGCGATCTTGAACGCGTTCTCCTGCGTTGGACGGGCACCGGCGAACACTTGCCGGGTCGCGGCCTTGACGCTGTCGCGCAGCAGGGGTTCGGCTGCTTCGATGCGCCACGGCTTCGGCGCGACCCCGCCGAACGCGAACCGCGCCGAGCCGTCACGCTGCACGACCGCGGCGACCGAAACCAGTGCGAACGCATAGGACGCGCGGTCACGCACCTTGTGGTACACGTGCCGGCCGCCCAGCGGCTCCGGCAGCGTGACGTGGGTGATCAGCTCACCGCGCTGCAGCACATTGTCCTGCTGCGGCGTGTCGCCGGGGGAACGATGGAACTCGGCAATCGGAATGCTGCGCGTGCTGCCATCGCCCTTGATGGTCTGGATCGAGGCGTCCAGCACACGCAAGGCCACCGCCATGTCGCCCGGATAGGTCGCGATGCAGCTGTCCGAGGTGCCGATCACGCCCATCTGCCGGGAGAACCCCTCGAGCGCGCCGCAGCCTGATCCGGGCAGGCGCTTGTTGCAGGGCAGATGGGGGTCGTAGAAGTACGGGCAGCGCGTGCGCTGCAGCAGGTTGCCGCCGGTGGTGGCCTTGTTGCGCAGCTGCCCGGACGCGCCAGCCACGATCGCGCGGGTCAGCACACCGTAGTCGCGGCGCACGCGCTCATGCGAGGCCAGCGCGGTATTGGTGACCAGCGTGCCGATGCGCAGGCCGCCGTCGTCCGTGGGTTCGATCCTGTCCAGGCCGATGTCCTGCACGTCGACCAGGTGCGCGGGCGTCTCGACCTCCAGCTTCATCAGGTCGAGCAGGTTGGTTCCTCCCGCCAGGAACTTCGCGCCCTCGGTGCCGGCGACGGCCCTGGCGGCCTCGGCAGGAGACTTCGCGCGCTCGTAACTGAAGACCTTCATGAGCGCCCCCTTCCAGAGGCCGCGCCAGCGACCTCTTGCATCGCCTCGGCAATGTTGGAATACGCGCCGCAGCGGCAGAGGTTGCCGCTCATGCGTTCGCGCATTTCCATGTTGGTGGCCTGCGGCCGTGCGCTGACATCGGCCTGCGCATGGCTGGGGACACCGCGCTTGATCTCGTCCAGTACCGCCACCGCCGAACAGATCTGCCCCGGCGTGCAATACCCGCACTGGTAACCGTCATGCTTGATGAAGGCGGCCTGCATCGGATGCAGGTCATCAGGGGTTCCGAGGCCTTCGATGGTAGTGATGGCATCGCCCTGGTGCTGCACCGCCAGGCTGAGGCAGGCATTGATGCGTTCACCGTTGACCAGCACGGTACAGGCACCGCATTGACCGTGGTCGCAGCCTTTCTTGGTGCCGGTCAGTTTCAGATGTTCGCGCAGGGCGTCGAGCAGCGTGGTCCGCGTGTCCAGCTCGAGCTCACGATGCTTGCCGTTGACCGTCAACGCCACCGTGCTGATGACCGGCGGCCTGGGCGGTGGGGACGCCGCCAGTTCGGCGGCGAGCGATGACGCCCCCGGTGCGGCGGACATCGCCATGGTCGTGGCGCCGCCGGCGATCACCTGGCGACGCGTCAACTTCATTCCTTCGTCCCAACTTGGCACAGTGACCTCCTGGCGTTCGGGGAAACCCCGTGGCTGGATGGACGCGCTCAGACTACCCAAGTGGCACTATGCCCGTCTGGGTAGTACAGATCTGTGAAGCCTGTCCAGGGTGTGCCTGCATCGTCGGCCGAGCCTGCTGGCCGGTCATCTTCAACGCCGCCTCTGGCAAACGTGCGCCTGGTGGACAGCGTATTGATGCCCGGGTAAAGCTGCCCAGACAGGCCCACAGCGCGCCGTGGGCTGGCCTGCGGAACTGCATCATGCGGCGCTCGGATACGGTGCCGCGTCGGTGGTCAGCAACCGCTGTGGTCCGGGCGAGCTGCCACGGCCGTGCGTGATGCTGGACTCATTGCCGTGTGGATCGACTGCGGGAAGACGCCAGAAGGATGAGCAGCACATAGCAGGCCAACGCCCCCAGGGCCAGGCCCATGGCCTCGAGTTCCCAGTTCCTGCGGTACGGAGAAGGCCCGATGAAGGCCCAGATCAACACGAGCGCCCCAATCACGAGCATGGTCTTGTTGGCTGCTGAGATGAGCTTGGCAGCAGAGGGATACCCTAGATTGGGGTCGAACGGGCCGAGCATCCAGCCGAGGCTCTTGAAGTAGTCACGTGCAAGAAAGAACAGGAAGACAAACACCCCCATGAGCACGCTCGCCAGCAGCTGATAGTGCGGTTCCATGGCAGCCTCTTGAGGGGATCTGGCGTTTCCACGCGTGGACGCCCCGCAGCTTAGCCGGATTTACATGAGGAGTGCATCCGTTGGCCGGAAGCGGACGCTAGCGGCGTGGTTGAGGCGCGCGGCGTGGTGGCAGGCAATAGTCGAGCATGGCGCGACTCTACAGAGGCCCGCCAAGCGGGCCGAAGGGTTCATGGGAAGGCGGGCCACTGCGCAAGCGGTGAGCCAGGAACACGGCGTGTGCCGTGTGCGATCAGCCTAGGCAGCACACCGTTGCTGCGGTAGGCCCGTGGAGGGGGGCGTGATGTTGCATTCCGGGAAGCAATGCGAATCACATGCCCAGATCAGACAGCCCCGGATGATCATCGGGGCGGCGCCCCAGCGGCCAGTGGAACCTGCGGTCACTTTCCTTGATCGGCATGTCGTTGATGCACGAAAAGCGGCGTTGCATCAGGCCATCGGCGCCGAATTCCCAGTTCTCGTTTCCATAGGAACGGAACCAGTTGCCGGAGTCGTCATGCCACTCATAGGCGTAGCGCACGGCAATGCGGTTGTCGGTGAAGGCCCATAGCTCCTTGATCAGCCGGTACTCAAGCTCCTTGTTCCACTTGCGGGCCAGGAACTGCCGGGCCTCCTCGCGGCCATGGGTGAACTCGGCGCGATTGCGCCACTCGGTGTCCAGCGAATAGGCCAGCGAAACCTTGTCGGCATCACGGGTGTTCCAGCCATCCTCGGCAAGGCGCACTTTCTCGATGGCCGATTCGCGGGTGAACGGGGGAAGTGGCGGACGGGGTGCTTCAATGGACACGGTGGGGCCTCCAATCAAGTGGATGAACGGGGTGCTTCGACGGGTTTTGATGGCTCAGGCGTCAGCGCCTGGCCTGCTCCAACAACACCTTTGCAACATCCCTTGCAGTGTCTGCGGCGGTGTAGTCGCCCATCACGCGCGAGACGGTGATGGCGCCTTCCATGAGAACCAGCAGCTGCCGCGCCAGTGCGGCGGGCTGCTTGATATCCAGTTGCGTGGTGAGTTCCAGCGTGTAATCCAGCAGCTTCTGCTTGTGATGTTTGGCGATGTGGCGAATCGGATCGTCGGGGTCGCCGACCTCGCCTGCGGTGTTGATGAAGGCGCAGCCGCGATAGCCCTCGGACTGGAACCACCCTTTGAGCACGGTGAACATGCCGAGGATGCGTGCTTCCGGGGTGTCGGCCTTGTCGCACTCCTGCTGGAACCAGGCGAGCCAGCGCACGTCGCGCGCGTTCAATGCCGCAGCGGCCACCTGGTCCTTGTTTTCAAAGTGCCGATAGATGCTCTTCCGGGCAACGCCGGAGGTCTTCACCAGCAGGTCCATGCCAGTGGCGTGGATTCCGTTCTGGTAGATCAGCGCCTCGGCGGTGGCCAGGATCTTCTGCGCGGTGTCGGTGCCGGTCTTGTGCATGGCTGAAAGGTAGAACGCTCGTTCTCCCTTGTCAACGGGCAATGGTTGGCGGTTCGTGTGTGCACAACCGTGCAAGACGATCTATCAAGAAATCCGGACATTTCATCATCCAGGCGCCTGATTGCTGGCGCAAAGTACGCCTCACCACCCACCCATGAGAGTTTCCGCATGAACACCTTCGCCCGTACCCTGGCCGTTGCCGCCCTCGCCCTCTCGGTCCAGGCCGGCCTGTCCGCGCAGGCCGCCGAACCGGCCAAGCCGGCAGCGGTCACCAGCATCGCGCGCACCGCCAGCTACATCACCACCGCCGATGGCGTGCAGCTCTACTACAAGGACTGGGGCCCGAAGGACGGCCCGGTGGTCACCTTCAGCCACGGCTGGCCGTTGAACTCGGACAGCTGGGAATCGCAGATGATCTTCCTGGCCAATCATGGCTACCGCGTCATCGCTCACGACCGCCGTGGCCACGGCCGTTCCAGCCAGCCGTGGGATGGCAACGACATGGATCACTACGCCGATGACCTGGCCACGGTGATCAACACGCTGGACCTGCACGATGTCACCCTGGTGGGCTTCTCCACGGGCGGCGGCGAAGTGGCGCGCTACATCGGCCGCCATGGCACCGGCCGGGTGAAGAAGGCGGTACTGATCAGTTCGGTGCCGCCGCTCATGCTGAAGACCGCCGACAACCCCAATGGCCTGCCGATGGAAGTGTTCGATGGTATCCGCAAGGCGCAGATGGACAACCGCGCACAGCTGTACAAGGACATCCCGTCGGGCCCCTTCTACGGCTTCAATCGCCCGGGCGCGAAGGTGTCGCAGGGCCTGATCGATGCATGGTGGGCGCAGGGCATGCAGGGTGGCCACAAGAACACCTACGATTCGATCGCCGCGTTCTCGGCCACCGACTTCCGCGCCGACCTGAAGAAGTTCGACGTGCCGACGCTGGTGATCCACGGTGATGACGACCAGATCGTGCCGATCGACATCTCCGGCCGCCAGTCGGCGAAGCTGATCAAGGGCGCACGGCTGATTGTGTACCCGGGTGCGCCGCATGGCCTGACCGACACCCACAAGGACAAGGTCAACCAGGATCTGCTGACGTTCCTGCAGGAAAAGTAAACAACAGGGGCTCCGGCAATGTGCCGGAGCCCGTTTCCTGTTGAAGGCGCTGCCTCGATGCTGGCCTTCCGGCGCCGGACATCGATAGCCGAGCATGGCTCGGCGCTACAGGGAAGCCAGCTCCTTCGCCAGGAACGGCGCCGTTCTGCTGCCTTTGGCGCGCGCCACCTGTTGCGGCGTTCCCTTCGCGACGATGGTGCCCCCTGCCCCGCCAGCGCCGGGGCCTACATCAATCACCCAGTCCGCCTGTGCGACCGCGCGCATGTCATGCTCGATCATCACCACCGTATTGCCCGCGTCCACCAGCCGCTGCAGCTGCACCAACAGCCTGTCTGCGTCCGATGCATGCAGGCCGGTGGTGGGTTCATCCAGCACATACAGCGTGCGCCCGCGCTGGCTGCGCTGCAGCTCGGTGGCGAGCTTGATGCGCTGGGCCTCGCCGCCTGAAAGTTCGGTGGCCGGCTGGCCCAGCCGCAGGTAGCCCAGGCCGATCTCCTGCAGCAACTGCAGCGGGCGGGCAATGGCATCCTCTTCATTGAAGAACGCATGCGCCTGGTCAACCGTCATCTGCAGGACGTCGGCGATGTTGCGGTCGTTCCACTGCACCTTCAGCGTGGCTTCGTTGTAGCGGGCACCATGACAGGTCGGGCACGGCGCATAGACGCTGGGCATGAACAGCAGTTCGACGCTGACGAACCCCTCGCCCTCGCAGGTCTCGCACCGGCCCTTGGCCACGTTGAACGAGAAGCGGCCCGCATCGAAACGGCGTCGGCGCGCGGCGGGCGTGGCGGCGAACAGCTTGCGCACGTGATCGAACAGCCCGGTATAGGTGGCCAGGTTGGAGCGTGGCGTGCGGCCAATGGGCTTCTGGTCGACCTGCACCACCCGCTGGATGGCGTCCATATCGCCTGCCAATGTGCCCCGCGTCGTTTCGATCACGGTCGGCCCGTCGGTGGGCGCGCTATCGGCGTTGTCGTCCGCAGGCTCATGCCCGAGGTGCAGCAGCAACAGCTCGGGTAGCGCCTGCGCCATCAGGCTGGACTTGCCGGAACCGGAAATGCCGGTCACGGCCGTCAGCAGCCCCAGCGGCACCTGTGCGTCCACGCCCTGCAGGTTGTGGCGATGGATGCCTTGCAGCTCCAGCCAGGTGCTCGCGTTGCGCTGCCGGCTCGCGGGTGCGGGCACCTGGTCGAACAGATACCGCGCCGTGCGCGACTGCTGGATCTGGCGCAGGCCGTTGGGCTCGCCACTGTAGAGGACCTGGCCACCGTGCTCGCCCGCCTCGGGCCCAACATCCACCAGCCACTGCGCGCGGCGCATCAACTCCAGGTCATGTTCAACAACGAACACCGAGTTTCCACCATCGCGCAAGCGCTCAAGCGCGTCGTACAGCGCCTGGCTGTCGGCCGGGTGCAGGCCGGCCGAGGGTTCGTCGAGTACGTACAGCACGCCAAACAGCAGCGAGCTGAGCTGGGTGGCCAGCCGCAGGCGTTGCAGTTCGCCGGCCGACAGGGTTGGCGTGGCGCGGTCCAGCGAGAGATACCCCAGGCCCAGGTCACGCAATTGGCGTACACGGGCCATGACCCCGCCTGCCAAGCGTTGTGCCGCCAGGCGCTTCTCTTCGGACAGGGCGGAGGTCAGCCGCACGTCCGGAGCGCCCTCGTGGGTCGCCTGGCCACTCGCGGCCCTCCGGGCGCGATCGCGGGGTGTCGCGCTCCTGCTGGTGCGAGCGCCCTTGCTGTGCGCGCCGAAATCACCTTGTGCGATGGGCTCCAGCAGCGCCGCCAGCTGGTCCAGCGGCAGCCGCATGAACTCACCGATATCCACGCCGGCAAAGGTGACCGAGAGCGCCTCCGGCTTCAGGCGCTTTCCGTGGCAGGCCGGGCACAACCGGCCTTCCATGTAGCGCGACACGCGCTTGCGCATCAGCGCGCTCTGGGTATTGGCAAAGGTGTGCAGCACGTAGCGGCGCGCGCCGGTATAGGTGCCCATGTAGCTGGGCTCCTGCTTGCGCTTGAGCGCAGCACGCGTCTCTGCGGGCGTGAAACCGGCATAGACCGGCACGCTGGGCGCTTCCTCGGTGAACAGGATCCAGTCCCGGTCCTTCTTCGGCAACTTCTTCCACGGCACGTCGATGTCGTAGCCCAGCGTCACCAGGATGTCGCGCAGGTTCTGGCCATGCCAGGCCGGCGGCCAGGAGGCGATGGCGCGCTCGCGGATGCTCAGCGAGGGGTCCGGAACCATCAGTGCTTCGGTCACTTCGTAGACATGCCCCAGGCCATGGCAGGTGGTGCAGGCGCCCTGCGGCGTGTTGGGTGAGAAGTCCTCGGCGTACAGCATGGGCTGGTTGGCCGGGTACGCACCCGCACGCGAGTACATCATGCGCACCAGGCTGGACAGGGTGGTCACGCTGCCCACTGACGAACGCGTATTGCTGGCCCCGCGCTGCTGCTGCAGGGCCACTGCCGGCGGCAGGCCATCGATGGCGTCCACATCCGGCACGCCCGCCTGATCGATCAGGCGCCTGGCATACGGCGCAACGGACTCGAAGTAGCGCCGCTGCGCCTCTGCAAAGACGGTACCGAAGGCCAACGATGACTTGCCGGAACCTGATACGCCGGAGAACACCACCAGTGCATTGCGCGGAATGGAGACGTCGACATTCTTGAGGTTGTGCTCGCGCGCACCGCGCACCTCGACGCAACCGCTGGCGGCGGCAGCGCATGACGATTCACCAAAGGGGGTGTTGGACATTTCAGCGTTCCTGCATTCGGTGGGCGGGCCGCACAATGGGCGCACCCGGTAGGCCATTCTCGCTGCTGTGGAGTGAATGGTGTGAGGGTACGGGCTTCCCCTGCCCTCGAGCGGCATACCCCCTGCACTTCCCCCTTCGTACGCAGTTGCGCGGCCAAGGGCTAGAGTGAGCCATCTACGCGATGGCAGGGCGACAGGCACCCCGATGGACTTGGCTGGGCCGCCACCGCGGCATCGGTGGCGCTCTTCATCCGGCCGATGGTGAAACAGGCTGGCGTGGTCTCACCATCGGCGCAATGAATTCCACCACATCAATCGCAAGCCGACCGGCAAGCGCCTTGGCATGGCCATCCGGTGTGTAGCTTTTTCGGATGTCTCTCATGTCCGCCTCGTCGGCCAGCAGCAGGAGTGCTACCTGCCTGCCAGTGCTAGCGTCGATCGCCTCGATCTCGAGGGAAAGCCGCCCCTTGCTTACCGGCCCCACAAGGACCGATGTGGCAATGTTCAGGCCAGCAGAGGCCTCCTTCACCGAGGTGATCCTTGCAAGCAGCAACAGCCCTGTTCCCGGCTGCCCTGCCCCGGTCAGGCTCCGGCCCAGGCGCCTGTCGATCTGCCGCTGCAGCTGACTGCTTACGGCAGCCTTGAGGCGCTCGCCAATGCCCGGGCCCAGCGTTGCGGCCACCTCTGGCATCAGCAGGACGGGTGCGAGAGTCACCGTCTGAAAGCGCCCATGCGAGCTGCCCGCTGGCACGATCTCCATCCGGCGCTCGCCGTGCATGGTGAGCCCTGCATAGGTCCTGGCCTGGTTTGACCTGACAACGTGAACCTGGCTGCATGCGGCCAGCAACAGCATTGCCATGCCTGCAATGATCCATGGGACCCGCTGCCGCCAGCTGCCTGTTGTGCCGCGCCTGGCAGGCCGTGCATTTTTCAGAGTGGCGGATCGATGAATGGCTGATGCAGGACCAGGGTATTGGGGCTTTGCGGAGTGCATTGCTTTCGCAGGTTGTGTGGAAAGGAATCAACCGAGAAGGAATCTCGCGGCGATCTTCGATTCAAACAGCCGTATACGCTTCATGGTTCTACCCAGGTGATGGAGGGGGCTGGGGAGGACCGAACACGTACAGGTACAATTGATCGCGATGGCGCATCCACCGCCGGCAGCATGAGCTGGTCGTCGAGCCGGTGTGGTTGGGTGGCCAGGCTTCCAACGATGGCCCTCCGCAGCGCGGGAACCGAGGGGGATGCTGCCTACCTGGATTCCCGGAACTCGGTCGGCAGGCAGCCTGCCCAACGCTTGAATGCGCGCCGGAATGCGCGGGCATCGGAATATCCAACCGCCTCTGCAATCTCGGCGATGCTCAACTCTGAGTTCAGCAGGAGGTCGCGGGCACGTTCATATCTCGCTTCGTCCCGAATCTCCCGATAGCTGGAATCCTGCCGGCTCAGGCGGCGGCGGAGCGTTCTTTCGCTGACATTGATCAGGCTCGCAAGTTCACTCTGCCTGGTCGTTGCCTCGATATCACATCGAAGATGGCTCGACAGGGATTCAACAATCTCATTGCGCCCCCCTCGCGTTGGAAGAAGTGAATCCAACTGCTCCCGGACAATTCTTGAATTGACCCGATCAAATCCGGGCAAGCGCGCGCTCAACCAATGTGAGTCTATGGTCAGGCGATTGACGCCAGCATCGAAGCGCACAGGGCACTGGAAGAATCGTCGATAGACTTCAGGATCAGACGGTTTGGGGAGGGAGAAATCAACCCTGAGTGGCGCGAATGATGGTCCAACCACGTATCTGCTGACCGCAACGAATCCGGCGAACGCGTCCTCGACCAGTACTGACTCCAGTTGAATGTCGAATCGTTTGAACCGGACTTCCATTCTCACTTCCCTTCCCACTTCCTCCACCGTGTGGATCAGCATCGAGCCGATTGCCTGCTGATGGGTGAGGCCGTATGTCAGTGCATCGCCGTAGGTCTCGCAGGTGAGCATTGCCAATCCGGGTACGCCCCATGAAATAGGCGTCTGTCTGGCCCCCAATGCCAGGCCCAGCGCAGGTTCGCCCAGCAAACGCTCAGCCCGCATGAACAACTGGCGCATCTGCCGATAGGACAGCCTCACGTCCCTCATCGATAGATCTCGATAAGTGAAGCCGAGCCCGCGGCATAGCTCCTCTGGAGAGAACCCGCGGTCCTCGACCAGGCCGAGGATCGCCCTCGCCCCCGTGGGCACTATCTCTGCAATCTGCGATTCGCTTGCGGAATTTGGATCTTCAGAAGCATGGAGAGCGACAGCATCCAGCGCGGCATCCTCGCCGGCGACAGGCCAGTCCATGGATGCCGGCAGATTCTTGGGGATAGGGGCCATCACGTATTCGAAAGGTAGTTCGACATCGACATAGTCGGGCCGCGAGGGGACCTGTTTCAACGTGGCGGACACATTCTGACCTTTTGGGTCCCCCGCCCGTCCTCCAATGTCCCTTCGAGGGCACCAGCAGTAACAACGCCCTCACGTCGCTGACCAGATTCAGGCCGGGACGCCTCCTGCCACGAGGGATCAGCAGGTGTGCCATCTGTCCCAGTTGACCTGTTCAAGCCCCTGTGTGTCCAGAACTGTCCTGTTCGTGGTGCAGGTGTCCCCCTAAATTTACGCCGCCTGCAGACCCGACGGCGCCGAACCGGTCTGTGGAACCGACCACCCATGCAAGGAACCGAACGTGAAGACCCATATGACTCGGTCGCTGGTGCCTCGTCTCAGCGCACTGGCCATTGCCCTGTCCGCGATGACGGGATGCTCCGACACACCGGAAAGCGCCGCGCCCGAAGCACGTACCGCGTACGTCGCATCCGTTCGACAGGCCACTGGCGATCAGCGCTCTTACATCGGCACCGTACGCGCCACGCAGCGAGGACAGCTGTCCTTCCCGGTTTCCGGAAAGGTATCTGCAGTACTCGTTGAACCTGGCGATGCCGTAAAGAAAGGCGAGGTGCTGGCCCGCCTGGATTCCATCCCATTCGCAGCACAGGAGGCATCCGCCGCAGGTGACGTTGCACGGGCGCAGGCGGCATTGGACGAGGTCCAGCGTCGCGTTGAGCGATTCAATGTTGCAGAGAAGGCCGATGCGCTCAGCCCGGCGGAGATGACCGCAGCGAAGGCCGAACTGGCGGCCGCCAAGGCGGCTGTTCGAAACGCCCGCGCGCAGCACGAACTTGCCGGCTGGTCACAGGGGGAGGCCACGCTGCGAGCCACCTTCGATGGAGTGGTCGTTGCCCGCAACGTTGAAGTTGGACAGTCCGTGGGCCCCGGCGCTGTTGCCATCCAGGTCGATGGTGCGGGCCGTGAGCTGTCTGTCGCGATTCCGGGCAGCGCTCGCCTGGATGTTGGGCAGATGGTCAATCTGATCAGCGGCTCGGACACCGTGGCGAGCAAGGTGCTGCGTGTCGACGGACGCGTCGACGCCGGCGGCGTGCGTACGGCATACGTCGCAGTTCCCGAGGCGGCGACCGTGGGCTCGACCTGGTCGGTCCAGATCACTGGCGCGGATGCGGGCCCGGCCAGGCTCCAGGTGCCATTTCGTGCTGTCCTGCCGTCTGCCGTTGGCGGTAAGGGGCAGGTGCTTCGGCTGGCAAAAGATGGCAAGACGACCGAAATTGCTGAAGTGAGCCTGGGTCAGTACCACGGCGACTGGATCGAGGTGAGTGGGCAGATATCCGCCGGTCAGCGCGTCGTGGTCGCGGGTGCCAAGGCCATCCGCCCGGGCACGCAGATCAAGCCCGTCGACATGAAGATGGGATCAGAACAATGAGCCTCTCCTCATTCTCACTGGCGCGTCCACGACTGACTCTGCTGGCGATCATGGCGATCGTCCTCACCGGCCTCATTCTGGCGCTGGACTTCCCGTCCACTGAAGAGCCTCCCATCACCATTCGCACGGCGACGGTACTCAGCTTCATGCCAGGAGCCGGCGTGGACCGGGTCGAGCAGCTTGTCGCTCGCCCGATCGAGGAGAGCATTCGGGGAATGCCGGAGGTCAAGCGCATCCGGACGACTGTTCGTCCAGGTTTTGCGTTCACCTACGTTGATCTTTACCCCACCGTGGAATCGGAAAAGATCCCCATCGTGTGGCAGCGCTTGCGCTCACGCATGGGGGACATCCAGAGCCAGCTTCCCGAGGGAACGATTGGCCCGGTCGTGGACGACGAATTCGGGCGCGTCGCGGTGATGACCATGGGCCTGACCGGCGAAGGCTACAGCGCAGGCGAGCTTCGGGCAGAAGCCCGCCGCCTGCGCGATGAACTGTTCCGGCTGCCCGGGGTGGAGCGTGTCTCGCTGCATGGCGTGAGGGACGAGCAGGTCCAGATCATCCTGGACGTGCCCTCCCTGGCTGCGCGCGGGCTCAACCCCAATGTGATTGCCGATGCGGTTTCCAAGCGCAATGTCATCGCGCCGGCGGGTTACGTCGAGATCGGGGGGTCGGAGATTGCGCTCAACGTGAGCGGTGACGCCGACAACCCCTCCCAGCTGAAGAGCACGCCGATTCCGCTGCCGAAGGGTGGCTCGGTGCCTCTGGGCGCCCTTGCGCGAGTGGAACGGGTGACCCAGGACCCGCCGATGACCGGCGCATTCGTCAATGGCACGCCGGCCGTCGTAATAGCGGTCTCCATGGCACCAGGACTCAACGTAGTCAGCTTCGCCGATCTGCTGCGCGGCGACGTTGAACGGCTTTCGGAAACGCTGCCGGCCGGCATGCAGCTTGTCCAGATCACGGATCAGGCCGAGGTTGTTTCCACCCAGCTGCTGCGTGTTGCCAAGGTTTTCCTGGAGACCCTGGCCATCGTCATGGCGGTCGTCGTGCTGTTCCTTGGAATGAGGACCGGCCTGATCGTCAGCGCCATCGTGCCGACCACGGTGCTGGGGACGATGGCAATCATGAAGATCCTGAACATCGATCTGCACATGATCTCGGTGGGTGCAATCATCATTGCCCTGGGCCTGTTCGTTGACAACGCGATCGTGGTTGCCGAGGACATGGAGCGGCGGCTCTCGCTGGGTGAGTCGCCGGACCAGGCTGCCGCTCACGCAGGCAGCACGATGTTCGTGCCGCTTCTGGTTTCTTCGCTGGCGATCATCCTCGCGTTCATGCCGCTGGCCATCTCCAGCACGGAAACCGGCGAGTATCTGCGCAGCCTCGGCATCGTGATGGCCATCGCGCTGCTGTTGTCGCTGGTCATCGGCGTTACCCTGATTCCGCTGCTGTGCAAGTACTTTGCCCATCACCATGCCGAACTCAGCCGCACCGCACGCGCGGTCGAGCGGCTGACGGGCTGGTACCGCGGCAAGGTCCGCTGGATCCTGGGGCACAAGGCCATCTACATCGGCGTAATGGTTGCACTGCTGGCAACCTCCGGCTGGTTGTTCACCACCGTCCCCAACGAGCTGATGCCGCCGTCCGAGCGCCATCAGCTGCAGATGGCCATTGAGCTTTCCCCGGATTCCAGTCCGGCCAATACGATGGCGGTTGCTCACCAGATCAGCAAGGTACTGGCCGACGAGAAGCTCGTTCCGGAGATCTCCAGCCACGCCCTGTACATGGGCGATGGTGGTCCACGCTTCATCCTGGCACTGAATCCCCCTACTCCCGCAGGACACCGCGCGTATGCCGTGCTGTCCCTTGCGAAGGGCGTCAAGCATGAAGCGGCCATTGAGCGGCTGCGTTCTGTGATGGCAACACACTTCCCGGACGTGCGGGTGGAGCCCAAGCGATTCTCGATGGGATCTTCGGATGCCGGCGTTGCGACGTTCCGCATCTCCAGCAGCGACGGCGCACATCGGATTGCCGCCGAGAAGCTGCTGCGCACGCTGCAGGACACGCCGGGGATGGTGGATGTATCCAGCGATGCCGAACGCCAGGTTGTCCAGCTTGATGTAGACGTCGATCAGCCCAAGGCCCAAGCCGCTGGCATCAGCAGCGCGGACATCGCAAAGAGCATGGACATGCTGCTGACCGGCGCGACGATCTCCCGCTATCGTGAGGGCGACACCGTTCTCCCGGTCATCCTCCGCGGAGAGGCGGCGCTGCGCACGGATATCGGCCAGCTTGAGGCACTCCCGATCCAGAAGGCGGATGGCAGCGGAAGCGTGCCCCTTGGCCAGGTGGCCAAGCTTCGGTTGGCGCCGCAGCTGTCTTCAATCCAGCGAGTGAACCAGACGCGCGCGGTCACCGTACTTGCAAAGAGCTCCGAGCTGACGGCCCAGGGGATCGCGGACAAGGTGGAGCCGCTCCTTTCCGAATTCCGCAAGCAGGGCGTGCGGGTTGAACTCGGTGGCGAGATCGAAGAAAGCAAGAGTGCCAACGACGGCATCGAGAAGCTGCTCCCGCTCTGCCTTGCTGCCATGTTCCTGTTGTTCGTATGGCAGTTCGAGAGCATCCGCAAGAGCCTCATCGTCCTGGCGAGCATTCCGTTCGTGGTCATCGGCGCGACCTTGGCACTCAAGCTGAGTGGCACCAGCCTGACCTTCATCGGAACACTGGGGCTGCTCGCACTTGCCGGCATCATCGTCAACAACGCGATTCTGCTCATCGATGCGATCGACGAAGGCCAGCGCGATGGCTTGCCTCCCCTCCAGGCCATTGAAGAGGCTGCGGCAAAGCGCCTGCGCCCCATCGTGATGACCAAGATGGTCTGCATTCTCGGTCTCGTCCCGCTGCTGCTGTTTGGCGGTTCCATGTGGACCAGCATGTCGATCGTGATGATCGGCGGCCTCGCCCTTGGAACGCTGATCACGCTGGGTCTCATTCCAGCGCTGTATGCCGCGCTCTACCGCATTCACCCGGCCGAGGAGGCATGATCATGTCTATTGGAAATCGAGTTGCCTGCCTGTCGATTGCTGTGCTCGTGGCGCTGTCTTCTGGCTGCGCCTCTGTGGCCCCCAGGACCGAGATCCCTGACGCTGCAGCCCGGCATCATGTGGGCCAGGCCCCCACGCCGGCGGCGCTGGACGCGGATGTCCTGCCCGGGACGCCCAACAGGCAATGGTGGAAGGACTTCTCCGACCCCAACCTGGATGCACTGGTGAGCTTGGCCATGCGTGGGAATCATGACCTGAAGTCTGCCCTTGCCGCCGTGGTGGAAGCGCGGGCGCTGGCAGGCGCGGCGCGCAAGGACTATCTGCCGAGCGGTGCGCTGCAGGCCAAGGCCGAAGCCATGCAGTCCGCCCAGATCGAAGCGGATCCCTATCGCCAGGATCTTCCCCGCCCCCCTTCCCAGAGACTGCTGTCCGCCGGACAGATGTTCTCCTGGGAACTGGATCTGTTCGGGCGCATTGGCACCGCCGCAGCCATGGCCGATCGCAAGGCCGATGCGGCGGCGGCTGACGCGAGGTCGGCTGCCGCAGTGCTCCAGGCCGAGATTGCGAAGAACTACTTCCTGCTCAGGATGGACCAGATCAACCTGTCCTCTCTTGAGCGCGAGGTTGAGCTGAGCAAGGCCCGCGTTGTGCGCGTGAAGGCGCGGTATGCGGCCGGGCTGGTCGATCGCAGGGAGGCGCTTGCGGTCGAATCCGAACATGCCGAGCTGGTGGCGCAGGAGGCGGCAACCGTTACCCGGCTGCAGGCGGACAGGGCCGCATTGGCGGTTCTTGCGGGCCGCTCGCCGACCGCGCGGGACGACACCTGGGAGGCGTTGCTGGCCCCGGCTCCTCTGCCGGCCCCGCCGGGTCTTGCATCGCTTGCGCAGCCGACCGACCTCCTGGCGAGGCGGCCTGACGTCGCCAAGGCCGATGCACTGCTGCGAGCAAGCCTTGGCAACGTCGTACTCGCCGAGCGCGCGCACCTTCCGCGCCTCACGCTGAATGTCTTCGGCGGCATCCTTGCACCGTTCGGTTCGCTGGGCGATTCCAGTGCAAAGCGCTTCTCTGCCGGCCCGGAGCTTCAGTGGGAGTGGCTGAGCTTTGGCCGGAAAAAGGCCAGGGAGGAAGCCGCTCGCGCCGGCAGCGATCAGAGCTGGCATGCGTTCGAGCAGACCGTGCTGACTGCGCTGAAGGAGAGTGAGGACTCCCTGCATGCGTGGACGAGTTCCAACGTCAGGATGCAACAGGCGGTGAATGCCGAGGCACTCAGCAGCAGATCTTCGGCCTATGCTTCTTCCCGCGTGGACGCCGGAATCGAACCGAAGGATGCCGGCCTGCAGCAGCAGGCGCTGCACGAGAAGGCGCGCAGAGAGCTTGCGGCGGCACAGGCCGGGCTGCTGATGGCCCACGTGCAGGTGCAACTGGCACTGGGGGCATGGCAGCCCGAGAAGGCGGACCCGGAGATTGAATTCGGCAGGCCCATCGCTTCCCGGAAGAGCGCCGAAAGCGAAGCATCCGCGGCGCATCACTGACTGGCTCGAACGGCAATCCGCCAGGCCGTACCGGCCTGGCGGATCGTTGGTCGCCCGCTACATGAGGAAAGCTCTCTTGAACGCTACCCATAGTTCGTCCGTGCGTGTGCCCGGCATACTCATCCGCGAAACGGCAGCGCTTATCGTCCGCAACGGTCGGTCTTCGGTCACTGTCAGTGAGATTCTTGAATTCTCGGGCGTGAGCCGTGGCGCGATGTTCCATCACTTCTACTCCAAGCAGGATCTCATCGATGCCACTTTCGCCAGCTGGCTCCAGGGATTCAGCCTGGATGTAGAGCAGAAGATGCGTACCAACGGCCTCCGGCATGGCGCCTTTACAAATGCTTACGTGGAATCTGTCGTGGAAGGCTGCAGACGGCACGACGTTGCAATGCTCTCGGCCCTGATCATTCGCCTGGACCTCACGCAGTTGCCGGCGTTGCAGTGGATCGAGTGGATGAAGAAGAAGCTGGCCACCGAGCCGTCCGAGGCGGACGATCCCGCGCTGAAGTCTGCGCGTCTCGCCGCCGATGGTCTCTGGCTTGGCTCACTGTCCTGCCCTGCCCCCGCCAATGAACCGAAGATCGACATTCAAGCGCCGCAGATCCCGGTGCAGCGCTGTGGCCATGGTCCGTCCCATCGCCTTGTCTAAGGACGATCAGGACGCGCGGCCACGCGCTCATCGAACGGCAGGGATGCAACCGTGCCATGGCTAGAAGAACCAGGCAGGACGCACACGCCACGCGTGAGAGGATCCTCGATGCCGCACTGGTGTGCCTGCTGCGCCACGGAGCCGCGGGCGCAACGTTGGAGCTGATCGCCACCGAGTGCGGCCATTCGCGCGGCGCGATCTACTGGCACTTCGGGTCCCGCCAGAACCTGCTGGGTGAACTCTCCGCGCGAGGGCGGCCAGATGCATCCGAAGGACTGCAGGAGGTCGCCATCCGGCAGTGTAGTGACCCGTTCAGGCTTCTGTTTGCGGACCTGGTCAGGGTCTTTGATCACACGCGCCGCACCCCACGCGTTCGTCGAACGGTTGAGCTTCTCCTGCGCTCTGGTGCATCACGTGAGCTGGGCGGCATAGGCGACGTGCTCGCAGCGTGCGCGATGCCGGAGGTCCGCATGCTGGAGCTTGTGTACCAGCGCGCAGGGGCGCTGGGCCAACTCCGCGAGGGCGTTGATGCAGCCACTGCGGCGCGCAGCCTTCATGCGATCGCGGTCGGCGTTCTGCTGGGATCAATCCTGGAGCCCGGCATCCTCAACCTGGAGATGGGCGCGGCACGCACCGTGGAAGACCTGCTCAGGCTGCACATGGCTGTTCCCTTCGCGACTGCCGGAACGTGGTTCACCCCATGTGCGGGCTGAGCCGGTTCCTCATCGATCCACTTCGCCGAACACAATGTCGTAGGTGCCAATCATGGCGACGACATCCGCCAGCATGTGGCCCCTGACGATTTCATCCAGAGAAGAGAGGTGAGCGAAGCCGGGAGCACGCAGGTGCACCCGGAACGGCTTGTTGGCGCCATCGGAGATCAGGTAGCAACCGAATTCGCCCTTGGGCGCCTCGACCGCTGCGTAGGTTTCACCTGCCGGCACCTGGTAGCCCTCGCTGAAGAGCTTGAAATGATGGATCAGCGCTTCCATGTCGGACTTCATCTCCTGCCGGGACGGCGGCGCCACCTTGAAGTTGTGGACCATCACCGGACCGGGGTTGGCGCGAAGCCAGGCGACACATTGCCTGATGATGCGGTTGGACTGCCGCATCTCCGCGACCCGGCACAGGTAGCGGTCATAGCAGTCACCGGCGGTGCCGACCGGAATGTCGAAGTCAACGGCATCGTACTTCGCGTAGGGGCGCTTCTTCCTCAGATCCCATGCCACGCCCGAGCCTCTCAGCATCACCCCGGTCATTCCCCAGTCCATGGCCTGCTGCGGGCTCACGACGCCAATGCCCACCGTACGTTGCTTCCAGATTCTGTTGTCGGTGAGCAGGGTTTCGTACTCGTCAATCCGGTCCGGGAACTCGCGGGTAAAATTCTCGATGAAATCGAGCAGCGACCCCTCCCTCGCGGCATTCAACCGCCGCAGCTGCTTCCCCGTCTTCCAGCGCGACTCCTTGTACTTCGGCATCTGCTCAGGCAGGTCACGGTACACGCCACCTGGCCGATAGTAGGTGGCATGCATTCGAGCACCGGATACCGCCTCGTAGCAGTCCATCAGCTCTTCGCGCTCCCGGAATGCATAGAGCATCACGGCCATGGCACCAAGGTCCAGCGCGCCCGTTCCGATGTTCATGAGGTGATTGAGGATCCGGGTGATCTCATCGAACATCGTACGGATGTACTGTGCCCGGATCGGCGCTTCGATTCCCAGAAGGGTTTCGATCGCGCGTACGTAGGCATGTTCATTGCACATCATGGATACGTAGTCCAGCCGATCCATGTAGCCGATGGACTGGTTGAAGGGCTTGGACTCCGCCAGCTTCTCAGTGCCCCGGTGCAGCAGGCCCACATGCGGATCCGCGCGCACGACTGTCTCGCCATCCATCTCAAGCACAAGGCGCAGGACCCCGTGGGCCGCGGGATGCTGGGGGCCGAGGTTCATCACGTAGTTACGGATCTCGGTATCCCGGCGACCATCGCGTATGGGCGCGGGCCCGCCCGCCATCGTCCTTTCAGTGTTCATCCAATAGCTTCCGTAGACCGAACGCATTCAGCGGAAGTGCTTAATGCTCCAAGCGTCGATGCTACTTCGACGAGGAAGGCAGGCTATGGACTACCTGGTCTGGAACGTGGGGCGCTGGGATTGTTCCCGAGCCGAAGCAATCTGCGGTCAACGCGCGGAATTTCTCGACAGCGGCACGTGCTGCCAACCCCGGTTGCGGCGGGGAACAAGCCTGGCAGATCACTTCAATGAGGTTGGGTCAGTTTCTCCTGGACGGTCCGATGCCACCGCGCGATGCCCGGCGTTCGCAAGGAAACGCTGTTCGCAGGCCTTCCACAACCAGCGAAGAAGCATTCTGTTGCAAGCGGTCCTGGGGCAGTTGCTGGAGATGGGAGGCGACACGATCGACCAGTTCATGTGGAAGGATCTGGCCTTGGCCACACCACTGGCCACGATTGGCATCGGCAGCACCCTGGATGTAGGCACTGGCACGGGCGCTGGACAGATTCCGGCACTGTTCGCCGGCACAGAATCCGTCAGCCCCTTTTCCCTGCAGTAGCGTGATCAGCTCTGCGCCGCTTACAAGCCAGGTGCGCTTCGGTGGTGATGTCTCCGCAAGCAAGGATCCGGCCAGGAAGCAGGCTCCAAGCGTAAGCAGTCGGCTCATGCGACGACGCGCCTGTCGGCCTTGATGTCCTCTCATGCCTTGGACCTTGGTTGTCGTCCTTCTGGATTCCATGCGGTTGACCCCCTCACCACGCACCGGCCCGTCATCACCAACCGGCGCACCGGCAACTCCGGCGTGCGCAGTCGTTCCAGCAACAGCGACATCGCTGCGTGCCCCATCTCTTCGACCGGCTGTTCGATCACGGTGATGCCCGGTTCGACCATCTCGGTCCAGCGTTCGTTGTCGAAGCCCGCCAGCGCCAACCCGCCAGGAATTGCCAACCCTGCGCTGCGGGCGGCCTTCAATGCCCCCATGAGCAGCAGGCTGTTGCTGGCGACCAGCGCCTCCGGCCGCGACCGGCCGGCCAGCCACTGATCGACCGTTGCAATGGCCGCTTCAGCCGTTGGCTCAACCTCGCGATAATCCGGATCCAGCCCATGCGTGCGCATCGCAGCGAGATAGCCGTCCCGCCGCTCCGCCGCCGTGGTGCTGGTGCTGCCGAACAGGCCGCCGATGCGGCGATAGCCACGCGCCACCAGATGCTCGACCAGGCCCGCCATCGCGGCCGGATTGTCGAGCACCACGCTGTCGATCGACCCGCCAGGTGCGGCGCGGTCCACCAGCACCGTTGGATAGTTCATTGCGAGCCGTTCCAGGCGCCCCACTGTGGTCCGGGTGGGCGCAAAGATCAGTCCACTGATGCGCTCCTCGTGCATCAACTGCAGATAGAGCGCCTCACGCTCGGGGTCCTCGTCAGTGTTGCAGAGGGTGACGCGCAGGCCTTCACGATAGGCCACCTCCTCCACCGCGCGGATCAGCGCGGTGAAGAATGGGTTGCGGATGTCCGCCACGATCAACCCGATGATGCCGGTGTGCCGGGCGCGCAGGCGTCGTGCCTGCAGGTTGGGGTGATACCCGGTCTGGCGGATCGCCGCCTCCACCCGACCGCGTACCGCTTCGCTGACTGGGCCGCCACCGAGCACCCGCGACACCGTGGATTTGGACACTCCCGCCACGCGCGCGACGTCGTTGATGCTGATGCTCATTGGAACCGTTCCCGGAAACTGTCGCTGATCATGGCCAAATGGCCATCCAGAACAATGCTAACCCCAAAGGAGTATTGGCTTTTTGTGCAGTGCACATTGAAATGAGGACTGGGAACGTTCCCAATACGCCACAGCATCCCCTTCCCGGAGCCCGCCTTGCAGCCCTTGACTACCCCTGCCCCCGTCAGCCGGGAACTGATCCGCCTGGATGCGCGTGCGCTCGACAAGGCCGACGCCATCGCCCAGGTGGCGCAGATGCTTGTCGCCGCCGGCTGCGTTGCGCCGGGTTACGAGGCGAGCATGGGCCGGCGCGAGGCGCTGGCGAATACCTTCCTCGGCCATGGCGTGGCCATTCCGCACGGGCTGGGTGAGGACCGTCACCTGGTGCGCCGCGATGGCATTGCCGTGCTGCAGTTCCCGCAAGGCGTGGAGTGGAACCCGGGCCAGGTCACCCGCCTTGTGGTCGGCATTGCCGCGCAGTCCGATACCCACATCACCCTGCTGCGGCGGCTGACCCGGCTGATCCAGGATGACGCGACCCTGCAGCGCCTGTTCACCACGGCCGATGCGAGCGAGATCATCAACGCGTTGGCTGGCGATGTTTCGACCAGGGCTCCCACTGTGCCGGTGACGGACCTTGCCGAGCGTTTCGACTGGACCATCGCCTACCCAAGCGGGCTGCACGCGCGCCCGGCCACGCGCTGGGCCGAAACAGCGCGCGGTTTCGCGGCCCGCGCACAGGTTCGCGCGGGCGATCAGGCTGCCGATGCCAAAAGCCTGGTGGCGCTGCTGCAGCTCGGGTTGCGCCATGGCGACGCGGTCAGCGTGTCTGCCGAGGGCGCCGATGCCCCTGCCCTGCTGGCCGCACTGCGCAAGGTCATGGATGGGCTGGTGGCACAGGAAAAGGCCGATGCCGAGCGCGCAGCGCAGCGCAAGGCCGCGCCGGTTGCGGGCTGGAATCCGCCGGACGCACAGGCGGCGATCGTCGGCATCGGCGCCAGCCCTGGCCTGGCGATCGGCCCGGTGCATGTGCTGGCCAGCACGCAGGCTGAGGTCGCCGACCGCCCCACCCCTCTCGGCGAAGGCGGCGCACACCTGCAGGACGCGCTCAGCCGCACCCGCCAACAACTGGCCGCGCTGCAGGACGACACCCAGCGCCGGCTCGGTGCCTCGGATGCGGCGATCTTCAAGGCACAAGCCGCGCTGCTCGACGACACCGATCTGATTACCCGCACCTGCCAGCTGATGGTCGAAGGCCATGGCGTTGCGTGGTCCTGGCACCAGGCCATCGAGCAGATCGCCTCCGGCCTGGCGGCACTGGGCAACCCGGTGTTGGCCGCGCGCGCCGCCGACCTGCGTGACGTGGGCCGGCGCGTACTGGCACAGCTTGATCCGTCCGCGGCGGGTGGCGGCCTTGCCGACCTGCCTGCACATTCTTGCATCCTGCTCGCTGCTGATCTGTCGCCGTCCGACACGGCCAACCTCGATACCGGTCGCGTGCTTGGCCTCGCCACCGCGCTGGGCGGGCCGACCTCGCACACCGCGATCCTCTCGCGCACGTTGGGCCTGCCGGCGCTGGTCGCCGCTGGCGCGGAGCTGCTGGCGATCAGCGCGGGGAGCGAGGCGATCATCGATGGCAGCAGCGGGCGCCTCTATCTGTCTCCGTCCGAGGCCGATCTCGCCTCGGCCCGTGCGTGGATCGCCGAACAGCAGCAGATCCGCGAGCGTGAAGCGGCGCAACGCGCGCAGCCGGCACAGACCCCAGACGGCCACCGCATCGACATCGGCGCCAACGTCAACCTGCCCGAGCAGGTGCCACTGGCGCTGGAGCAAGGCGCGGAAGGTGTCGGCCTGATGCGCACCGAGTTCCTGTTCCTCGAACGTGGCAGTACGCCCAGCGAGGATGAGCAGTACGCCACGTACGTGGCGATGGCCAAGGCACTCGACGGCCGCCCGCTGATCGTGCGCGCGCTCGATATCGGTGGCGACAAGCAGGTTGCTCACCTGGAGTTGCCGCGCGAGGAAAACCCGTTCCTCGGCGTGCGTGGCGCGCGCCTGCTGCTGCGTCGCCCCGACCTGCTGGAACCGCAGCTGCGTGCGTTGTATCGCGCGGCGAAGGACGGCGCACGCCTGTCCATCATGTTCCCGATGATCACCTCGGTGCCCGAGCTGATCGCACTGCGCGCCATCTGCGAACGGTTGCGCGCCGAGCTCGAGGCGCCCGACGTGCCGATCGGGATCATGATTGAAGTCCCGGCCGCCGCCGCCCAGAGTGATGTGCTGGCCCGCCATGCCGACTTCTTCTCGATCGGCACCAACGACCTGACGCAGTACGTGCTGGCGATCGACCGCCAGAACCCGGAACTCGCCGCCGAGGCCGACAGCCTGCACCCGGCCGTGCTGCGCGCGATCCGCGCCACGGTGGAAGGCGCACGCCTGCATGGGCGCTGGGTTGGGGTCTGCGGCGGCCTGGCGGGCGATCTCTTCGGCGCAATGCTGCTGGCCGGCCTGGGCGTGGACGAACTGTCGATGACCCCAAACGACATCCCGGCCGTGAAGGCACGCCTGCGTGGCAACGCGCTGGCCGATCTGCAAGCGCTGGCCACTACCGCGCTGGACTGCGAAACCGCGGAGCAGGTGCGTGCCCTTGATGGAGCGCACGCATGAGCGCCCAGGCCCTCACCGCTACCCTGAACCCGGCGATCGACCAGACCGTGCGGCTGCCGCACCTGCATCCGGGACAGGTGCATCGTGCCCGCAGCTCCCGCGACGACGCCGGCGGCAAGGGCGTCAACGTGGCCGCCTGCCTGGCCGATTGGGGCGTGCCGACCACCGCGCTGGGCGTGCTCGGCGATGGCAACGACGGCGTGTTCAACGCGTTGTTCTCCCAGCGTGGCATCGCAGACGCTTGCCTGCGCGTTCCGGGCCGCACCCGCACCAACATCAAGCTGGTCGACGAGGCCAACGGCGAGACCACCGACATCAACCTGCCCGGCCTGTCACTGTGTGACGCCGATCTGGACGCGGTATCACGCCGACTCGACGCACTGCTCCAGGCGGACCAGCCGGTGGTGCTGTCCGGCAGCCTGCCGTCCGGGCTGCCAGCCGATGCATGGGCGCGACTGCAGGCGCGGGCTGGCGCCGCTGGTGCGCGCGTACTGCTGGATACCAGTGGCGACGCGCTCGCCGCCGCGTTGAGCGGCGCACAAGGCGTACTGCCCTACGCGATCAAGCCCAACCGCCACGAACTGGAGGCCTGGGCCGGCACGCCGCTGCCGGATCGCAGCGCCCTGCGGGCCGCGGGCCAGGCCTTGGTCGAACGCGGAGTTGCACTCGTAGCGATCTCGATGGGCACCAACGGCGCGCTGTTCATTGATCGCAGCGGCGCCCTGGTCGCGCGACCGGCGCGGCTGGCGCAGGGCAGTACGGTCGGTGCGGGCGACGCCATGGTCGCCGGCATCGCCGCCGCATTGCTGGAGCCCTCCCTGGATCTGGCGGGTTGCGCGCGGCTGGCGACAGCGTTCTCGATGAGCCGGCTGGAGAGCGGCGACGCGCGACGGCTGGACCCGGCGCAGGTGCGCGCGTGGACCGGCGATGTACTGATCGAGCGGTTGGATTGAAACCCCTGCAGAGGACGCTGCGGCTGGCCTCGGGCCACCGATAGCCCCTACTGCAAGGACGAACCCGAAGAATTCCAGGAGTTCCCATGCAAGCTTCCACCGTAGTCATCGCCGCCGGCGAACGCAGCATCGAGGCGGTTCTTGCCGCCGAAGCGCTGCGCCGCGCCGCCCGCCAGCAAGGGGCTGAACTGGCGATCGAAATCCGCAGCGACCAGGGCGTGACCGGGGCACTGCCGGCAACGCAGGCCGCCGCCGCAACGCAGCTGCTGCTGGTGGGTGATGGCGAGGCAGATGCCGCGCGCTTCGGCAACGCCCAGATCGTGCGCGCCAGCCTCGGTGAAGTGCTGGACGACCCGCTTGCCGTATTGGCGCAGCTTGCCACGACGTCCGAAACCGCGCCCGCCGCAGGCGCCAGCAGGCGCATCGTCTCCGTCACCTCCTGCCCGACCGGCATCGCCCACACGTTCATGGCAGCCGAAGGGTTGCAGCAGGCCGCCAAGGCATTGGGCCATGCGATCCGGGTGGAAACCCAGGGCTCGGTCGGCGCGCAGGACGCATTGAGCGACGAAGAAATCGCTGCCGCTGACCTGGTGCTGATCGCCGCCGACCGCGAAGTCGATCTGTCGCGCTTCGCTGGCAAACGCCTGTTCAAGAGCGGCACCAAGCCGGCGATCAATGACGGCCAGAACCTGATCCGCAAGGCGCTGGCCGAGGCCGGCGTGCAGGCGGGTACGGCGGCTTCAGGCCGCACCCCCGAGAAGGCCAGGGTCACCGGCCCCTACAAGCACCTGATGACCGGCGTGTCGTTCATGCTGCCGTTCGTCACTGCCGGTGGCCTGCTGATCGCACTGGCGTTCGCGCTCGGCGGCATCTATGCCTTCGACGATGCACACAAGGGCACGCTGGCCTGGTCGCTGTTCCAGATCGGCGCCAAGTCCGGCTTCATGCTGATGGTGCCGGCACTGGCCGGTTACATCGCCTACTCCATCGCCGATCGCCCGGGCATCGCGCCGGGCATGATCGGTGGGTTGGTGGCAGTCAACATGGATGCGGGCTTCATCGGCGGCATCCTGGCCGGTTTCATCGCCGGCTACGGCGTGCATTGGATCAACCGTGCGCTGCGCCTGCCGCGCAGCCTGGAAGGCCTCAAGCCGGTGCTGATCCTGCCGGTGCTGGGCACGCTGCTGGTCGGCCTGTTGATGATGTACGTGATCGGCACGCCGGTCGCCGGGCTGCTGGCCTGGCTGACCGACTGGCTGCGCGGCATGCAGGGCAGCAGCGCGATTCTGCTCGGCCTGCTGCTGGGCGGCATGATGGCGGTGGACATGGGCGGGCCGGTCAACAAGGCCTCCTACGCGTTCTCCACCGCACTGATTTCCAGCCAGGTCTACACGCCGATGGCGGCGACGATGATCGGCGGCATGACGCCGCCGCTGGGCATCGCGTTGGCCACATGGCTGTTCAGCAACCGCTTCACTGCCGAGGAGCGCGGCACGGCCGGTGCCGCTGGCGTGCTTGGCCTCAGCTTCGTGACCGAGGGTGCGATCCCTTACGCCGCGCGCGACCCGTTGCGCACCATTCCGGCGCTGATCCTCGGCTCGGCCGTGGCCGGTGCGATCTCGATGGCCGCAGGCGTCGAGCTGAAGGTGCCGCACGGTGGTGTGTTCGTGCTGCCGATCCCGAACGCGGTCACCCACCTTGGCGTCTACCTGCTGGCACTGGTGGCCGGCGTGACCGTCACCGCGGTCGCGCTGCGCGTGCTCAAGAAGCCGGTCACGGCTCCCACCCTGTAAAAGGAACCTCGCCCATGACCTCTCCTTCCCGCCGCCTGTTGCTGATGGCGACCCTGCCGGCCCTGCTACCCCTGGCCGCCGCCGCCGAGGCGAGCGACGTCCTCACCCCCAAGCTGGCTTACACCGGCGAAGCGGCCGCCACGCTCGACGGCGGCAAGCGCAGCGGAACGGCCTATGCTGGCCAGCTGATGTTCGGCGCCGACGTGGATCTGGACGCGGCGTTTGGCTGGCGGGGCGCGACGATCAAGGCCTACGGCATCAACCGCCATGGCACCAACCTGGCCAACAGCAGCACTGGCAACAGCACCTCGGTGCAGGAAATCTACGGTGGCCAGGGCACGCGCCTGGCCAACCTGACGCTTGAACAGAAACTGCTGAACGA
The DNA here is from genome assembly GCF_003550055.1 of Stenotrophomonas sp. AG209. NCBI lineage: Bacteria > Pseudomonadati > Pseudomonadota > Gammaproteobacteria > Lysobacterales > Lysobacteraceae > Stenotrophomonas > Stenotrophomonas sp. AG209. The sequence continues at coordinate 341,421 of NZ_QXDB01000001.1, forward strand.
CCGATTGGTGGTGGAAGCCGGGCGCAGCGTCGCCAACATCCACCACCTTGGTTCGGAGCTCTGCCAGTACTTCCAGGGCAACTCGGCCTGCGGCAACCCGACCTACGTGTTTCGTACCAGCAATTTCACCTGGTGGCCGGTATCGAGCTGGATGGCCGATGCCACGGCCTGGGTGACGCCCGATGTCTATGTGCGCGTCGGCGCGTACCAGGTCGATCCCAGCCAGGCGGAGGATGGCCAGCACGGCCTGAAGTGGAATACGAACCAGGCCACGGGCTGGATCGTGCCCTACACGATCGGCTGGCGCAGCCCTGCTTCGGCACGACTGAAAGCCCGCTACGAAATCGGTGGCTGGCAGGACAACTCGACCTATCTCGATCCACTACGCGATGCCAACGGCATTCCGGCACTTCTCAGTGGCCAGGACCATGCGACCCGTCGTGGCCGCTCCGGCGCGTTCGCCCGCTTCGAACAGCAACTCACCGGTGATGGTGCCGGACGCGGCCTGACCCTGTTCGGTGCGGTGCTCAAGGGCACCTCTGGCCAGTTGATCGAGGATCATTTCCTGCAGGCCGGCCTGGTGCAGAAGGGCACGTTCGCCCGCCGGCCGCAGGACAGCATCGCTTTTGTGGTGACCCAGCAGAAGTACAGCAGCATCGCGCTGGAGAACCTTCGCCTGGCCCGTGCGGCAGCCGGCGGCAGCGGCACGCCGCACGGAAGCCAGGTGATGATGGAGCTGAGCTATGGCATCCAGGTCACACCGCAACTTCGGATTGCGCCGAACCTGCACTACATCGTGCATCCCGACCAGTTCAATGAACCCGCACGCCAGCGTGACCTGCCGAATGCGCTGATTGCAGGCATGCGGATCGATTGGAGTCTGTAGGAGAGTCACAGGTCCTCAGCGCGATGACCGCTGGATGGTTCATCAGGCCTCTATATTGGCCTTCAGCCAGTCGTTCACACCCGCCAGTTTCACGCCAACGTTGGCATTGAACGTTCCATCCATGCCCCAGGACACGCCCCTGCCCTGGGCGAAGGCGGCGCGGTACTTCTTGATCATGTTCGTCGGATCATCGGCCAACTCCTTCATCAACTGAGGAACCCCCCAGACGGCAAGCTCGAAGTGGGCGCCGAAATAGCCTTCCAGGATGGCAGGCAGTTCCTCATAGCGGACCGTGTCTCCCGCCAGATAGACGATCTCGTTCCGAAGTGGGGGCAAGTGGAAGACGATCTGTGCAGTCATCGCTCCAATGTCCTCAGGTGTCGTCAGCGTGACCGCATTGGAGGCTGTACCCAGTGCATTGACCCTTCTGCCGGGAAGATCGATGACCCCGAACTCCGGCTCGAAGAGGTAGCTGGTGAACATGCCGGTGGAAATGACGACCCAGTCCATTGCGGACTGCGAGCGCAGATAGTCGCGTACGTCGAGCTGGGCATCGAACAGATCCTGCGGTCCACCGCGTCCAATGGCGTCAAAGTCGACCCCGAACTGCCAAGGGAAGTACCTGCCGATACCTGACTTCACGGCGGCGCGCGCTACCTTCATGGGTGTGTCGCGGCCAGCGGCGTAGCCGGTGCAACCGATCACGGTGTCATACCTGGAGAAGAGCACGGCCAGTTGGTCGATCGTGGAAGCCACCAGGTCGCCTGGCTCGATGGTCACTCCCAAAGAGCGTATTTCATCAATTACAGCGCGCTTCTCCGGAAGCACGGATTCTATCGAGGCTTCTCTCAGCATCACGCTGATGCGTGCATCATGCATCCCAGCCAATCGTGCAAGGTTGCGAATGACGGGCATTCCGAGCTCGCCGGCACCCAGCACCAGGATCGAGCGGGAATCATTCGGGGAAGACATTCAAACCACCATGTGTGTGTACGATGGCGGCGATTCTGCTCCCTCCCATATCGCCACGTAAGAAGGCACACCGATGATACCGATCGCACCGTTCATGAGCTCCGAAGCGCTTCTGCGGCATTCACAAGCGATATGCGACGGCATGAGCGCGGACGATGATGGCCTGCGCCGTGAGGTTCTTGCGCATGCAGGCAGCCGCTGGTCCCTGGGAATCATTCATGCCTTGGGTGTTTACGGAACACTGCGTCACGCCGATGTGGCGCGGCGCATGAAGGGAATCACCCAGCGCATGCTGACACGTACCCTCAGACAGCTGGAAAGGGACGGGCTGATCCACAGGCAGGACTTTCGCGAGGTGCCGCCCCGCGTGGAGTACAGCATCACTCCGTTGGGCAAGGAGCTGCTGGTTCTGATGATCCCGATGTGGACCTGGGTCGTGGGGCACGCTGAGGAATTCCGATGCTGTCGGGAGCGTTTCGATGACGACCATCGCAATGTGTCCTCTGACTGACCCGACCTACGGGAAGTCGAAAAATGCGCGGTAGAACGGGAAGCAACGGGAGGTGTCGCTTGACCGTAACATGGAAGGCGCAACCCGCCGCTGTGCATGCCCTGGCACGACCGTCACGGAACGCGCCGCGCCCTGGCATTCGCTGGGCAGCCAGCACGGTATGATGCCGCAACCCCGGCACCTGCACTGTTCGCAGCGGGTGCCAGCACGCTGACCGCACTCGCCGCAGAGCCGGCGAGGGGCGCGATGGACGGCACCACGCACATCCCTACCCCATGCTCGCTTCCCATTCTTCCCTGATCATCTGGACGGCGGTGGCCGTCGCCACCGTCGGCCTGCTGATCCGTCCGTTCCGCATCCCGGAGTACGTATGGGCGCTCGGCGCGGCGGCATTGCTTCCGCTCAGTGGCACGATGTCATTCGGCACTGCCTGGCACGCGGTGACCGAGGGGCGGGATGTCTATTTGTTCCTGGTCGGCATGATGGCGCTGGCCGAGCTGGCCCGGCGCGAAGGCCTGTTCGACTGGCTGGCGCTGTATGCAGTCCGGCATGCGCGAGGCTCAGGGCGGCGCCTGTTCGACCTGGTGTTTCTGGTCGGCACGCTGGTGACGGTGTTTCTTTCCAACGATGCAACGGCCGTGGTGCTGACGCCGGCGGTCTACGCTGCCTGCAAGGCGGCCCGCGCCAATCCCCTGCCCTATCTCTTCGTCTGCGCATTCATCGCCAATGCGGCCAGCTTCGTGCTGCCCATCTCCAACCCGGCCAACCTGGTGGTGTACGGCCAGCACATGCCGCCGCTGCTGCAGTGGCTGGCACAGTTCGCGCTGCCCTCGCTGGCTGCGATCGGCGCCACCTATCTGGTGCTGCGCTGGGTGCACCGGCGCGAGATCGCGCAGCCGCTGGTCGCTGCGCCGGAGCATCGCCCGCTGACCGAGGGCGGCCGACTGAGCGCGCTGGGCGTGCTGTTCACTGGCAGCGTACTGCTGGTGACGTCCGCGCTGAACGGACCCCTGGGCCTGGCCACCTTCTGCGCCGGCGCGCTGAGCGTGGCGGTGGTGGTGATACGCCAGCGTTGTAGTCCGCTGCCGCTGCTGCGGCATGTCTCCTGGGGCGTGTTGCCGCTGGTGGCCGGACTGTTCGTGCTGGTGGAAGCAGTGGCCCAGACCGGCGTCATCCAGAGTGCGGCCGGCGCGCTGCAGGCGCTGGCGAAGGCGTCGCCGCACCAGGCCAGCTGGCTGGCTGGAGGCGTGGCTGCGTTGCTCAGCAACATCGCCAACAATCTGCCGGTGGGCCTGGCGGCCGGTTCGCTGGGCCAGATGGCTGAACTGCCTGCACAGACCCGCGCCGCGCTGCTGATCGGCGTGGACCTGGGGCCCAACCTGTCGGTGACCGGCTCGTTGGCCACGATGCTGTGGCTGGTGGCGTTGCGTCGCGAAGGCGAGCATGTGAGCGCGCTCGGCTTCATGCGTATCGGCGCGCTGGTGATGCCACCTGCGTTGATCGCGGCGCTGCTGTTGCTGTGACCAGAATGCCGGCCGCGCCTGGTCCTGGAAGGCCAGCTGACGGTAGGCACGGCGTGTCTTTCACCAGATTGTTGAAATGCCCCGCGATGGTCCAATTGCGCACCGTTCCGCTGATCCCCGCGGAATTCATAGAAGGGCTCGCAGCCCCGCGCAGCAGGACGATGGGGGGGGCTCAGGCCTGCAGGCCCTGCTGCAGCAGGGCCTGCAGGCGCAGGGCGTTGCGGGCGGCGTGCCCCAGCGCGGTGTTGTCCAGCACGAACCAGACTGATCGTCGCGCATCCGATTCGAGCTGCAGCTCCCGGGCCAGGCCTGCCAGGACCTGTTCACTGTAGGCGCTGCGATAGATCTGCGGCTGCCCGTGCCAGCGCCAATAGCTCCACGTGCGGTCTCCGCCTGGAATCGCAGCGCCCGGCACCCGCGCTGGATCCGCCGCAACCCGTGCGACACGATGGGCGTTCAGCAGAGCATCCACTTCCGTAGTGAACCAACTGGGATGGCGTGGCTCACAGGCCACATCGAGCTCGCTACGTGCACGCAGGCCCTGCAGAAAGCGCTCCGTCGTCGCCCGGTCGTATGCCAGGCTGGGGGGCAACTGGAGCAACAGCGGCCCAAGCTTCTTGCCCAGCGCCCGCACGCCAGCGAGGAACTGCTCCAGCGGCTGCATTGCATCGCGAAGCCGTTGTTCATGGCTGATCGAGCGCGGCATCTTCACTGCAAAACGGAAGTATTCTGGCACGCTTGCAGCCCACCGTTCGTACGTGCCGGCCACGTGCAGGCGATAGAACGAGGAGTTGATCTCGACCATGGGCAGGCGGGTGGCGTAGCGCTGAAGCACGCTGTCACCCTCCCCGAAGTCCACCTGCTCCGACCGGGACAGCGACCAGCCGGCGCAACCGATGCGTATCGGCCAAGGTGGGCCCGCAGCGCCAGGCACCTGCCGACCGTATCCTCCGCCTGCCACTGCCCTGCTCATTGAGGCGCACCGGTTGCGCATGTCGATGCGTTACGCACAGAGCCCGTCCATTGGGAGGTCGCGACCTTCCCGGGAAGCCGCTGCGTCGACCCGCTGCACATCCACCGCCGCAGGGCGCTGCATCCGGCCTCGGCCTGGATCGATCGCGAAGCTGGAACTACCGGCCATCCGCGGCTGTGAACAGACCGTGCTGGCCACTGTTTCAAGGCCCAGGAGGCACCGCATCACCCGGTGCTGCGCCCGGTGCAGGCCGACCTCAACCCCCACGACATAGACAAAACGGCCATCGAACTTGACCTGCACGCCATCCAGCATCTCATCAGAGTGCAACGCCCGCTTCAGCGACTTCATCCACGCGCGTTCAGGCGTGCGATCCAGCTCTACCACGACGGCGGCCCCACCACAGTCCAGGGGCATGCATTCGACACGGAGCACACGCGGTAAAGCAGGATCGGTTCCAGGTCGATGCATGACAGAAGCTCCAGTGCCGAAGATGGCGGCAGTATCCATGCTCCCCGCCAAAATGCCGTCAAGAAATCCCGGGCGCTCTCCACGATCCATCGACAGCGTTGACGGCACGTCAGTGGCTTCGCGCCGGGCTGACGCTCCGCACTCACGGCATTGATGCGGCACGGCACACACTGCAGCTCCCGAGGCAACACAGGCATGCGCGCATGCAACGCGATATGAGCCAGCGCAGATGCAACCTGCTGCTGGTGGAGGACCAATTCGACCTTGCCGCCCTCATGGAGCGCGCGCTCGAAGACGAAGGTGGCCAGGTAACCCACGCCTACAGCGTGTTTGATGCGATGGCCCTACTGGAAAGACAATCGTTCGATGGCGCCGTGCTGGATGTGGAGCTTCGCGATGGCGTTGTCTTTCCGGTTGCCGATCGCTTGGCCGAACTCGGCATCCCTTATCTCTTCGTTTCTGCGGTGTATGACCAGCTGGTGCCGCAGCGCCACCGGCGCGCGGCTTTCGTAGCCAAGCCGTTTCACATCGACCAGTTGCAACGAGCGGTTAAACGGGCGATAGAAGGCGTTTGCCCTTCTTCGACCGGACACTGACTGGAATCAAGCGCGGATGTATCGAGAGAAGTACGCGCCGAACTGACGGGCCTTTGCCGGGGGGAGCTCGCTGGAAATGGTGTCGAAGACCCTGTCAACCTCGTCCTTGCGACCGACCGCTCCGCATTCGCGCGCACTTTCCAGCAGCGCTCGTTGTCGCACGGTAAGGTTTCCGAAGGGGTCAAAGTAGGAGTCGACGCGGTCGTGGTCCTGCACCCCCGTCCAACTGAATCGCGCGTCTTCGGCGGAAGCTGCAATATGTTGATACCGCAGGATGGCTTCTTCAGGGCTGATACGCTTGCGAAGCAGATCCAGTCGCGTCCGATACAATTCGGTTTCAGCACGCGGTGCGGAACCGACCAGCCCAGACACCGATTCCTCCACGAATGCGTAGTCAATATTGCCGGTTTCTGCCTGCACGCCCAGAAGATTGAAGCTGGCAATTGCATGCCGATAGGCATTGCTGTTCGCCTTCGTTTCCTGTGTCTTTGTTGGCCTGCCTATCGCGCTGGGTTGTACGATTTCAATGCTGGCGTCGTCCGAGAGAATGGCCTCGATATCGCGCTTGTGAAACTCGCCTACAACCAGGACAACGGTCTCCCCGGCGTACGCCCTGGCTGCCGCAACCAGGCGCTTGGCCTGCAGGTAGGTGCGATAAAGGTACAGCCGTCGTGGGAGGTCGTCTCCAGCCCGCTTTGCGGCAGTGGTTGCCCACTCGTGGATGTTGGAAAGATTGGATGGAGTATCTGCATGGAAGATGTCCCTGGTCAGCTGGGCTGGCTTCGGGAACACGAGGAAGGCCTGGAATCCCTTGTCAGGGCGCACTTCCGGAATGGATTCCAGGTCCAGGCCAAATCCCAGTCTGGCGTCTTCTACTGGCGGCGCCCAGTCCACAGGACACAAGGCTATGCCCCTCGCGCGCGCGAAAGGCACGATTACATCCTGGATCTCGTAAGTGAACTCGTAATAGCTGTGCCGGGCAAAAGCTTCCGGCGATCGCTCGACACAGATGGCGGCGGGCTTCGTACGATCCAGAAAGGCAGCCAGTGTTGCTGGGCTGTCATTGGGCGAAACCAGCTGGGCCGCATGATCGACCCCCAACACGATTACACGCGTCGGCGGTGCTTCGGCTGCGTTGGGGACAGCGAGTGCTCGCAATGGCAAGCAGATGAGAATGGCGCCGAGAACCCATGCGTTCATTCGCAGGTTCCTGTAGGGAGTGTGCTGATGATGCTAGGGCGACTCAACCAGCGGCACCTGTGCCGTTGGTTGTAGGCAGCCACAATCGGCCGCAACAGCGCGGACTGAGCCGCTTAACGTCCTGGACCCGCCGACGTCGGCAGGCGCCTACGGATAGTCGTGCTGGGCGGAGTCAGGCACTTCTGCACCTGCTCAGTCATTCCGGTGAGTAGAGCGCGCCATCCCAGCCGTCAAGGTACTTCGGCAGCTCATCCAGAACATCAACCACCCGCTGGCGATAGTACAGGTGCATTGTGGGAGCCCACCTGGAATGGGAACCCTCTTCGCCGACGCGGTGCAGCATCGCATTGGGAACTACATGCATGCCCAGCCGATTGGTACCCAACACAACCTCACCGCAAGTGGCACAGAACGCCTTCTTCAACTGCTTTTCGGGATGACTGAACGTCCGCACTTCAGAGGCTTCCATCTGAACGGAGGCGGGGTCCCATGCCGTTGCGGAGAACATCGCCACACCGTAGAAGTCCCTGCAGGATGCGCAGTGGCAGTTGGCGCGCGCTACCGGTTGCCCGTGCAGATCAATGACAACCTTCCCGCATAGACACGCTACTCGAATCGACATGATGGGCCAGCAAGGAGTGGACGACTCCGGATTGTACTGTTCCGACCAGGCGAAGTACCGGCATCGGCATGCCGAACAGCGCCATCCAACGGAGCGGGACCCTTCACCGTATTCGCCCCCACCAATGCAGCCTTCAACAAGCTTTCCCCGGGCACGGTTGACACCCTTGTAAAGCCGGAAAACAAGGCGCAGCTGACCAGGATCCTGACCTATCACGTGGTCCCGGGCAACTTCAGCTCGGCGCAACTCATCGCAGACGCCAGGAAGCACGGCGGAAAGGCCACCCTGAAGACGGTCCAGGGCGAACCGCTTACCGTGACGCTTCATGACGGCAAGCTGTGGGTTGTGGATGCCAAGGGCGGCAAGGCCGGGATCAGCATCGCCGATGTTGGTCAGTCCAACGGCGTTATCCACGTCATCGACACCGTGCTGATGCCGAAGTAGCCGTGTCCGGCGCGGGACATCACAACACTGCCCCGCGTCGGAGTCTGGGCCACCCGGAGAACGCCGAACGACGGCTACCCCAGGCGGCTAGAAGGCCACCTGCAGGCGGGTATTGAAGGTGGTGCCTTCGTCCCTACCCTCTCCGGCGCCGTTGCGGTTGCGCGCCTGCCAGCGGACCGCCTCGAACATCACCCGGCTGAAGTCGTTGAGGTACCAGTTCGCCCCCAGCGTCCACGCGTAGCCAGTACTGCCACTGGGCAGCTCGGCGTAGTCCACGTCCTCGTAGCGGCCCTTCAGCTCCCATGCGCCGCCGCCGCCGCGCGTCACTGGATCGGCGACCTTCACCTTCCCCCAGGTACCCGTCTTGCCCGCGTAGGACGGTTGCGCGCCCGCCAGGAACCAGCCGGCCGAGATCGCCCACGCTTCGTGATCGCGGTCATAGCGACCGCTGGCATCGCTGCCCCGCAGGCTGCGCGTACCCCATTCGCCAGTGGCCCATGCAGGGCCGAAGAAGCCCGCCAGTTCCACGCCGTAGGCGGTGCTGCGCTCGGCGCCCAGGAGCGTGCCTGGCGTGATCTTGACCAGATCGTTGAAATGCCCCGCAATGGCCGAACTGCGCACCACGCCGTTGGCCCCAGCGGGGATCTTCTCGTGGAAGGCCCATGCGCCCAGATGCACTGTAGCGCCCGAGGTGTCCAGCGGATTCCAATGGACGCGCGTGGCCCAGGTCTGGCTGTCGTTGTCGGTGCCCGCGTTGTTGAGATCGTTGCCGGCCACCGACAGGCTGGCATGCCAGCCCTTTCCATACACTCGCTCGGTGAGCCCGACACCAAACAGGCCGCGCTGCGGCAGCAGCAGCGTGCCGACCACGTTGCGTTCCTGGAACGGCGTGTTGGAGGTGCTGCTTGAGCCATCGATACCGCGATCGTTCAAGCGGTTGCCGACCGTGAGGTCGGCTGGCACGCCGAACAGCGTGTGGTCCAGCGTGGCATAGACCGACTTCCACGCCACCGCGTTGTCGGCGAAGTCGCCCTCCACCACCCAGCCCAGGGTGCCGTAGCGCCCCTCGGCCCCGAGGCGCACCGAACGGATTTCGGTACCCGAAACGTTGCGGCCGGCGACCGCCGAACCGTCGGTGCTGGAGGCATCGACGAACAGGCGGCCGCGGGGACGGAACACCGTAGTGCCGTCGGCACTGCTGAACTCCGGTGCACCTTTGACCCAGGAGACCTTCGGCAGCTTGGAATGACTGGACTCCAGTGCGGCCACCCGCGTCTCCAGTGCAGGCGCGGGCGGCGTGGGCGGTGCGGCCGCACTGCCCTGCCCGCCCTCCACGGCGCGGAGGCGGGCTTCCAGCTGCTGGATCTGCAGCGCCTGCTGCTGCACCAGGCGTGACAGCTCGGCCTGGCTCAGCGGCGCGGGAAGCGAGGACGTGGATTGTGCGTCGGCATGGCCGCTGGCCAACAGCAGGCCGAGCGCGACCGACAGCGCTGCCATCGGCAGCACGGTGGGAGGGTTCATGGGCTCTCTCCGGCCAGCCGGCCCCCTGGCCTGGCGCTGGCCCGTTGCGGTGGTGCGGGGGAAGATCAGGAGGATGCGGCGCCGCCGGGTCGGCCCGGCGGCGCGTCAGGCGGGCTCAGCCCAACCCGGTCAGCTGGTGGCCTGTGCCTGGGCGTTGGGGCGCCATGTGATCAGCTTGTTCTCGACCACGTCCAGCAGGGCGTCGATGACCAGCACGAAGGCGGCCAGGATGATGATGCCGGCGAATACACCCACAGCGTTGAAGTTGCCTTCTGCCTGCGCGATCAGGTAGCCCAGGCCCGCCGAGGCGCCGAGGTACTCACCGATGATCGCGCCGACCACCGCGAAGCCGACCGAGGTACGCAGCGACGAAAGGATCCAGCTCGCCGCTGCCGGGAAGTAGACGTGGCGCAGCAGGTCGCTACGGCTCGCCCCCAGGATGCGGGCATTGGCCAGCACCACCGGGTTTACCTCACGCACGCCCTGCATGGCGTTGAAGAACGTGGTGAAGAACACCAGCGTGACCGCCAGCGCCACCTTCGACCACAGCCCCAGGCCCAGCCACAGCACGAAGATCGGCGCCAGCACCACGCGCGGAATCGCGTTGAAGCCCTTGATGAAGGGATCCAGGATGCGCGCCGAGCGTCGGCTCAGGCCCAACCACACGCCGCCAGCCACACCCAGGCCAGTGCCGATGATGTAGCCCAGCGCGGTTTCGGTCAGCGTGATGTACACGTGCTGGTAGAACGAGGTATCCGACAGCCAGGTCCAGGCCTGCTGCACGATCGCTGTCGGCGACGGGAAGAAGAACGGGTCGATCACGCCCAGCGCGATGCCGCCTTCCCAGCCACCGAACACGGCGACCACCAGGGCCAGCTGGATGAACTTGTCAGTCTTGGCGTGCATAGCTCTTCTCCACTTCGCCGCGCAGGCAGGCCCAGATATCGCGGTACAGGTCGGTGAAACGGTCATCCAGCTTGATTTCGGCCACATTGCGCGGCCGTTCCAGATCCACATCGAAACTGCGCACGACCCGGCTGGCCGGGCCGGAGGACAGTACGACCACGCGGTCACCGAGGGCGATCGCTTCTTCAAGGTCGTGGGTGATCAGGATCACCGAGCGCCGGTCTTCCTGCCACAACCGCAGCAGTTCGTTCTGCATGAGGTGGCGGGTATGGATGTCCAGCGCCGAGAACGGCTCATCCATGAGGATCACCTTCGGCTCAACGATCAGCGCCTGCGCCATCTGCACGCGCTTGCGCTGGCCACCGGACAACTGGTGCGGATAGCGATGCTCGAAGCCCGCCAGGCCGACCTTGGCCAGCCACGCATTGGCCTTGGCCTTGCGCTCTGCTTCGGGCACGCCACGGAAGCGCAGGCCGAGCTCGACGTTCTGGAATGCGGTCTTCCACGGTAGCAGTGCATCCTGCTGGAACAGGTAACCCACCGATTCCTGCACGCCGCTGACCGTACGGCCGTCGATCTTGACCTGTCCAGAAGACGGCTTCAGCAGGCCCGCCACGGAATTGAGGATGGTGCTCTTGCCACAGCCTGTAGGGCCGACGATGGCGAGGAACTCGCCGTCACCCACCTGGATGTCGACATCGCGTACGGCGGTGAATTCGCCGAAGGACATGGTCACCTTGTCGATGGCGACCATGGTCTGTGCAGGCTCCAGCTGCGGTGCGCCATTGAGCTGGCGCACGGTGGCATTGAGGGCCATGGGGTTACCTCCGCTTACGGTTGGGCAGCCGGCGTCGCAGCGTTGGCACGCTCGACGAAGGCATTGGTGTAGGTCCTGGACAGATCGATGTTGGCCTTGGCCACATCCGTGTTGAACTCGCGCAGCACCTTCAACGGCGTTTCCAGGTCGGCCGGCGTGAAGTGACCGTCGCGGGTGAAGATGGCGCGGGCGTTCTCCACTGCGCGCGCATAAGTGGCACGGTCGCCAGAGACGTAGCTGTCCGGCAGCGCCGCCACGATCTCTTCGGCACTGTTGTCGGCGATGAACTTCAAGGCCATCTGCTCGGCGCGGGCGATCTTCTCGGCCGCTTCGGGACGCTTTTCCAGGAAGCTCTGGTTGGCATACATCACCGAGGTCGGGTACAGGCCGCCATAGACCTGGCGGGCGCCGTCGTCGCTGCGCGCGTCGAGCAGGATCCTGCCGACCTTGCGTTCGGTGATCAGGGTGGCGGCCGGGTCGTAGTTGACCAGCAGGTCGATCTTGCCCTGCTCGAGCGCGGCCACCGCTGCGGCGCCCGAGCCGACGCCGATCAGCGAGATGCTGTCGACCGGAATAGCGTGTTGTGCGAGGAAGTGACGGACGAAGAAGTCGGACGAGGAGCCCGGCGCGGTGATGCCCACCTTCTGGCCTTTGATGGTCTCCGGGCGTGCTGGATCGAAGGTGGCGTCCTCGCGCCCCGCCATCACCAGGCCGGAGTTGCGCGAGAGCAGCACGAAGGCAACCACGTCCTTGCCTTTGGCCTGCATCTGGATGGTGTGGTCGTAGAAGCCCACCGCCACGTCGGTGGAGTTGGCCACCAGTGCCTGCAGCACCTTGGAGCCACCCTGGGCGAAGTTCTCGGTCTTCACGTCGAGGCCGACGTCCTTGAAATAGCCCTTGGCGTCGGCAATGAAGAACGGCAGGTTGTTGAGGTTGTAGGAGCCGACGCTGATGCGCACCGGTGCGGTGTCAGCGCTGCCTGTGGCCGTACCTTCGGCGCGGCCGCTGTTGCTGCACCCGGCCGCGGCCAGGCCGGCCGCGCACAGCGCGGCCATCAGGAACTGCTTGTACATCATCCCTCCCAGGAGTGAAGCATCTACGTTGTGGTGGCGGGCAGGCACGCCTGTGCCGACCCGGCCGGTTTCAGATCATGCCGCTGACGTCCATTGGCGGTCTTGGGTGGTACTGGCCCGGGCAGGCGCGGGCGAGGTTGCATATACCCGGCCGTCGAACAGGCGGCGCGCGGTGCGGACCACGCTGGCAATCACCGGCGCATCGCCCGAACTGCGACTGAGGCCCACCTCCAGGGCCCCGCTCGGATGTTCGAGGGTAATGCGGCCGGGAACGGACAGGCATCCGACCAAAGTGTGGGCCAGCGTGCCCGGCGTGACGGCGGCGGTGGCCAGGCCGACGGCGCCGGTGATCGCCAGTGCGGTGTGGCATTGGTGCGGCATGAAGTAGCGCACCTGCAGATCGCCGCCGTGTTGCGGCGCCGACAGCAGCACCGGCTTGGGGATAACCTTGTTGCCGGCGTCGGCGATGCCCATGCGGGCGCCCGCCTCGATGCGCAGCGCTTCCAGCCGGCGCATGAACGCGGCGTCCGCGTTCAGTTCGGCGGGCGAGGCATCCCCGTGCACGCCCAGGTCTTCGGCACGCACCAGCATCATCGGCATGGCACAGTCCACCAGGCTGACCGGCACGCCATTGATGGTTTCCTGCGCGTGGCCACTGGGCAGCAGCTTGCCGGTGCGGGCACCTGCGGCATCAAGGAAGGAGAGCCTGACCGGCGCGGCCGAGCCCGGCGCGCCGGCAATGCGCGTATCACCGCGGTAGACCACATGGCCGCCCGGCGTTTCCACCGTGGCGATGATCAGCTTGCCGGTGTTGACGTTGTGGATGCGCACTTCAGTCTGCGGATCCTGCGCCTGCACCAGCCCACGCTCGATGGCATACGGGCCCACGGCCGCCAGCATGTTGCCGCAGTTGGGCGAGGTATCCACCACCTGCTGCTCCACCCGTACTTGGGCGAACAGGTAATCCACGTCGGCGTCCGCCCTGCTCGAACGGTCGATGATCGCCACCTTGCTGGTCAGCGCGTTGCCACCGCCGATGCCGTCGATCTGCAGCGGATGGCCCGAGCCCATCACTTCCAGCAGCAGGCGATCGCGTTCAGCGATGTCCAAAGGAAGGTCGCTGGCCAGGAAGAACGGGCCTTTGGAGGTGCCACCGCGCATGAGTACGCAGGGAATGCTGAGCAGATCGTTGGACATACGTGTGCTAGATTGATGCGTATAGGAGATGAATGACCCCTCTGTGATTCGATACTGGCATGGCCTCAATTGATCTGTGAATTGCTGATTTTTGGATGATTGATACCCAATGAGCATCAATTGCGAAATCCTGGATCTACGCGCCTTCCTGCTGGTCTCGGAGACGCGCAGCTTCCATCGCGCCGCGGAAATCCTGCACGTCTCCCAGCCGGCGCTCAGCCGACGGATACAGAAACTGGAGCAGGCCGTGGGTTCGCCATTGCTGGAGCGCACCACGCGCAGCGTCAGCACCACCGCTGTCGGCGAGAACCTGCTGCCATTGGTGCGCCGCATGCTGGAGGAATTCGATGGCTCGCTTTTCTCACTGCGCGGCCGGGAGGACACCCGCGGCGCCACCGTCACCATCGCGTGCCTGCCGACGGCGGCGTTCTATTTCCTGCCCAGCGTGATGGCGCGTTTCCACGAAGCGCACCCGAACGTGCGCTTCCGCATCCTGGATATCCCGGCCACGGAGGGTCTGCAGGCAGTGGAGCGTGGCGAAGTCGAGTTCGGCATCAACTTCATGGGCGCCAACGATCCGAATCTCGATTTCGACGTGCTGGCCGAGGACCCCTTCGTCCTCGCCTGCCGGCGCGATCATCCGCTGGCCCGCAAGCGCAAAGTGGAATGGGCTGATCTGGCCGAGCACCAGCTGATCACCGTGCATCGCACCAGCGGCAACCGCACGCTGCTGGACGGCGCGCTAGCGCGCGAGAACCTCAAACTGAGCTGGCACTACGAAGTGACGCACCTGTCGACGTCACTGGGCATGGTCGAGGCTGGTATCGGCGTGTCGGTGCTACCGAAGATGGCCACGCCGGACGGGGATCACCCCACCCTGGTGACACGCGCGATCGGCAACCCGGTAGTGTCGCGCACGATCGGCATCGTCCGCCGACGGGGCGCCCTGCTCTCGCCCACGGCCGAGCGATTTCTTCAGATGCTGATGAGCCAGTGGCGCGGGGAGGTATGAGCAAGCGCGCGTCTCACGCACCTGTGCTGTCCGAACCCCAGCCAAGCATGTCTCGGCAGAGGCGCGCGACGTCAATGCCATCGCGGCGCTTCAGTCTGCGTATCCGAAGATGTCGAGGGTGAGCAGGTCCTGCCCGTTCTCGACCGGATACTTGTTCCGGCGCGCTGGGCGCTGACGGGGCCGCCTTTCATCACGAAACAGCGAAGATCGACGCAATACCTGCGAGCGATCCCACAGCCACCCACGAGAGCGTGGCGAAGGCAGTCAACAGCACCTTCCGGTGGACGACCTGCGCTTGGTTCTGGGGTTCCGGTCGCCGCGCATAGGGCCTGGAGAAACCGAGGAGTTCGCCGGTGACTGTCAGCGCCCCCATCAGGATCAGTGCGGTCACGCAGAAGCCGAAAACGGAGCCAATGAGGGCCAGATGCTGGGTTTCGCCGATAGCCGGCTGAGTCACGGCCAGAGCCTCCACCAGTTGCCCCGTCCACCGTGCGGGCAGCCAGGCCAGGGCTGCGACGATGCCGAAGTGACTGGCCACGTTGATCCAGAACCAGGATGTGGGCTTCATGACGTGAGCGTTTCCGATGATGGCCAGTGGCGGGCATCGTGATGCCTGCTCCAGCCCCGCACAACCCTGCATGGCGGAGCCGGCCAGCGGCCGGCACTACCCGGGCGATCAGCCTGCGGTTTCGAGCCCCTTGCCTGCCGCACCCATCCGCAGCGAGGCCAGGTACCGGCAGTACTTGCCGACGAAGATGCCGGTGAATCCGCCCGCCAACAGTAGGTAGGCGGCACTGAAGCCAGCATTGGCGGTCAGCGACGGCGACACCGCAAATGCGACTTCGAAGCCGTACTTCACCAGGAAGGTGACCAGCAGCAGCGGCAGCAGGCTGAAGTCCGCGTTGCGCCAGAGCTTGCCGGTGCAGCTGTCCAGCGTCAGCTTCAGCCGATTCAGCAGCAGCCAGCCCAGTGCGGCACCCGCAGTGATGCCGGCCAGCCATTCACCCCAGGCGCTCAGCGACGTGCCGAAGCGATGGCTGATCGACCACGCACCCCATACGGCGAACAGGGCGGGCACGATCGCCAGCTTCTGCAGCGAGGTCTCCCCCGGCTTCATGGCGGCGATGCCGCGGGTGATCAGGAAGGCCAGGAGCAGCCAGACCCAGATCGGCGTCTGCGCGGCGAGTTGCTGGAGCATGTTCATGAGCGGTCCCCTTGGTGAGTGGTGGCTGAGTGGTGGCGAGGTGCCCTCGCCTTGGCGCTCACTATTCGCGTCCGCCCGGGTTGCAGCCAGTGACAGCTGTCAGCCATCGCGGATTACGGGGGCGTTGCGCGCCCTCCCCTCACCCCGGCGGGCACACACCGTTAACGGCCCGGCCCTATTGCTGGGGGCCTCATTGGAGACCTGCCAGGTACCAACCATGACGAAGCTGCATACCCTGATGCTGACCGGCGGCCTGCTTGCGCTGAGCCCTTTGGCCTTGGCCGAGACCGTGAACCTGACCAACAGCGCCGAGGGCGCCAACCGCGATGCCGGCATCACTGCGGTCAAGAAGAAGCTGCAGGACGAGTGCACCGAGCGCAAGGGCTCGCCCGATGCCGCCTCGTTCGAGGTGGTCTTCGAGAAGACCAGCCCGAACCCGAACGTACCCAAGCCGTACTACGTGGACGGCAGGATGAAGTGCGAACTGCCGGGCTGACAGGCCCGGCAGCACAGCCATCGATACGGATCAGCGGCCGGAGCCGCGAACGCGCCGCTGGTACTGCGCGATCCACTCCAGCGATGGCGCAATTCCGCCGAACGGGAAGAAATGCGGGCTGATCGGGCCATGGGCGCCCGTCAGCCCCTTCACCAGGCAATCGACGAACACCTCCGGCCCCGCCGTGCCGAGCAGCCGGCCGATCGAGATGCCATACCTGGCCAGCATCGATGCACTGGCACCCACGCCGCACATCGCGGCGTAGCGCAGCAGCCGGGTGATGCTGGCCGGCCCCGGCACGCCGACTAGCACCGGAACCGAGATGTCACGCGCGCGCAATGCATCCAGCCAGGCCAGCACGGTATCGGCATCGAACGCGAACTGGGTGACGATCAAGGGGGCCATGCCGCGTGCTTCGATGGCCTGACATTTACGCCCAAGCACCTGCCAGCGGTCGTCAGCGCTCATCACCGGGTGGCCTTCCGGGTGCCCGCCGATACCAACGACCTTGATCCCGAAGTGCTCCAGAAGACCGGTCTGGATGATCGAAGCACTGTCGGCAAACGGCCCGGCGGGTGTGGCCAGGTCGCCCGCGACCAGCAGGCAGCGGGTGACGCCGGCTTCGCTGGCGGCGCGCTCCAGAAAGCGCTCAAGCGCTGCGTGCGAGCCGATGCGGCGGGCAGAGAGATGCGGCATCGGCTCGAAGCCGAGCTCGCGCACCATGCGCGCGGCAACCAAGCGTGCGTCGTCGTCCTCGCTGGCCAGCCAGGGAAGGGAGATGACCGTGCCGCGCGGTATGCGGGCCGCCTCGGCACGTAGTGCCGGCATGGCCTTCGCGCTGACTTCCAGTGAAAAGGCGTTGATGAAGGCGTCCGCCTGCGATGAGGTACCGGCCGGCATCAGCGCGCCTCGCGTGCATTGCCGGCAAGCGGCGAGCTGTTGCGGGCCAGTTCGATGAAGGCCTGCAGGTAGTCGATACCGGTATCGGCCTCGCGCGCACCCAGATAGATCTGCTTGGGGATGCCCTTGGCGCCCAGCCGTACGGGCACCACGTCCATGCGCGTGGCGTACTCCTCTACCAGCCAGCGCGGCATGGCAGCCACGCCGCGGCCGCTGGCCACCATCTGCATCATGATGTCGGTGGTTTCAATGGCCTTGTGGCGCCGCGGCGTGATGCCGGCCGGCAGCAGGAACTGGTTGTAGATATCCAGACGCTCGAACGGCACCGGGTAGCTGATCAGCACTTCCTGGCCGAGCTGGCGCGGCTTTACGTGATCCACCTTGGCCAGGGCGTGGTTGCTGGCCACCACCAGTACCTGCTCGTAGTCGAACACCGGGATGAACTTCAGGCCCGGCTTCAGCAGTGGATCGGGCGTGACCAGCAGGTCGATCTCGTAGCCGAACAATGCGCCGATGCCGCCGAACTGGAACTTCTGCTTGACGTCCACATCCACGTCCGGCCAGGCGGCCAGGTACGGCGAGACGATCTTCAGCAGCCACTGGTAGCACGGGTGGCACTCCATGCCGATGCGCAGCGCGCCACGCTCGCCCTGCGCGAACTGGCCCAGCCGCTCCTCGGCCAGGTCCAGCTGCGGCAGCACCCGGTTGGCGACCGCCAGCAGGTACTGCCCGGCCTGGGTAAGCCGCAGGCTGCGGCCTTCGCGCAGCCAGACATCGGTGCCGAGCTGCTGTTCCAGCTTTTTCATGCTGTGGCTGAGCGCCGACTGGGTCAGGTTGAGCACGCCGGCGGCCGCGGTGAGCGAGCCCTGCTGTTCGACCTGCTGCACGATGCTGAGGTGGATCCGTTCCAGCATGACGATGAATCTCATTCATGGATTGGTGAAGTAATACCATTTTACGTCATGGAGGGGCATGGCTAGGATCGGGTCATGCCTTCGGTTGCCTGACAGCCTGCTGATCCAGCCGGCCCGCAGGACTGCGCCCCCGCAGATTGCGCCGAAGCAGCCCCTCCCCTGCTGAAAGCGAACAGATGACCCGCCCCCTCCGTATCGTCGCCGTTTCCGGTGGACTGCAACGCCCCTCCCGGGCCGCCACCCTGGCCGAGCATCTGCTGGGCCTGATCGGCGAAGACGTCCATTGCGAGCAGCAGCTGATCGAGCTCGGTGAGCTTGCGCCACAGCTGGCCGGTGCGCTGTGGCGCTCGCAGCTGCCCGAGGCGGTCGAGCGGCAGTTGGTCGCTGTCGAACAGGCCGACGTACTGGTGGTGGCCACGCCGGTCTACCGCGGCTCCTACACCGGCCTGTTCAAGCACTTCTTCGATTTCATCGACCAGGATGCGCTGGTCGATACCCCGATCCTGCTGGCCGCCACCGGCGGCAGCGAGCGCCACGCGCTGGTGATCGACCATCAGCTGCGGCCGCTCTTCAGCTTCTTCCAGGCCCGCACCCTGCCCCTGGGCGTGTACGCAACCGATCGCGATTTCGCCGAGGGCCGCGTGCACAACGAGGCACTGATCCAACGTGCGCGACTGGCCGTGCAGCGGGCAATGCCCTTGCTTGCCCTGTCCCATCGCGCTGCGCCCGCCATCGCCGAGACCGCCGCAACTCTCTGAATACCGGATGCCAGCACCCTGCATTCGGATGCCACCCAGCAAACCGGAACGCCGCCCATGACGACCGACACCTTCACCTTCAGCATCACGCGCATCCCTTTCAACGAGGATTACCAGCCGGCCGAAGGCACGCGCATCACCACCAACTTCGCCAACCTGGCCCGTGGCGCATCGCGGCAGGAGAACCTGCGCAACACGATCAGCATGATCAACAACCGCTTCAACGACCTGGCGCATTGGGACAACCCGAGCGCGGACCGCTATGCGGTCGAGCTGGACATCATCTCGGTGGAGATGCACATCGACGGCGCCGACGGCAGCGATCCCTTCCCGTTGATCGAGGTGCTGCGGCCGACCATCGTCGACACGCAGACCGGCGTGCGCACCGAGGGCATCGTCGGCAACAACTTCTCGTCCTACGTGCGCGACTACGACTTCAGCGTGGTGCTGCCGGCCAGCAACGAGGGCAAGGCCACCTTCGGCATTCCGGAAGGCTTTGGCGACCTGCACGGCAAGCTGTTCCAGCACTTCCTGCGCTCGGACGCCTACCGCGCCAACTTCAGCAAGGGGCCGGTGATCTGCATCAGCGTTTCCAGCAGCAAGACCTACCACCGCACCGAGAACCATCACCCCATCCTGGGCGTGGAGTACCGCCAGGGTGAGTTCTCCCCCACCGACCAGTACTTCGACAAGATGGGCCTGCAGGTGCGCTATTTCATGCCGCCGGGCAGCGTCGCGCCGCTGGCGTTCTACTTCCAGGGCGACCTGCTGGGCGATTACTCGAACCTGGAACTGATCGGCACCATCAGCACGATGGAAGCCTTCCAGAAGATCTACCGCCCGGAGATCTACAACGCCAATTCCGTGGCCGGCAAGGTCTACCAGCCCAGCCTGAAGCACCAGGACTACTCTTCCACCCGCATCGTCTACGACCGCGAAGAGCGCAGCCAGCTGGCGGTCAAGCAGGGCCGGTTCACCGAAGAACACTTCATCAAGCCTTACCGCGCCGTGCTTGAGCAGTGGGCCGCCCGCTGATCCATCGATTTTCCATTCGCCCCCCCAGGACACACCACACAATGCCGACGAAGACGCTGCTCCCCACCTCCACCGCAGGCAGCCTGCCCAAACCCTCCTGGCTGGCAGAGCCCGAGAAGCTCTGGTCACCCTGGAAGCTGCAGGACGAAGGCCTGATCGAGGGCAAGCAGGACGCCCTGCGCCTGTCCCTGCAGGAACAGCAGCATGCCGGCATCGATATCGTCAGTGACGGCGAGCAGACCCGCCAGCACTTCGTCACCACCTTCATCGAGCACCTCAGCGGCGTCGACTTCGAGAAGCGCGAAACCGTGCGCATCCGCAACCGCTACGATGCCAGCGTGCCGACCGTGGTCGGCGCCGTGAGTCGCCCCAGGCCGGTGTTCGTCGAGGATGCGAAGTTCCTGCGCCGCCAGACCACGCGGCCGATCAAGTGGGCGCTGCCCGGCCCGATGACGATGATCGACACGCTGTACGACGCGCACTACAAGAGCCGCGAAAAGCTGGCCTGGGAATTCGCGAAGATCCTCAACGAGGAAGCGAAGGAGCTGGAGGCTGCAGGCGTGGACATCATCCAGTTCGACGAGCCCGCCTTCAACGTATTCTTCGACGAAGTGAATGATTGGGGCGTAGCCGCACTGGAGCGTGCGATCGAAGGACTGAAGTGCGAGACCGCCGTGCACATCTGCTACGGCTACGGCATCAAGGCCAACACCGACTGGAAGCAGACGCTGGGGTCGGAATGGCGCCAGTACGAGGAGTCGTTCCCGAAGCTGCAGGCCTCCAACATCAACATCATCTCGCTGGAATGCCACAACTCCCACGTGCCGATCGACCTGATCGAGCTGGTGCGCGGCAAGAAAGTGATGGTCGGTGCCATCGACGTGGCCTCCAGCACGGTGGAGACCGCCGATGAAGTAGCCAGCACCCTGCGCAAGGCGCTGCAGTTCGTGGACGCCGACAAGCTCTACCCGAGCACCAACTGCGGCATGGCGCCGCTGGCGCGCGACGTGGCCAGGGGCAAGCTGCGCGCGCTCAGCGAAGGGGCGAGGATCGTGCGCGAGGAACTCTCGGCATAACCCCGGCAGAGGAGGCATTGCCGTTCGAATGGCGGCTTGACGGCGCCTGGCCGGGTATCGACCAGGTTCCGCCTCGCGCCTGCAGCTCCGGCCTGGCCTCCGTCGCGGGCAGTCGCGGTGCCAGCGCCTGCTTGATCCGTGCCACCTCCCCTGCCCCGGCCTCGGCCAGGCGGCGGGCCTGCTGCCGTTGCTCCGCCGAAAGTGCCGGCGACGGCGCAGCGCTCGCCTCCGGCGCTACGTCCACCAGGCGCGCCACTGCCTCGCGCAGCCGCAGCTGCGGGCAGAGCCGTGCAGCACACCAGCGTTCTGCGTAGCGCCTGGCCTGTCGCACATTCGTGGCGGCCACCACCTTGGTCTGGGACATCTTGCGTGCGTCCAGGTACACCCGGAAGCCAAGCACGGCGTGCGGCACGATGTTGGCCACCGAGCGCCCGTTCCACCACAGGTCCCAGCGCTCGCCGCTCTGCACCCAGCCGGAGGGCCGGGTGACGGTCATGTACGCGGGAAGATCGAAGGAGGAATGCATGGCCGGAAGCATACGATCGGCCGTCGCATGGGATGAGAATGCAAACGCACTCCCTCGCGGGGAGATGAATTGTTCAAGATCGCCGCATGCGATCGACATTGCACGCGTGCTGGCTACCTTTGAAAACAACCATTAATGTGACGCGTCACGGTCGACCAGGCTTTCGATCCAGTCGATGTAGCGGGACACGCGCACGTTGTAGACCACCTGCCCGTAGAAGCCCGCTTCCAGCGCATGCTCGGGCACGGCGGTGATCCAGGAACCGAGGCCCACCAGCTGCCAGGCCCCGTCTTTCTTGATCAGCAGCGGGCCGCCGCTGTCGCCGTTGCCGAGCACGCCTTCAAGGGGCAGGCCCTGCGGAGGCGGATCGAACCGGTACCAGAGATAGCGCGCGTTGCCGCCGGTAATCGCGTTGTAGGCCCGCCGCAGCGTCGTACGATGCGGCCCGCCCGGCACCAGTCCAGTCGCACCGTTGCCGGTAGCGCCCTTCCCGATCAAGGCGGCGATCTGGGTAACCTCGGCGCCGCCACGACAAAGCGCCACCGGCGGCACATCGCTCACCGGCGTGGCAAGTCTGATCAGTGCGATGTCATCCGACGCCGCCAGAAACGCGTGGATTTTCGACGCACTCCCCGTTGCCATCGCTTCCCTGCCCAGCGCCTCGGGCATCCTCCGGTAGCCGGGGTGCAGGAAAACACGCTCGACGCCGTAGCCCTTCCCATCGATGGTGATGGTGGCGCCCATCCCCTCCATCGGTGCGGCATGCGCTGCGGTCAGCACCCAGCGCGGTGCGATCAGGACGCCGTGCCCCTCGCCTGGCATGTCCGCCAGTGCCGGGAACACCGATGCGTCGATCTGGTACCTGGCATCGTCAACATCATCGCGGATGACCACGGCACCGGCAGCGAACGGGAGCGTGGCCAATGCCAGGAAAATCCAGCGCTTCATGATTGCTTTCATCCCTGCAGTTCAATCACAACAGCCTAGGGCATGGCTCTGCCATACGGGGAGATTGTGCGACCAAGCCCTGGCGGAGACCGACGAATGCGCGGAAACGGGAGTTGAAACCGGGCGGTCCGTGCCCTACCTGCGGCCCCGATAGGGTTCGCAGCCCACGCCGTCATTGTCACGATCGAGGTGCGGGCCATACCCCGGATCACCCCGTCGTACCGGCGCAGCCCCGGCGGCGCGGGCCTCCGCACAGTTGGCAAACACCCCGGAGCTGCGCGCAGAACCGGGGGCGAAACTGCTGCGCGGGGTGTCGACGTAGCGAGGTGCGGCTGGGGCGCCTCGATGGCAGTGATAGTCACCCGTTTTCCGGTTGGTGTGGCAACCCTGCTTGTCGAGGCCGCCCGGATGCGCGAGCGCATTGGCGGACAGCGCCAGTGCGAGCATCCCGGATGCAGCCAATACGATGGAATCCCGGCGTCCGGTATCCATGCCTTCCCCCTGTCAGGCAATCCTGCCAAGGGGAAGGCTAGCATGGTGTCTCGACCGACAGGCTTGACGCTGCAGTAGCTGCCACTCAGCGCTGGTAGTCCTTCAGGAACAACCAGGTGATCAGCGTGGCATCGGGGCCCTTCGGATCGGTGAACGGCAGGCCCGACTGGCTGCCACTCCACGCATGCCCCATCCCCTGCACCACATAGTGCTGCACCAGCGTCCTGCCACCGTAGGCGTAGGTGTCCACCGTATACGCACGTCCGCCCGGCACCTGGCCGTGATAGGTGCTGGTCGGCACGTACTTCACCGAATCGTTGTCCAGGCCATCGTCAGCCAGGTCGTTGGTCTGCAGGAACTGGCGCACCGCCTGCTCACCGTTCACCGGGTTGACGGTGAGGTCGGCGCTGCCATGGAACACCAGCACCGGCAGCGGGCGCGGCGAAGGCGAACCCGAGCACTGCCAGGCCAGCCGACCGTTGCTGTCCGGTGAGTAGATGCTGCCGGCCAACAACGCGTAGGCACTGCCGGAAATGGTGGTCGCGCCCTTGAACATGCCACCGGAGTGGATGGCGCCGGCAGCGAACACATTCGAGTAGCAGGCCAGCATGATCGAGGTCATCGCACCGCCGGCAGAAATGCCGGTTACATAGACCCGGTGCGGATCAATGCTGTAGCTGGCTTTCACCTTGTCCACGATGCCGGCCAGCAGTGAGGGCTCGCCACTGTCGCGCGCCTGGTTGATCGGCAGCTGCCAGTTCCAGCAGCGTGCGGGATTGGAGGTGACGTTCTGGCGCGGATACACCACGATGAAACCCTCGCTGTCGGCGACCTCATTGAAGCCGGACGCCTCGCCCATCAGGTTCGGGCCGGTCACACAGCCATGCAGCACCAGCAGCAGCGGCAGCGGCTGGGTCGCGTCGTAGCCGGCCGGCACCCAGACCTGGTATTCGCGGGCGCCGAACAGGTTGCCGTACAGGCCGATATCCCAATGCCCTGCCGGGCCTGCGGCAAGCGCGCTGCCCGCCGTTGCCAGCCAGGTGCACAGCACCAGCGCCATCGCTTTGATCGAATCGATTCCGGATTTCATGACCAGATCCTCATGGGTGAGTCGTGGATGAAGGAGTACCGGGGAACGCGTCCGGCTGGGGGCGAGCCCAGTATCCGCATCCGGTGGCGGCTGCCGACTGGACCTAGGTCCACTCGCCGCTGCCCGATGACACCGCTAGCCTTGGCTGCAGAGGTGGCATCGGGCCATCTGCAATGGATATGCCCTGGGGAGGATCGAATGAAACGGAATTGTCTGAGCCTGATGATCGGCGCGCTGCTGGCGTCTGGCCCGGTACTGGCACAGGACGCGCCGCAGGGGGCGGCGACCGTGGGCAGGAATGCATCACCCACCAACCTGGACAGCATCAAGGTCACCGCGCGCAAGCGCGAAGAAACCCTGCAGGAAGTGCCGGTGGCGGTCACCGCGTTCACCTCCGAGGCGCTGGACCGGATGAATGTCCAGGACATCAGCGACCTGGATGGGCAGGTGCCCAACCTGACCATCTATGCGGCGCGCGGCGCCAGCAGCACGGTCACCGCCTACATCCGCGGCGTCGGCCAGTCCGACCCGACCTGGGGTGCCGATCCGGGCGTGGGCATCTACCTGGATGACGTCTATATCGCCCGCCCGCAGGGCGCGCTGCTGGATGTGTTTGATGTTTCGCGCATCGAGGTGCTGCGCGGCCCGCAGGGCACGCTGTACGGCAAGAACACCATTGGTGGTGCGATCAAGTACATCTCGCGCGGCCTGCCCACCCAGACCGAGGGCTTCGCCCAGATCACCGTGGGCAACTACAGCCAGTTGGACGCGAAGGCGGCGATCGGTGGCCCGATCGGCGGCGCCGACAGTGGCCTGCGAGCACGCGTGGCGGTGGCCAGCATGAACCACGACGGCTTCGGCGAGAACACCTTCAATGGCCAGCCGGTCAGCGACAAGCAGATCAACGCGGCGCGCCTGAGCCTGGGGGCGTATGCGGGCGATGACTTCGATGTGCAGTTCGCTCTGGACTGGATCGATGACCAGTCGGGCATGCGCGGCTCGAAGATGCTGGCGCCCAACCCGTTCCTGCGCGCCTACCCGCCGATGGACAGCCGATATGACATCCGCTCGGGCATGCGCAACCTCAACAACGTGGAAACCAAGGGCGCGTCGGCCACGGTGAACTGGCGGCCGAACGACGACATCGCAGTGAAGTACGTGGTGGCCAAGCGCGAATCGGACAGTGAAGCCAACATCGATTTCGACACCACGCCGGTCAAGCTGGCCGACGTGAGCGGCACCTACAACGACAACCAGGTCAGCAACGAGGTGCAGCTGAACTACGATGCCGGCGGCCGGGTGCGCGGCGTGGTGGGCCTGTACCAGTTCAGTGGCGAGGCCGGTGGGCAGATCCAGAACAACTACTTCAGCGCGCAGTTCGCCGACAACCAGGGCAAGGTGCTGACCGACAGCATCGCGCTGTATGCGGACTGGACCTTCGACCTGACCAGCAGGCTGAAGCTGGACGTGGGCGCCCGCTACACCGATGAAGACAAGCGCGCGATCGTGCTGAACCGCCTCTACGCCGACCCGGGTTTCAGCCGGCCGGTGGCGGTGACCGCGGACTTCGACAAGAAGACCAATTTCAAGAACGTCTCGCCCAAGGTCTCGTTGGACTACCAGATCACCCCGGACATCATGGTCTACGGGCTGGCCACGCGTGGCTTCAAGTCCGGCGGCTACAACATCCGCGCCAACGCGGTGGCGGTGCCCCGCTCGGCCGAGCCGTTCGATGACGAGACCGTGGACAGCTACGAGGTCGGCAGCAAGATGGCCTTCCTCGACCAGCGGCTGTTCCTGAACCTGTCGGCCTTCTACAACAAGTACAAGGACATCCAGCTGTCGGTGTTCACCGGCCTGGATACCAATGGCGACGGCATCGATGACTCGTTCTTCGGTGATTTCACCAATGCCGGCGCCGGCACCATCAAGGGCGTGGAAGTCGAATACCAGTACCTGCCCAGCCAGCACTGGTTGATTTCCGGCAACCTGGCCTGGCTGGACACGAAGTACGACGAGTACATGGACCGCGGCATCAACGTGGCCCGGCAGATGAAGTTCACCAATGCGCCGGAATTCTCGGGGGCGCTGAACGTGGAATACCGCACCGACCTGGCCAACGGCAGCAACCTGTCGGCGCGGGTGAGCTACAGCTACCAGAGCGAGGTGTGGCCGACCACCGACCTGAGTCCGGTGATCCGCCAGGGCGGTTACGGACTGGTGAATGCTGGTGTGATCTGGCGGCTGGATGATGCCTGGACGCTCTCGTTGCAGGGCACCAACCTGGCCGACAAGGAATACCGCACCACCGGTTACAACATTCCGGCAGTCGGCACGCTGATTGGCTTCTATGGACCGCCGCGCCAATATAGCCTCAGCGTCCGTTACGATTTCTAGCGTGCCCGTTACGATTTCCAGGAAGCCCCTGCATGACGCAGTCTTACCAAGATCTGTACTGGAACAGCACTGATGGCCTGCGCCTGCATGCGCGCGACCATGCACCAAGGGCAGGACAGGCGTCGCGCGGGACCGTGGTGTGCATTCCCGGCCTGACCCGCAATGGCGCTGATTTCGACGCGCTGGCCGACGTGCTTGCCGGCGTGGGCTGGCGCGTGATCGCCGTCGACCTGCGCGGCCGTGCCGGTTCGGAACGCGCGCAGGATCCTTCCAGCTACAACCCGCGCACCTATGCCGATGACATGGTGGCGCTGCTGCGCTCGCAGCACATCGACTCGGCGGTATTCGTCGGCACGTCGCTGGGTGTGCTTGTCACCATCACCCTGGCCTCGCGTGCCCCGCAGACCATTGCAGCGGCGGTACTGAACGATGCCGGCCCCAAGGTGCCGCGCGAGGCGCTGGCACGGATCGGCAAGTACGCCGGCAAGCCCGTGCCGCCGATGGATCTGCAGCAGGCCGCGGCCTACATGGGCACCATCGGCAAGGCGGCATTCCCGCGCTACACCGTGGAGGACTGGCGGGCCATGGCCCTGCGCACGTTCCGCCAGCGCGAAGACGGCATGCTGGAACTGGACTACGACCCGGCGGTGATCCGCACCACCCGACCGTGGGTGCTGTGGCTGCTGCGCCCCGTGCTGTGGCGTGCGGTTCGCGGGTTGACCGCACGCGTGCCGGTGCTGGTGGTGCGTGGCGCCCTGTCCGACATCCTGCCAGCCGATGTTGCCCGGCAGATGGCCGCGACATCGCCCCGCGCACGCCTGGTTGAAGTGCCGGACGTGGGCCATGCGCCGATGTTGAACGAGCCGGAGGCACGCGATGCCATCCTGGCCCTGCTGGACGACGTGCGGTGAGCACCGCCGCATCCACCGAGGCATTGCCGGCCGCCCTGCGCCCTCTCCAGCAATGGGCGGCCGGCGAGCGGCTGGGCAGCATCACCCACGTTTCGCAGGCGCGGATCGATGCCTTCGCCGACGCCACCGGTGACCACAACTGGATCCACATCGACCCGGTGCGTGCACAGGCGCAGCTGCCGGGTGGGCGCACCATCGCCCACGGCTTCCTGCTGCTGTCATTGACGGTGGAAGAGGATGTGGCCGCTTTGGCCGGGTTTCCCGGCATCGCGCATGTGCTCAATTACGGCCTGAACAAGGTGCGCTTCCTGGCGCCGGTACCCAGCGGCTCGGACATACGGGTGCGTTCGCAGCTGGTCTCCCTGCAGCCGCGCCAACCGGGTCAGTGGCTGCTGACCCAGCGCAGGACCGTGGAACGGATTGCCGATGGCGAGGTTGCAGTGGTCGCTGAGCAGCTGTCACTGATCGTGGTCGCCACCTAGCGCTGCCCCACCCCGCCTCTCTCTACACTGGAGCGATGTTGACGCCCTCCATCGTCCTGTTCGCCTGTATCGCGTGGACCGTTCTGCTGTTCGGCGTGGCCTTGTGGGGCGAGCGCCGGGGGCATCGCCTGGCACGGATCTGGCCGGTCATCTATGCGCTGTCACTGGCCGTGCATTGCACGGCTTGGACGTATTACGGGGCGGCCTCGCAGGGCGTGCAATGGGGCTTCCCGATTCCGCCGACCCTGGTCGGCATGGCGCTGATCTTTGCTTTCGGGTTGCCGTTCCTGGCGCGACTGGGGCGGTTGGCCAAGCAGCACAACAGCGCCACCATCGCCGACCTGGTGGTCGCACGGCTGCGCGCGGACCAGGGCCTGGGCATCACCATCACCCTGGTCGCGCTGTTCGGCATCATTCCCTACATCGCGCTGCAGCTCAAAGCGGTCAGCCAGGGCCTGGGGGTCCTGCTGGGCGATCGTTTCGCACCTGCCGGCTGGCAGCTGGACATGTCGTTCTGGTTCGCGCTGACGATGGCGGCGTTTACCCTGCTGTTCGGCGCACGCAAGGCATCGGCCACCGAACACAACCGCGGCATCGTGGTGGCGCTGGGCCTGGAATCGGTACTGAAGCTGGTGGCACTGCTGGCGATCGGCCTGTATGCCGGGCTGTCGGTGCACCGCGCCGGCACGCCCCTGCTGGAAAAGATGGCCCACCTGCCGCCGCCCGCAGTCATTCCGGATTACCTGACGATGGTGGCGCTGGGCGCGATTTCCGCCTTCACCCTGCCCCACCAGTTCCACGTGGGCGTGGTCGAGCTGCGCGAGTCCTCGGACCTGAAGACGGCACGCTGGCTGTTCCCGGTGTATCTGCTGCTGATCGGGCTGCCGTCGGTGCCGATGGCACTGTACGGTGCCGCGCAGCTGCCAGCGTCGGTGTCGCCGGATCTATATGTGCTGGCCCTGCCGCAGGCTGGTGGACACCACCTGTTGGCGCTGGTGGCGTACCTGGGCAGCCTGAGCGCGGCCACCGGCATGATGATCCTGTCCGGGCTGACACTGTCGATCATGCTCGGCAATCACGGCGTGGGCTCGCGGCTGCTGGGCGGCATCGATGGCGGTCCTGCTGCCGGCGACCTGCGCCCGCGCGTGTTGGCCCTGCGCCGCGCCGGCATCCTCGCCGTGTTCCTGATGGCATGGCTGTACAGCAGGGCGATGAGTGATACCGAGGCGCTCAGCGACTTCGGCCTGATGTCCTTCACCGCGCTCTCGCAGCTGGCACCGGCCGTGCTGCTGGCGGTGTACCGGCCGCGCACGTCCTCACCAGCGATCATCGCCGGCATCGTGGTGGGCTCGCTGGTCTGGCTGTGGCTGGTGCTGTTGCCCATGATCGTGCCCGCTGCAACGCCGTCGACCCGTCCCGACGGGCTGCACTGGCTGTCGCTGCTGTCGATGCGCCTGCAACCGGGGCATATCGCCATCAGCATGGGCGCGAGCCTGGCGGCAAACCTGATTGCCGTGGTGCTGGTGTCACGCGCGGTCCGCCCGTCGCTGCCACGCCAGCGCGATGCGGTGGCCACGGCATCGCTGCGCAAGACTGCTGGCCGCTTCCTCGGCCAGGAACGGGCCCGGCAGCTGCTCGACGGGCATGCAGGAAAGATGCTGGATGACGACCGGGTCATCGCGGTGGAACGCGAGCTGACGGCCGTGGTCGGCGCAGGCATGGCCCGGCTGCTGGTGGAGGCCGCGCGGGAGGGTGGCGCGGCGCCATTGGACGCGGTTACCCGTGCCGTGGGTGAAGCCACCCAGGTGCTGCGCTTCAACCAGCGCCTGCTGGAAGCCGCACTGGAGAACATGAGCCAGGGCATCAGCGTGGTGGATGCGCAGTTGCAGCTGGTGGCCTGGAACAGCCGCTATGCCGTCTTGTTCAAGTTCCCGCCGGAGCTGCTGCAGGTGGGCCAGCCGGTGGTCCACCTGACTGCGTGGGCGCTGGCGCAACTGGGCATCGGCGTTGCCGTTGGCGACTCGCCTGAAAAGGCATTGCAGCGTCGCGTCGCCCACATGCGGCGCGGCACGCCGCATCTGTCCGAGCGCATCTTCCCGGACGACACCATCGTGGAAATCCGCGGCAATCCGATGCCAGGCGGCGGCTATGTGGCCACCTTCACCGACGTCACCGCGTTCCGCCGGGCGGAAGATGCACTCAAGCGCAGCAATGAGACGCTGGAGCTTCGCGTGCAGGACCGCACCGCCCGGCTGGAACAGGCGGTACACGAGGCCGAGCGGGCCAACGTGGCCAAGACGCGGTTCCTCACCGCGGTCGGCCACGACCTGATCCAGCCACTGCATGCGGCCCAGTTGCTGGCCGATGCGATGTCCCAGCACATCGAGTCCGAGTTCCTGGGCAGCTTCCTGCGCCAGATCCGCGGCGCGCTGGATTCCACCGATGACCTACTGTCGGGCCTGCTCGATATTTCGCGGCTGGACGCAGGTGGCTGGGTGGTCGACCCACGCCCGTTCGCGCTGTCCACCGTGCTGGACCCGCTTGCGCAGGAGTTCGCCGTGCTGGCGGCCGCACGTGGCCTGCAGTTCGGTTATGTACCGACCCGTGCCTGGGTGCACAGCGACCCGCTGCTGCTGCGCCGGGTGCTGCAGAACTTCCTGGCCAATGCCATCCGCTACACCCATCGTGGCGGCGTACTACTGGGCGTGCGGCGGCAGGGCAACGCACTGCTGATTGGCGTGCATGACAGCGGCCCCGGCATCGTGCCGGAGCAGCAGGCGATCGTGTTCGAGGAATTCCATCGCGGTGATCGCAGCAATGGCCAAGGGCTTGGCCTGGGCCTGGCCATCGCGCACCGCATCGCCGGACTGCTGGATGCGCCGCTGCACCTGCAGAGTATCCCTGGCCGCGGCTCGGCATTCTCCATCCAGGTGCTACGGGCTGCTCCGCCAGCCGCACCGTGCGCCCTGCCGGCGGTGGCGGGGAGCAGCACGCTGAAGGGCGTCCGCGTGCTGGTGGTCGACAACGATCGGGACGCGCTGGCGGCGATGCGGCAACTGCTGACGTCCTGGGGCTGCGATGTCACCGCAGTGGGCGATGCTGCATCGATCGGGCCGTCAGCGGCTGAGGCGGCACTCTGGCTGTTCGACTATCACCTCGATGGGGGGGATACGGGCGTGGCGGTCTGGAAGCGGCTGGTGGCCGTGCACGGGCAGCGGCCGACCGTGATCCTCAGTGCCGATACCGGCTGCGATACCCGCGAAGCGGTACGCGAAGCCGGGCTTTCGTTGTTGAGCAAGCCCTTCAAGCCGTTGGCATTACGCTGGGCGATCAACCATCTGTTGGCGACGAAGGGTGCGGCCGCGACCTGAAGATTCAGGCGTCCTGGGACCCTTCAAGCTGCCGCGATGGATCGGCCAACCCCATCTCGTGCAGTACGCGGATGGCCTGCGCACGATTGCGCACCCCCAGCCGTTCCATGATGCGCGTCATGTGCGCCTTGACCGTGCGCAGCTGCACGCCCAGGCGGTCGGCGATCTGCTTGTTGAGCAGGCCTTCGGCCACCAGGCTCAGCACCTTGTACTGGTGCGCGGACAGGCTGGCCAGCCGCGCGGCGAGATCCGCATCCCTGCTGAAAGGAACTACCCTCGCCACCGGCTCGCGCAGCAATGCCGGAATCCAACGTTCGCCTTCCAGCACGGAATGCAGCGCGGACTGCAGCTCGCTCAATCCCGAACTCTTGGGCAGATAGCCGGCGGCACCCAGATCGAGGGCACGGCGGATCACCTGCGGCTCTTCATTGGCCGAGACGATGATGATCGCCAGGCCGGGCTGCAATGCACGCAGGGTCGCCAATCCGGCAAGCCCGTGATTGCCGGGCATGTGCAGGTCCAGCAGCATCAGGTCGACCGGCTGGCGTTCGAGTGTTTCCAGCACGCTGTCCAGCGAATCGGCTTCGCTGATCTGAAGGTCGGCGACGGCCTCTTCGGCCGCGCGATGCAGCGCGGCGCGGAACAAGGGGTGGTCATCGGCGATAAGCAGGCTTGGCATGTCAAGGCGAGATTAGCAAATCACGCGGGCGTGGACAGGGGACCTAGGTACGCTGGCGCGGTACGCATGGATGGCTAGTGTGGGTGGGGACGACCGGCGACCAATACGCCCCCCATGAGGAACCCGCATGCCATTCCCTCCCGCTGCCGATACCTGCCCGCTGCTGATCAAGCAGCTGTTGCTCACGCCGCTGGCGACACGTCCCGGGCAGGAGATCGTGTACGGCGACAAGGTCCGCTTCGACTACCGCACGCTGCAGGCGCGCATCGGCCAGCTGGCGGGACTGCTGGCATCGCTGGGCGTCCGCCAGGGCGATACCGTGGCGGTGATGGATTGGGACAGCAATCGCTACCTGGAGGCCTACTTCGCCGTGCCGATGATCGGTGCGGTATTGATGATGGTGAACATCCGCCTGGCGCCGGAGCAGATTGCCTACACCCTGAACCACAGCGGCGCGCGGGTGATCCTGGCCAACCGCGAGTTCCTGCCGTTGCTGGAGGGTCTGGAAGATCAGCTGCCCGACCTGCATACGCGGGTGCTGCTGGACGACTCGGAAGGGCCACTGCCACCGGGCTTCGTGACGGAATATGAAGCCGGACTGCGCACGGCAACGCCGATCGACGACTTCCCGGACTTCGATGAGAACACCCGTGCCACGGTGTTCTATACGACCGGCACCACCGGCCTGCCCAAAGGCGTGTACTTCAGCCACCGGCAGCTGGTGCTGCACTCCCTGGCGGCGATGGCCGCGCTGGGCAGCGCCCCGAGCCAGGGGCGGCTGCACCGCGGCGATGTCTACATGCCGATCACGCCGATGTTCCATGTACACGCCTGGGGCGTACCCTACGTGGCCACGCTGCTCGGCATCAAGCAGGTCTATCCCGGCCGCTACCTGCCAGCAACCCTGCTGGCGCTGATCGCCCGCGAGAAGGTGACCTTCTCGCACTGCGTGCCGACCATCCTGCACATGCTGCTCGAACACCCCGACGCGGCACAGACCGACCTGCGCAACTGGAAAGTAATCATCGGCGGCGCGGCGCTGCCGCGAGCACTAGCGCAGTGGGCACTCGCACGTGGCATCGATATCTTCGGTGGCTACGGCATGTCTGAAACCTGCCCGCTGCTCACCCTTGCACAGATTGATGCCGATGCATTGGCCGGGCCGGATGAGGCGCTGTCACTGCGGACCAAGGCCGGCATTCCGGTGCCGCTGGTGGACCTGCGCATTGTCGACCCGGAGATGAGGGATGTCGCCCACGACGGGGTCGCCACCGGCGAGGTGGTAGTGCGCGCGCCCTGGCTCACCCAGGGCTACCTGCACGATCCGGACGCTTCGGCGACGCTGTGGGCGGGCGACTACCTGCACACCGGGGACATCGGCAACATCGATGCAGACGGCTATCTGCGGGTGACCGACCGCATCAAGGACGTGATCAAGACCGGTGGCGAATGGATCTCCTCGCTGGCGCTGGAAGACATCATCGCCCTGCATCCTGCGGTGAACGAAGTCGCGGTGATCGGCATCGCCGATGCAAAATGGGGCGAGCGGCCGCTGCCTCTGGTGGTCAGGCGGCCCGGTAGTGACGTGACCGAGGCCGAGATCATCGCGTTGGTGGCGGCGCGCAGCCGCTCTGGAGATATCTCACGCTATGCGATTCCGGAGCGCGTCCGCTTCGTCGATGCTATCGAGCGCACCAGCGTCGGCAAGATCAACAAGAAGAAGCTGCGTGGACTGCATGACCCGGAGGCAAGCGCCGGGAATCGTTGACGCCTGGGCGGCCACTGCCTTGACGCCAATGCGGGGAAATCAACGCCCCTGCCCTCCTGTTCCGTCGGTTCCACCGCATACATCGTGGCTGGCGCCGATCCTCCCTCGCCCCTCGCTCCTACAGTGGACCCACGGCGCCGCACTGCCTGCACTCCGATGGCAACGCCGCCAAGCCCCCCACTCTTTCGAGCCCGCAGGAGCGAGACATGGCATGCCTTTCCCGGACTACCGCTGGCACAGCGGCAATGCACCCAGCCCCCTCCACGCAGGTTGAACGGAGGTGTGCACCATGAACCAGGTCTACGTCGCAGTCTGGGATGGAGCTCACTATCTGGTCGTCCGCAAAGGTGTGCTCAACAGCTGGTGGGGCAGCAATTCCGTTGTCGTACTTTCTGCCGAAGCGATGGCCGCTGTGCTGGCCATCCGCAACGCGCCCGGCGGTGGCACAGAGCAGGACTGGGATCTGCTGAGAAAGCTGCTTTCCGGCGCCTGGCGCGCTGCGGGGTCAGTCGCCTACCGCGGCGAACGCACGCTGCCCCGCACCATGGACGCACTGGACCGAGCGCTTGAAAGCGCCGAGCGCACGCATCCGCAAACCGATGACGTCGCCATGGAGACGCTGGCCGCTCTGCAGAGCCTGTTCCGCGAGGACGCAAGAACTCCTCCCCCGCTCAGCCCTGCGCGTGCAACCTTGCGGGAGCTCGCCATCGCATTGCCGCCGCCGACCCGGGGAACCCCGAACTGGGCCGCTGCGTTGGTACTCGCACAACGTCTGGTGGCGGAAGTCGGTGCGTGGTCGGATGGCCTGCCCCCGGCGCTGGTGAACCAGGCGGGACAATGGGCCCTGCCCGGCGGCGGCCGATTGAACAACGAACGCAAGGAGCGCGCCGCGCGCCGCGAGTTCGAGGAGGAGCTTGGCATCTGGCTTGGACAGGGACGCGCCGCATGCGATCTGCGTGCCCGGCTGTTTCCAGATGGGGGAGGCAGCTTCTCCCTGGTTCGCTTCCGCACAACGGCCGAGGAGCTCCTGCGGATGGCGCAGGAGGCCGAGAACCATGTCCAGGCCAGTGCCAGCAGCCCTGCGCGCCCCCAGTCCTGCCTGGTGACCGACTGGGAGGTGGCGGGCGTCGCACGGGTGCCGGTGGCCGATCTGCGTAATGTCCTGGGGGCAAGGGTGGAGGTTCCAGGCGAAGGAACACTGGCGGTTGACGAGGCCCTGGCCGGCGCCAGGCCCGGTAGCCAGGAGATCGGCTGGTACCGGGAGATCGCCGCCCTGCTGTCACCCGCTTGAGCGTCCAGCGCGCACCTGCCCGCCCCTGCAACCCCAGTGAGGCCCCACCATGAAAGAGAGCACGCCCGAGCGCGAGGCCCGGCGCTACATCAGCAAGCAGCTCACCGCGCAGATCAACAACGCGCAGGCGTATCCCGACGTTCGCACGGTCGTGGTCAAGGCACTGTCGGACATCAAGGACCAGCTGCGCAGCCTGTCCAGCAAGGTACGGCGCGACTACAGCCTGAAGCCCGGTGAGCCGTTGATGTTCTTCTACGTCAAGGGCGGCAACGCGCTGGACGCACTGCTTGAACGCCCGGCCGACCCGCCACCGACGCTGTTCGATTTCGGCAGGTCCGACTGGGATACGCAGGTGGTGATCAACCCCTGGATCCCGATCCCGGCACAGGATGCCCTGCACGGCGGTGTTGAAGACATCGTGATCGACGTGATGCAGGGTGCCGGCCTCAACATCGCGCTGGAGATCAGCGTCTTCCCGCCCAACCAGAATCCGTTGGCCGGCCAGGTGGTGGACCTTGCATCGGTGGACATCCATGTGCCGCCCGGCGAGCAGTGCCTGGTGACCTGTGACACTCCGCAGACGTTCCGGAAGGTGTACGAGCGTGACCGCGCGGGCCTGCATCTGTTCACCAGCGAGCCGCTGAAGGGCATCGGCACCGCCACGCCGGTGACAAGCCCGTCCGTGCTGCCCCCTCCGCAGCCGCCGGTGCCGCAGCCCGTGCAGCCGCCGCCTACCCCTCCGCCGCCGCCAGGCATCATCCTCAACGACGGCATCAAGCCCTTCGTGCTGTATCGCATGGGCTACACCTGGCACGCGCGATGGGTGAAGGATCCGAAGGCGCCTGCTGGCGACGACCCGGTGACGCCGCGGCCGATCTTGATGGAACTGATCGATGTGACCACGCCGCGCCGCGATACCGTGGAGGCCGTGACAGTGTGGTCGGACATCATCCGCAACCATCTGGTGATTGCCGAGGATGCCGGCTCGGAAGAGCGCTGGCGGCTGCCCCTGCCCAGCATGGAGTACCACCTGTGGGAAGGCCTGACCATGCTGTGCGAGATCGCCGCCTATCCTGGCTGGCCGGGTGCGGACAAGCTGGAGAAACGTCGCCGCAATGTGCAGCGCATTCACGACTGGTACCGCGACCAGCAGGGCGACCTGGCGACGTTCGGCCGGGTGATCGATGGCATCTCGGCGGCGCCGGTGTTCACCGATGACAAGAACTGCATGCAGCAGGTCGATGCCTGCATGCGTGAGGTCAAGGCGCGCATGCAGGCGTCATCCTCGGGATTCGATCACGGTGCCCTGTCGGCCAACCACACGCAGCGCCTGCTGCACGGGCGGCAGTGGGGTGCGCATCGGGTCGCAACGCTGCTGCAACGCCTGGGTACATCTGCCGCATCCTGTGGCTACAGCGACGATCTGGCGTTGATCGGGACGCTGGCACAGAACCCGTACCTGGATGTCACCCAGGTGCCGATCTCCGGCGTCGACTGCGCGATGATCATCCGCACCGACCCTGCGACGTTGCGCAATGCGACGGCGGCCAACTGCCTCATTGCGCTTGCCCAGGACCTCGGCGCGGACATGACCATCGAGGATTCCCTGCACTCGACCGTACGTGCGACGGGTATCAGTTACGAGCGAACACTGGTGATCTTCGATGCGCCGCGTTCGCCGTCGGCGCGCGTGGCCAAGGCGATCCTGACGTTCACCACTGCTGGCCCGGTCGGTTGCCCGTTCCGTGACAGCCCCGAGGGTTCCGGGCAGGCCATCGCACCGTTGCTGGACATGGACAACCAGCGCAAGGTGGCGGCCTCGATCATCCAGGGTTTCGTGCAACGGGCGAATCTGACCAGGCAGCACGAGATGATCCGGGTGTTGTTGCCGCAGGGCGAGTGATCTTCAGTCACCGCTGCGCGGGGGCGCGGGTTTCCATCGGGCTTGATCGGCCCCCTTCCCTCGCGGATCCATGCCTCCAGCGCCAGTCGGTCAGCTGCTGGGAATTGCGCGTGGTCTGTCGTGCCGCGCCCGCCGCAACGGGCGCGGCGCCACATTAATGCAGCGGCACCGTCAGCACTGAAGGCGCGTTGGCCGGCGAGCTGAAGGTCACCGCACCGCCCAGCTGGCTGATGCCCGCATAGCGCAGGTCCACGGTATCGACCACCAGGGTCAGCCGGCTGCCGGCCGGAAGGTTCCAGCTGCTCGCTTCCAGGCGAAGATCGATCGTTTTCGGTTGGCCGGGCGTGGCCCCGCGAAGGGTGTACGGCTTGTGGCTGATCAGCTGGCCATTGCCCAGCACATCCTCGGCGTACAGGTAGGCATACAGCGTGGTGTTGGCGCGGCTGGGCGTGACCGTCAGGCGCACTTCCGGCGCACCGTCCAGGCGTTTGGCGCTCCACTGGATCGGGCCCTGCCAGACGCCTGCGGCGCTACGGCCAACGAAGGGCACATAGGCGCCGGGCGGCAGGTTGAACATCTGCAGCGCGCCGGACGCCATCGCCACACCGGAATTGGCGGCGGTCAGCAGGCCGCTGCCGATCCGGTAATTCCAGCCGGTGCCGCCACCGTTCTCCGCCAGCCCGCCGGTGGGCAGCAGCAGCCCGGTTGGCGCGGTCAGCCCGTAGCTGACAGCACCCGCATTGGTGGCCTGCCAGTCCGCATAGCGGCTCCAGCTGCCTTTCTGCGACTTCAGCTGCACCGCTGCCTGGCGGTCGATGCCATTGGCCACGCCCTTCAGGTAGTGGTCGAACCAGTCGCCCACGGCGGCATAGACCTCATTGGGAATGCCAAGCGCACCGAAGGCCTCGTTGAGGGCATGGTCGCCATGGCGCAGCTGCAGCTGCTTGGGCCCCTTCAGGCGGTTGAAGAAATCGACCAGCTGGCCCGGCGGGAACAGGCTGTCATTGAAGGCATTGGCAAGGAACACCGCCGGCTGGTTGACGTTGATCTCGTCAAGGCTGCTGGCCGGGCTGCGCTGCGCCGCCACCGGCAGCAGCGAGTCCACCGCCCCCTGGTAATTGCCGACCAGCACGTTGCGGTTGATTGTGGCCAGCTCCGCGCCGGGGCGGCCGGTGGCCAGGCCCGCTGCCACCAGCAGGGCGATGCCCTGCGCGCTGGGCGTGTCATGGCTGTACAGCGACGCCTGCAGGTCGGCCCAGCCGCTCAGTGCGGCAACGGCCTTGATGCGTGGGTCGCGCGCCGCCGCCAGCAGGCTGGTACCGGCACCGTAGGAGATGCCCGAGACACCGATCCTTGCCGGGTCGGCGCGGGTGTTGTCCAGCGCCCAGTCGATCAGCGCGCTGACATCCTCGACCGTGGCGGGCCCGGCGATGTCGATGCTGCCACCCGATTCCCAGAAGCCGCGCGAGCTGTAGCTGATGACCACATAGCCGCGCTGCGCCAGCGACTGTGCCACCCCCACGTATTCCACGCTGGGCACCGCCCAGCTGCTGGGCATCACCAGCAGCGGATAGCGGCCACTGCCGGCATCCTGCGGTTCGATGACGAAGGCCCCGAGGGGCGTGCCATCCCAGCTTGGGATGGTGCGATGGGTGGTCTTGACCGTGGCTGCCCAGGCGGTGGGCGCCAGCCCGGTCAGCAGGATCAACAGCAGCAGAACCTTGCGCATCGTTGTCTCTCCCCGTCGGTGGTGGTGCAACGGGTTGGACCGTACCAGTGCGAATGGTGGGTAGCACCTTGCGACGCAGCATGACGCAAAGCGCTCCTTGGTATGCTTCGCGGCACTGCGGGACTACCGCAGACTCCCATCAAAGCAAGGATGCCCCCCGATGCGCAGGACGCACTTCGTCGGCACGCTCTTGAGCGTGGCCAGTCTGTTCGCCCCTTCAACCGTGGCGGCCCAGGACCCCGACGTCACGGATGACTGCAGCGAAATCGCGCAGTTGATGTCCAACGACGACTTTGCGGCCCTTGACGCGATGGCCGCGCGCTTCCGCACGGGCGAGCTCGACGCCGCCGGCGAATCCCGGCTGGGCCGCTTCTACATCTGCATGTCGCGTGCAATCGGCACGACGCGGCAGGAGGTGGAGGCCTGGAACCACTGGTCGGCTTGGGCGGCGCGCTGGGTTCAGCACGCTCCAAAGTCTCCGGCGGCCCACCTGGTGACCGCACGGATTCCGCTCAACCTGGGCTGGAGCTACCGTGGCAACGGATACGCCAATACCGTCAAGGCCGAAGACTGGGCCCAGTTCCATGAGTACAACGCCGTTTCGCAGGCCTACCTGCAATCGCATGAGGGCATTGCCGGTGGCGACCCGTTCTGGCACGAGATGAGCGTACTGATCGCGCTGCGCGAAAGCGCGGATGACGAAGAACTACTGAAGCTCGTCGACCGTGCCGCCAAGGCCTTCCCCGACTACGAGCCACTGCACTTCATTGCCATGCAGCACTTCACGCCGGCCTGGGGTGGCAGCGCACAGAAGATGGAAGCCTTCGCACGGCGCTCGATGGCGAGTGCCCCGAAGAAGAAACGGGCCATGCGCTACGCACGTCTGTATTGGTCGGCCACCGAGTACTCGGCCGATCACTTCCACGCGGCGACGCCCGATTGGCCGCTGATGCGCCAGGGCCTGGACGAAATCGCGCAGCGCTACCCGACCATCGACAACCTCGAGACCATTACCCGCTTCGCCTGCTGGGCGCGAGACGGCGACGCCCTGGACCGGTGGAATCGCCTGTGGTTGAGCCGCAGCGGTTTCAGCGAGGCGGTCATTGCGGACTCGAGCGAGCAAAGCAGGGCCGCCTGCCTGGCGCCTGATGCTGGGCAAGAGGCTTCCTTGTAGAGCCAACCGCTGCAGAACCGGGCCGCGGAGGATGCGTGGTCTGGTATGCGCTTCACACCTGTCGGGCGCTTAGCACGTGCGCATGTCAGCCACGCCCTGCTCCGTCTGACACATCTCCAGTGCTTGCGCGCGGTCACAGCTTGGTCTTTTCGTCATTGACCAAAAGACGACAGCTTGTGACGCTTGCGACACCGCACGGCCTCCATGGCCCTGTCATCGCGGTCAGTCCCACCGCACTCCGCATCACCCGTATCCGCAACGCCTTCACATGACACAGGCCCGGCCTGGTCGTGGCGGGTCGCTGCGTCCCGAATCCTTTGCTGGAGAATCGCAATGCGCCTTGCAAGCTTCGTCTTTGCCTTCGTCCTCAGCGCCTTTGCCGGCGCAGCCCAGGCCCAGGTGGTCACCCTCAACAAGGGCGGCTTCGTGCTCACCTACGACTGCAGCATCCACAGCGCCACCCGCTACGAGTACACGCTCACCGCCGATACCGGTTCCGCTGCACGGCCGTCCAGCTTCTACAAGGACCCGGACCTGC
Organism: Stenotrophomonas sp. AG209; assembly: GCF_003550055.1. Classification (NCBI taxonomy): domain Bacteria; kingdom Pseudomonadati; phylum Pseudomonadota; class Gammaproteobacteria; order Lysobacterales; family Lysobacteraceae; genus Stenotrophomonas; species Stenotrophomonas sp. AG209. The sequence continues at coordinate 381,827 of NZ_QXDB01000001.1, forward strand.
CGGCCGGTTGCCTGGGCCAGACCAGTACCGCGTCCTATGCCAGCATCAAGTCCGGTTATGACCGCGGCCATCTGGTCACGTCCAACCACATGGACTACGACGCGACCTACATCCGCCGCGCCAACTACATGACCAACATCGTGCCGCAGGTGTCCAGCTTCAACCAGGGCATCTGGGTGAAGGCCGAGAACGTGGCCGAGTGCTACCGCGACATCGCGCCGGTGGACGTCTACGGCGGTGTGGTCTATGGCGATGCCTCCAACGATTATTTCCTGGCCAGCCACGGCATTCCCACGCCGGAATTCTTCTGGAAGACGATCATCACCCGTGATCCGAACACCGGCACCGCCAAGGCGATCAGCTGGATCATTCCCAACGAGGCCAACCTGGGCAGCCTAGACAACTACCTGGTGACCATTGCCGATCTGGAAGAACTGCTGGGCGCCAGCTACGTGGCGATCAACGCACCGGCCTCGCTGAAGAACATGCTGCCGGCCACCACCTGGCCGCAGCCGGCCGGGTGTGACCTGAGCTGAGCGACGGGCGGGAGAACGTCACGATGCCTGCATGCGCAGCCATCGTGACGCCAGCACTCTGGCCAGCAGGAACTGCACTGCGGCGCCGACGACGGTGGCAACGACAAGCCCGCGACCTATCGTCGGCGCCCCAGCGGACAGCATTCGCAGCAGGTACGCCACGCTGGCCAGGCTGATCAGCAGGGACGTGGCAAGCAGGACCAGCGACACCACCATCGTGCGCACCATCGATGCGGGTTCCGGCGACGGCGCACCGGCCCATAGGCCGGCAAACGTGGCCAGCGCGCAGCCCACCAGCAGGACCAGGCTGGCAATCTGCAACTGCGCGGGCCCATCGAAAACCGGCATGATGAACTCGCCAGGCGAGATTGCCACAGGCAAGTGCAACGCCAGGATGGGAAGCAGGCAGCTACCGGCCACCAGCGTCACCGCGCCGGCGATGCTGGCACTGATGAGGTGATGGTGCTCGCCCTCGGCACGGATGCGCCGCTGCATCAGCAGCGCCGGCACCAGGGCCAGCAGCGTGAGGACCAGTGCATGCGCAAGCGGAACCAGACTGATGGCTGCGACACTGTGGACCGGAAACGGCAACTGCGCCATCGGAATGCGTATGGCGCGATCCAGCACGACGAGCAACCCGGAAAAGGCGATCGAAGCGATCACCGGGTGGCGGATCCGCAGCGCGCCGCGGCGGCCGAACAGCAGCATCGACACCAGTACCGCCGCCCCGGCAAACAGACTCAGGCGGAAACCGAGCTCAGCCACCGCGTTGCCGATTTCACGTGAGGCCTCGGGCGGCCCCAGGCGATACCCGAATGCGATCAGGCGGAGGGCTACGGGCAGGTACAGGCAGAGCACGTAGAGCTTGGCGGCAATCGCGAACTGGATGGGGTACGCACTGAAGAATGATCGCAATCGGTTCAAGGCGTATTCCCGTGCAGGCGCTGGGCGGGGTGGCCCGGCAGTCTAGCGTTCCTGTGGCCAGCGTGCCCTGCCCGTCCCGCTGTGGGAAAATGGGGGCACGTCGTCCCTTTGTCTGTTCCCGGAGCTGTAGATGTCCCGTTTCCCCTTTGATGCCGTGCTGTTCGACTGCGACGGCGTACTGGTCGATTCCGAGCCGCTGGTGGCCCGTGTGCTCTCGGAAATGCTGACCGCACGCGGTTGGCCGCTGACCCCGGCGCAGGCGGGCGAGGTCTTCCTCGGCCAATCCGTGGCTCATCTGGCCGGGCTGATCGCAGAGCGCACCGGCAAGCCGTTCACGGAGGAATGGCTGGAGGAATTCCGCCAGCAGCGCAACCGTGCGCTGGAGCAGGACCTTGAGGCGATCCAGGGGGCACCCGAGGCCGTGCGTGCGATTGCCGCGGCCACCGGCGGGCGGATTGCCTGCGCGTCCGGTGCCGACCTGTTCAAGGTGAAGCTGCAGCTGGGCAAGGTCGGCATCCTCGATGCTTTCGGCGACCACGTCTTCAGCGGCCAGGACATGCCGCGGACCAAACCCCACCCGGACGTGTATCTGGCCGCCGCCGCAGCGCTGGGCGTGGACCCGCAGCGCTGCGCGGTGATCGAAGATACCGTGACCGGTGCGACCGCCGGCGTTGCGGCAGGTGCGACCGTGTTCGGCTTCAGCGAAGGTGGCCCGCACCACAGCACGCCGGAGGCCCTGCGCGCTGCGGGTGCGAAAGTGATCTTCCAGCGCATGGAGCAGCTGCCAGCATTGCTGGCTGCCTACGCCGCCGACGCTGCCGCCTGAGGCGACCTCAACCTGCAGCGCCCAGTGCGGCGCTGCGGCGTTTCCCGGTGTAGTGCAACACGAACAGGTACAGACCGGTAAACAGCTGCAGGAACAGCGGCGGCAGTGGCGAATAGGTGACCCACGCCGCAGGCTCACCCTGCCCCATCCCGCGCGCGGCGAAGTTGGCGATCACCGCCAGGGTGAACACGATCGAGGTCCAGCGATGCACGGGCCGCGCCCAGCCACCCCGGCTCATTGACGGCGCCTCGCTTCGGAGCGGGCTTCGATCATCTTCCAGCCATTGCCGGATGGGTCACGGAATCCGGCGTCGATGGCACCGAAGCGTTCAACCGGCTCCTGGGTGAACTCCACGCCCTGCGCCAGCCATTGCGCGTAACGCGCCTGGCAGTCGTCCACGGCCAGTACCAATGGCGGCATTGCGCCTTTGGCCACCAGCTGCTGCAGCACCTGCGCGGTGGCCGCGTCGTGGGTGGGCGGGCCCGGAACGAACAGCCCCAGCTGGAAACCGTCCTGGCCGGGGCTGCGTACCGTCAGCCAACGGTAGCTGCCATTGCGCACGTCGGTGTGCACTTCGAAGCCGAGCGTGCCGACGTAGAACGCGAGTGCTTCATCCTGGTCGCGCACATACAGGCCGACCGTGTTCACAGTGTTTGTCATGGGACCTCCCTCAGGTGGGATCCACGTTAGCAACCGCCTCGCGGCGGCGCTTCTCCAAAACTGCGATATTGGACGCCAACCACATTCATGAATGTGGGAATGCGTGACCTCGCGCATTTACTCGAATTATTAAGTGCACATTATGTGATGCCAATCACTCAAGGCGTTTCGACAAGCGTGCGATAACGGCCGCGCTTACCCGCCCCGCTGCACCTCTGCACCTCCCTGGAGCGCGCCATGCAGGATGTCTCGCCGCACCAATGCAAGGTGGTATCCGAACGCAACTGGTCACTCAGCACCTTCATGGAATTCTATGAGCGCGTGCTGAGCCCACGGATATTCGGCCCCTACGGACAACTGCTGGCGCGGGAAATCGCTGCGGATACCCGTGCAGCACCCGGTGCCACCGACATCCTCGAAGTCGCCTGTGGAACAGGGGTGATAACGGCCCAGCTGTACCAGGACCTGGCCAAGCCGCTGGGCCTCCGCCTGGTCGCCACGGACCTGTCGGCGATCGCGGTGCATATGGCCCGGAACGTCTTGAGCGCCGAGCTCCAACGCGACGTTCCACTGATTTCAGACGTCGACATGGCCGAGCTGCCCTTCGCGGACAACAGTTTCGACATCATCGCCTGTGGTTTCGGCCTGATGTTCCCTCCCGACAAAGCGCGGGTGGCCCGTGAGTTCCGGCGCGTGCTTCGCCCGGGGGGCCGGGTCTACGCGACGGCGTTCCACTACAACCAGTTGTTTGAACTGGCTCGCCAGCAGTCACAGAAGCACTTCGGCATGCCATCGCGACTGATGGATGCGGCCCTGAGCCTGACCGATCCCTCCCCCATCACGCGCGCCTTCGCGACCGAGGGGCTGGACCGCGGCGAAGGTGCATGCGCCGCGCTGCATCCGCTCGTGTTCTCGCTTGGCGAAGCAGGCGCCCGCGAGTTCCTTTTCAACGCCTGCATCCTGCTGGAGGAGTTCAATCAGTGCGATACCCCCAGCCGGGAACACTACCTCGATGCGATGCTGGACGCGCTGCATGAGGAGGTGCCCGATCAGCGCTACCGGGTGGAGGCCTGGCTGATACGCGGCGTGGCGGGGGCCACGGGCGCGGCATTGCCAACGGTCGTACCGCCAGCGGACTTCCGCCCGTTGCTCGAGTTCCGCAACCTCTCGCGGCTGCCCTCGCCGCCGTGCCCTGCTGGCTCGCCCGCCCCATCCTGCGCGCTGGGCATGGCAGCCTTCCATGAAGCAAAGGCGCAGTTCCTCGCCGACCATCCCGGGTATCCCGAGCACCTGGTCGAGGCAATGCGCCAGCGTGAGTACGCGCGGCTGGATGAGCAGCAGGTGACGTACCTGGATCATGTGGGTGGAACGCTGCCACCTGACAGCCTGCTTGAGCAGGACTACCAGGCGCTCAAGCGCACGATTCTCGGCAATCCGCACAGTGGATCGAAGGCCTCCCATGCTGCCTTCCGGAAGGCTTGCGATGAGATCTACGCCTTCTTCGGATGCACCCCGGAGGAGTACGAGATCATCTTTACCGCCAATGCCAGCAGCGCGATCCGGCTGGTGGCCGAGTCATTCCCCTTCCAGCAGGGTTCGCAGCTGTTGCTGACCAAGGACAACCACACATCGGTGCACGGCTTGCGTGAGTACGCCACCTCGAAGGGTGCAACGGTAAAGTACATTCCCCTGGATGATGACCTGCGTCTGCATGACGCACTGATGGAACGTGCGTTGCAGCGGCTGCAGCCCGGTGCAACGCATCTGCTGGCATTCCCGGCGCAGTCCAATGCGACCGGCGTCCGCCATGATCTGGCATGGATCGCGCGGGCACAGCAGCAGGGGGCATCGGTGCTGTGCGATGCGGCGGCCTGGGTTCCGCAATCGCGGCTGGACTGCACGATCCATCGTCCCGATTTCGTCGTAGCGTCCTTCTACAAGATCTTCGGCTACCCCACCGGCGCAGGCTGCCTGCTCGCTCGGCGGGCCGCGCTCGACATGCTCAAGCCGACCTCCTTCGCCGGTGGTGGCGTGTGCTACTACTCTGGGCCATGGTCGCCCACCGACCGCCTGCTCTACCGCGACGCCGGCCAGCGTTTCGAAGTCGGCACGCCCAATTACGCGGCATTCCCGGCGATCGCCAGAGGCTTCGAATTCATCGCCGCGATGGGCGGCGTGGAAGCGGTGGCCCAACGCTCAAGCGCCCTCGCAGCGTGGATGGATGCACGATTGTCATCCCTTCGCCATCGCATCAAGGGTGATCGGCCACTGTGCCGGGTCTATGGACCGCCTCCCACGCTCAGGGGCGCAACCCTGATGCTGAACTTCTTCGATTGCTACGGCTCGATCATGCCGCACGCACGCATCAAGCGCGCCGCAGACCGTTTCGGTATAACTCTGCGCAACGGCTGTTTCTGCAACCTCGGCGCCGTGCAGCAGGCGACCTACGCCACAGCAGGCGCCGAACACTGCGAACTGGACAAGACCGGAAAGATCCTCGACTGCAAGGCGTTCGACGAAAAAATCCTTGAGAAGGGAGATTGCGGCGCAGTCAGGATTTCATTTGGGCTCGGTTCCAATTTCGCCGATGCCTACTGCTTCTACCTGTTCGCCAGGTGCCTGCTGGATGCTGATGTTTCCGGGCTGGAGGGCCTGGCCGAGGACGCAGCAGCGGCGAAGGTGGAAACGTTGATTCCCGGCCCCCTGCCAGCCTGATTCTCCGCCAGGAACTCCCTCAACCGCAGCACGCAGGTTGCTCACGCAGCGCCTTCGCTGGCAACTGCGGCGCGCCGGCGCTTTTCCAGCACCGCGATGTTCAGGTCCGGTCGCTGCGCGGCACGTGCGTGGCATTCCGGCACGCCGGCCGGCGTCGCCTGGCCGGCCCGCTCGCGCTCACGCACATTGCCGGGGCTGTCGCCGGTGATGTCACGGAAGATGCGCCCGAAGGTGCCCAGGCTGCGCCAGCCGGTCTGCGCGGCGATCTCGGTGACCGGCAGGTCGGTGTCACGCAGCAGCGCTACGGCACGCTCGATGCGGCGGCTGAGCAGGTAACGGTGCGGTGGCAGGCCGAATGCCTGCTTGAACGAGCGCGCGAAATGCGCGGGCGAGACGGCGCTCACCTCGGCCAGGCGCGTGACCGGCCATTCCTCATGGCTGGCCCGATCCATCCGGTCCTTGGCACGCAGCAGGCGTCGCAGCAGTTCGGGGCTCTGGTTCATGGCGTCACCGTGCGCGCCAGATGATGTCGCGCCGCATGCCTGGCCTGCGCGGCCTGCTCGCCCAGCCAGTCACCGAATGCAATGACCTTGGTGCTGCGGCTGCGCGCCGTCGGTGCCACGAACCAGAAACCACGCCCGTCGCTGGCGACTCCGGGATGTGCCTGCACCAGGCGCCCACTGTCCAGTTCGGCCTGGAACAGGATTGGCGAACCGATGGCGATGCCCTGCCCGGCAATGGCAGCGCCGACGTCCAGATGCTCCATCGCAAAGGGGGTGACAAAGCTTTCCTTGGACGGCGGCGGAACAGCACCATGTGCGGAAAACCACAGTGCCCACCAGTCGGGCCTGCCGAGCAGTGGAACCCGCAGCGCCCGGCGACCGAGCCCGTCTGCCGCCGGCAGCAGCGCCGGCGCGCACAACGGGGTGAAAATACTGGGAAACAGGGGCGTGGCCTGCAGCCCGGGCCACTCGCCATGCCCATTGCGGATGGCGGCATCGAAACGCCCGGCGGCCAGGTCCTGCGGCTCTGCCGACAGGTCCAGTTCCAGCACGAGGTTCCGATGGCGGGCCCGGAAGCTGCCCAGGCGAGGCGTCAACCAGCTGGTACCCAGCGTCGGCAATACGGACAGGCGCAATCGCGTCGCATCCATGTCAGCGGCACGCATGAAACTGGCACGAAGCGCGTCGAAGGCCCGGGTGGCCTCCTGCGCGACGCTGGCACCGGCATCCGTCAGCTCCACATGCTGCGCGTGGCGCAGGAACAGGCAGGTACCGGTCTGGGCCTCCAGCCGCCGCACGTGGTAACTCACCGATGCCGCACTGGTGTCGAGCTCCTCGGCGGCACGGGCGAAACTGCCCAGCCGCGCCGCCGCCTCGAAGGCGCGGATGGCGGCAAGCGATGGCAGCTGGCGTTGGGTCACCATAAGTGTGGCTTAGCCTGACCCTCGATATCTGCGTGGTCAATCCCCCTTTTACCCGCAACGATGGCGGCACCTCCGGCATGGGATCACGCACATGGATCGACGGCAGTTCCTGGCCACCCTGGCCGCCGCGGCAGCATCCGGCACCGTGCCCACCGGATGGGCCCTGGCCAGCCACAGCGAAGACTGGAAATGGTTGCAGGGCAACTGGCAGGTCCGGCACCAACGCCTGAAGGAGCGGCTGGTGGGCGATACCCGCTGGGAAGCCTTCACCGGCTCCAGCGCGGTCTGGCTGACCCTGGGCGGGCTCGGCACCATCGATGACAACGTCATGGCGCTGCCTTCGGGCGCCTACAGGGGCCTGGGCGTGCGTGCGTTTGATCCGGTGTCTTCCCTGTGGTCGATCTGGTGGATCGATGGTCGCAACCCTGCCCATATCGAAGCGCCCGTGCGCGGCGTCTTCGAAGGCGATGGCGGCAGCTTCCGCGGTCGCGATGACTTCAAAGGGCGCCCCATCGAGGTCTGGTTCCGCTGGCATGACATCCATGGAGATGAGCCGTGGTGGGAACAGGCGTTCTCCGACGATGCCGGCGCGCACTGGGAAGTGAACTGGCGCAACTGGTTCCGGCGCACTGCTGCGGCCCCCTCTCCGCTTCCGAAGCGGCCGGATGCACCGGGTGATTTTGATTTCCTGGTCGGTCGCTGGAACGTGCGCCATCGCCGCCTGCGCGCTCGGCTGGCAGGCAGTGATGCGTGGGACGCGTTCAACGGCACCCTGCACAACTGGCCGGTGCTGGGAGGATTCGGTAACGTGGGTGACAACCTGATGGACGTGCCGGGAGCACCGCTGCGCGGCATGGGCATCCGCGCCTGGAATGTGGCGGAGCAGCACTGGCTGAGCTGGTGGCTGGATGGCCGGGAGCCGACCCGGATCGGCGCGCCGCTGCGCGGTGGTTTCGAGGCTGGTGTCGGCCGCTTCTTCGGCGAGGACCAGCACGACGGACGGGCGATCCAGACGCGGGTGATCTGGTCACGCATTACCCCGCATTCGGCGCGCTGGGAACAGGCGGCCTCGGCCGATGGTGGACGCAGCTGGGAAACCAACTGGGTCAGCGACCTCGAGCGACAGGCATGAAGGCGCTGTTGGCCGTGGTGCTGCTGGTTGCTGCGTCACCTCCCGCGTCTCCATCTAGGCTGCTGCAGATCGTCGGCGCCGCCGAACGCTTTGCCCCGGGCGTTGCATCCACGCAGCATGACGAGATTCGACTGACCTTGAGCCCGGACGGAAAAACCGCACTGTGGTTCAGCCGCAACCGGCCCGGCGGTCCGGGCGGGTATGACATCTGGGTCTCCCGCCACGATGGGCAGCGCTGGCGGCCGGCGACGCCGGTCTCGTTCAACACGCCGGGCCGTGACTTCGATCCCGCCTTTTCCGCCGATGGCCGTGTGGTGTATTTCTGTTCGGATCGAGCAGGCGGCCAGGGCGGCGACGATCTATATCGAGTGAGCGTGGAACGCCACGGTCGCTTCGGGGAACCGGAGAATCTGGGGCCTGCGGTGAACAGTGCGGCCGACGAGTTCGCGCCGATGCTCTCGCCGGACGGTCGCACACTGTTGTTCTCCAGCGATCGTGCGGGCGGTGCCGGCGGTCATGACCTCTATAGCGCCACGATGATCGGCGGCGTGGCGCAGCGGGCGCGGCCGCTGGCTGGCGGCATCAATACCGCCGCGCAGGAATTCGATGCCACCTTCCTCGGCGATGGCCGCACGGTGGTGTTTGCCCGTGCCCTGGACTTCGGCAGTGCCCCGGTGCGCCAGTTGATCGCCTACGAGCATGCAGGCCGCTATGACGCGGGCCATGCATTGCCCTCGCCCATGAACGAGCCTGGCGGCGACAGCTACGGCGCAATGCTGGATGGTTCGCGCCGCGACACGCTCACCTACTCGGCGCGCCGCGCAGGCGGTGACAGTCTGGACCTGTACCGCGTCCGCTACCGGATGACGCAGCCTTGAAGGCAGGTGGTGTCGATTTCCAGCGCCCCGGTTCGTCGAGAGGATGAATACCCAAGGAGAAAATGCAGATGCCCTCCCATCAGTCCCTTGCATGCGCCTGCGGCCAGGTCCGCCTGGCCATCACCTGTCGCCCCATCGCCAGCGTCGAATGCTGCTGCGACAGCTGCCGCAGGGCCGGCACCCAGCTGCAGTCAATGCCTGGAGCGCCGCAGGTGCTGGGGCCACAGGGCCAGACGCATTTCGTAATGCAGCGCAAGGATCGCGTCCGCATCGAGGCGGGGCAATCCCTGCTGCACGCATTTCGGTTATCGAGCAGGGGCGGAAGCCGCCGGGTCCTGGCGGGCTGCTGCAATACGCCGCTCTTCCTGGAATTCAGCGGTGGCCATTGGCTGAGCCTGTATGGCCTGCTGTGGCCGGCATCGGAAAGACCCGCCGTAGAGATGCGGACGATGGTCAGTGATCTTCCTGATCCGTCTGCCCTTCCGGACGATGTGCCGAACCTGAAGACCCGGTCGCTGCGGTTCTATGCCCGGCTGATGAAGGCCTGGATCGCCATGGGCTTCCGCAGCCCACGCATCGACGTCGCGGGAGATGCCCATGGCTGAGCGCGAACGGATCGAGATCGAAAGCATCACCACGCCCGGCCACTTCCAGCGCGTGGATCGTGCCAAGTACATGGCCATGCGCACGGCCCTGCTCCACGCCTTGCCCAGGCAACCTCCCGGGATGACGGTGGCGCAGGCGAAGCAGGCGCTGTTGCCGCACCTGCCCGCACCGCTGTTTCCGCAAGGAGCCACGGCGGGTTGGTGGTTGAAGGCCGTGCAGCTGGACCTGGAGGCCAAGGGGGTGATCGAGCGCATTCCAGGCACGCCGCTACGCCTGTTCAAGCACGTCGCGGCCGGCTGATCAGCGCTGCGCCGGCAGTTCCAGCCGATGCTTGCGGCACAACCGATACACGGTCACCCGCGAGATCTGCATCTGCCGCGCGCATTCGGAGACGTTGTAGCCGGTCTGGCGCAGGGTCTGCAGCAGCACATCGCGCTCGGCCTGGCCGCGGGCATCGTGCAGCATCGGGCTCGGCAGCGCCTGCGCCGGCTCGCCCAGTTCCAGGTCACGTTCACTGATCAGCTCGCCTTCGGCCATGATCGCTGCCCGTTGCACCCGATTGAGCAGTTCACGCACGTTGCCGGGCCAGCTGAATCGACGCAGCGCCTGCAGCGCCGCCGGTGAGAAGCCGCGCGCTCGCACGCTGTGCCGTAGCCGGAAGCAGCGCAGGAAGTGTTCGGCCAGCAGCTGCACGTCGGCACCGCGCTCGCGCAGTGGCGGCATCAGCAGGCGCAGCACATTGAGCCGATAGTAGAGATCACTGCGGAACCGCCCCTGCGCCACCGCATGTTCCAGTTCTACGTGGGTGGCAGCCAGTACACGCACGTCGGCCCGCAGCGGCTGGCTGCTGCCGACACGCTCGAAGGTGCCTTCCTGCAGCACGCGCAGCAGGCTGGTCTGCGCCTCCGCCGGCAGGTCGCCCACCTCGTCGAGGAATACCGTACCGCCGTGTGCGGTTTCGAACACGCCGATCTGGCGCTTGTCGGCGCCGGTGAACGAGCCGCGCTCGTGGCCGAACAGCTCCGACTGCACCAGGTTCGCGGGGATGGCACCGCAATTGACCGCGATGAACGGCTTGCCTGCACGGCCGGACAACGCATGCAGTGCATGTGCCGCCAACTCCTTGCCGGTGCCGGTCTCGCCGGTGACCAGCACCGGCAGCTCGACCGGTGCGAACTTGTGCAGTACGGTGCGCACCGCATGCAGCGCAGGACTCTCGCCGACCAATGTGCGCGGCCCCTGCCCGCCGCACACCTCATTTGCTGGCGGATCATCCGCTTCGAACTGCTGGCGCATCGCAGCCACCAGGTCCTGCAGGCCGAAAGGCAGCGTGAACCGCGCAAGGCAGCGCTGCAGCAAGGGCAGCCAGGCCGCCGGCGTGGGCCCTGCGCCAGGTGGCAGCACTGCCAGCCACGGCAGATGCGCGTGCTGTTCGATCCATGGCGCCAGCAACTGCAGCGCGGGCATATCCAGATGGCGAAGATCCAGCACGGCGAGCAGCCGATCACGCCCGCGCAGGCCGATGGCCATCGCCGGATCGGGATGGATACGGCGCACGTACCAGCCCGCAGCCGCCAGCGCACTGCGTTCGTTCGCCTGCGGCTCGCCGAACCAGAGCACGCAGCGTGACGTTGAAGCCTCCGGGACCGCCGCCATGCTTCCCCCAGCATCCGGACACCGTCGGCGGACTGTCAGGCAATCTCCGGCGTGCCGCCCCCCGCCGGGACCTCTACGGCCACCGCGGCGGCCTTTGTTGGGCGGATCCTAGCGCTGCGCTAAACGGCGGCGCAATGAGCGGCGCGTCAAGAAAACACTGGCTGAAGCGGCGTCGTTACAGTCCGCGGCGGCACCTGTAACACCGGTGCGACAGTCGGGCGCCCGCCTTGCCCTGCGGCGCTTGGCGCTGCGCAATCCCAACATTTTTCCCACGCCGCTGTAACAGCCCGGCAGCAGCACCCTGCTCCGTCCAGCAGCTGCCGGCAGGCCGCACAGGCCTTCCGGGGTTGGCACGGTTGATGCGTGGTTCCGCCGCACCCATCGCGGGAGATCGGCATGGACGGCACCACCCTGTTTCGCGGCCTGGCCGCAGCACTGGCAGTGACCCTGCTGGCGATCGGCGCGGACGCCGCTGCATCCGGCGCCCGCCAGGGCGTGAAGGCACAACCGGGCGAGATTGTCCTGTTGCGGGACGTGTCTGCACGGCCGGCCTATCGCATGGCGCCCCCTGGCATGGCGCTGATCGCCGACCCGAAACCACAGCGCGAGATTGCCAGCGCGTTGGGCACCGGTGGCGCCTCGACCGGCATGGACGAACTGAGCGATGAGGACTATGCCGGCATGGGGGCCGGCCAGGCGGCCACCGCCGCGTCGCCGCGTGGCACGACGGTTGAACGGGTTACCCAGCAGGCCCTGGGCGGCACGCTGGGCCGCAGCAGTGACGGCATGGTCGGCAGCAGCCTCGGTGGCGCCCTGGGTGGCCCGCTCGGCGCGGTCGGCAACAGCACCCGCGGCATCGGCGATACCGTGCGCGGCGCGCTCGCTCAGTTCCCGTTGCAGGGCCCGGCCCCGGCAGGTGGCAAGTGAAGCGGGTACGTTGGCTGCTGGTCCTGTTCGCCACGCCGTTGATGGCGCAGGCCGACGACTACAGCGGCATGCTCGCCTACCTCGACGTGGCCCGCATCGACGGTCACGCCCTGGCGGGTGCAAACGGCGCCATCGCGGTGAACCAGGCGGCCGGCGACCTCAACCTGCAGGCCAACCTGCGTGGCATCGCCACGGGTGAACGTGCCGACGTGTCGATCGGCAACCGGCAACTGCAGGGCGGCAACCGCGTGCTGAGCGCACCACTTCACGCTACCGCCGTCATCGACGGCAACGCGCTGGCAGGCGCCAGTGGCATCGCATCCATCAACCAGGCCAGCGGCATCGCCAACACGACACTCAACGTCGTCAGCGCGACGCTGGCCCGACAGGGCATACGCGAAACCGACGATACGGCCTTGGCCGCCGAGGGTTCCGCGTTGGCAGGGGGGCGGGACGACGCCGGTCGCGGCGTCGCGACGGGCACCCGCAGCGCTGGTGTCACCAGCACGGCGCTGCGGGGATTCGACGGGGTCCTGCAACTCAATCAGATCGCGGGCAGCGGCAACGACACGGCCAATGTGCTGGGCCTGGTCGTGCAGGACCGCCCGTGACAACCACCCAACCGATGCACCACTGATGAGAGAGAGGGCACCATGAAAGCGACCGTCAAACGGACCATGCTCGCCATGGCGATTGCCACTGCCTCGACCGCCGCTGCGGCCAATGGCTGGGACAACCAGAACGCCAACGCGAACATCAACCACAACCACACCGTCAGCGAAACCCGCAACGACACCCACAACCATACCGACAACGACGTACGCAACCGCACCGTCAACGTCAACGTGCAGAAGCACAGCACCATCCAGGCCGACGAGCGCAAGGAAAAGAACAACCACGGCGTCGACGTGAACCTGGAGAAGGACCTGCGCCTCAGCACCGACGTCAATTTCTCCGGTGACCCCACCATCAGCGGCGACATCGACCTCGACTCGGCGGCCATCGCGGTGATCGACAACCGCCAGTCGATCAGCAACAACGCCACCAGCAACAGCCTGGTCACCAACAGTGCGTCCATCGGTGACAGCGTGGGTGCCGGTGCCTCCGGCAACCTGGGCTTCAACGTGGTATCGGGCGACAACAACGCCCAGGACAACGCCGCCTCGCTGTCCGCTGCCGATGCGTCCTTCAGCTTCGGCATGGCCGACGCCGAGGTGTTCGTCAACCAGGCCGGCTTCGGCAATGCCACCATGAACTCCGGCGTCACCAATGCCGCGGGTCTCAGTGGCAATGCCTTCGGCGGTGCGTCCGGCAACATCGGCGTGAACATCGCCTCGGGCAACAACAACGAGCAGAAGAACGCGCTCGCGGCCTCGGTAGCGACCACCGCAGTGGCGCAGTCGAGCATCAGTTCCAACCAGGTCTCCACCGGCAACACGGTCAGCAACGCCGGCTTCGTGCAGTCCTACACGGATACCGTGCAGGTCGGCATGCATGGCGGCGTCAGCGGCCTGACGCTGGGCTATGGCGCCGGCACCTACCGCGGCACCGGCAACGCCTACCAGATGGCCAACTACTACCTGGATACGTGGAACGGCGCACTGCCGCATCCGGGTGGCAACAGTACCGGCCACATCGACCTGGACAACGAGATCCAGAACGCCACGATGAACCCCAACCGGCCGGGGGTGGGCGGCCTGGGCTTCGATACGCGTGAAAGCGGCACCAGCCAGTTCGTCGAACTGGGCGTGGCCGATCTGTACGCCAGCCTGAGCGGCACGGTCAGCACCACGCGCTGGGTGAACGTCGATGCCACCAACACCTCGGCCTTGTCCGGCAGTGCCTTCTCCGGCGCCTCCGGCAACATCGGCGTGAACGTGGCGGCGGGCACCGGCAACCTGCAGGCCAACAGCCTGGCCCTGGCCGTAGCCCAGCCCAGCACCGGCGGTGGTGGCGGCAACGGCGAGTAAGCGCACCACCCCGGCCGTCCGCCAATGGCCGGGTTCCCGGGAGCCCCTGTCCCTCCTCCCCCTTGGGGCAGGGGCTCCCTCCTGCTGCTGGAGAGCACGATGAGCCGCTACCGCCTCTCGATATGCCTGCTGGCCTGCCTGCTGTTGCTGGGCAGCGCGTCGGCATGGGCGGGCGATGTCCGTTTCGCCGGCGTGCTGCCCAATGGCGCACTGCTGCAGCAGAAAGTGGAAAGCATGCAGGAACGGCGCTACCGCAACGTGGTGCGTCAGCACACCGACTACAGTTGCGGTGCCGCGGCCCTGGCGACCATCCTGCGCCATGCCTACCACCTCGATACCGACGAGGCTACGGTGATCGAAGGGATGATGGGGGTCTCCGATCCGGCGCTGGTGGCCGAGCGCGGTTTCTCGCTGCTCGACATCAAGCGCTATGTGGAATCGCTGGGCATGCGTGGGCGCGGCTATCGCATCGATGAGGCACGCCTGCGCACGCTTCGCGTTCCCGGTCTTGTGCTGATGGACGTGCGTGGCTTTCGCCACTTCGTGGTGCTCAAGCAGGTGCGCGACGGTGTGGTCGAGGTGGCTGATCCCATCCTTGGCAACCGCAGCCTGGCGCTGCCTGAGTTCCTCGCTGCGTGGCCATCACGTGCCGTATTCGTGGTGATTGGCAGCGATTTCGATCGCAACACGGTCCTGCTGCAACCCAGCGAACGGCCCAGTGCCCGCGCGCTCTACGCGCGGCAGGGGCCGATCACCGATGCCGAACTGGTCGACTTCGGCTTCAGCCACGCCGACCTGTTCTGAAGGAGGCTCCGCCATGTTCCGCCCCCCCCTGTTGATGGTCCTGCTGCTGGCGTGCCCCGCCCTGCCCCTGCAGGCAGCGGATGCCGCGCCCGGCCGCGGCCTGAAGGAAATCCCGGATCCCGAACTGAACCTGATGCGCGGCCGCTACACCGTGGGCGGCAATACCGTGGCCTGGTTCGGAGTGACGATGGTCTCGCAATGGCAGGCCGGCAACGGAAGTGCGCTGCAGGGTGCGTTGACCCTGGGCATGGACTTCCGTGGCGGCGGCAGCCCGAAACTGACTTTCCAGCCCAGCGTGCACGTGACCCCCGCAGATGCGCCGCTGCCGCAGACGCAGGGGCGCCAGATCGACAGCAGTGGCCTGGCCAATGCCAGCGGCCTGGTGCAGAGCGTGCAGGTGGCCGGCGATGGCAACGTCGCACGCAATGCGACCACGCTGGTGGTACGCAATGGCTCAGTGCCGGTGCTGTCGGGTGACGGTGCGCATTCGCTCAGTGCACAGGATGCAGGCATCTCGGCCTCTGCGGTGCTCGATGGCAACCAGGCACGCCTGCAGCTTCAGGTGGATGGCCAGGGCCTGGTCCAGCAATGGATACGCAACGGCAGCGTCGGCCAGGGCATCGCCCTGAACGGTGACGGCCAGATCGCCAGCAACCAGCTGCGGCTGGAGCTGGTGCGGGATACCGCGGGCGGCAACCTGCCGTTGAGCCAGAACGTGGCCCAGGCGATTGCGATGAACCGCGGCATGGGGCCGGGCCGGTAGCACCACGGCACGGCGTTGGGGGAAGCGTTCCACAACGCAGGACACGAACATGCACACCCTGATGAGGATCACCCCGTTGGCGCTGGCGGCGCTGGCGGGCACTGCCTTCGCCGCGCCACCCGCGGCGGACGATGGCGCCGACGTGCAGGCACTGGCCAACCAGCTGGAGCAACTGAAATCCAACTACGCACAGGAAGTGCGGCGACTACGCGAACTGGACATGCAGGTGCAGGCCATGCAGGCGCGGCTGAGTGGGAAGATTGGCCCGATGGCCCCATCTACGGCTACGGCTACGGCTACGGCAGTCGAGCATGGCTCGACTCTACAATCTTCGCCGGGTGGCGAGGGCTACGCCAGTACCGCCGCCGAGGCGCAGCAGGCGAAGCAGGAATCGCGGCGCAGCGTGGATGACGTGAAGCAGCAGCAATCGGCGCTGTTCTCGCGCCGCTTCACCGTCGAGAACAGCCTCACCTACGCCCGTTACGACCGCAAGCAGCTCACCCTCAACGGCTTCCTCGCACTGGACGCGATCTTCCTCGGCAACATCGCCATCGAGAACGTCGAATCCGATTCGCTCACTTACAATCTGGCCGCCCGTTGGGGCGTCAGCCCGAACCTGACGCTCAACCTGGACGTGCCCTACCTGGCGCGGCGCACCGTCTACCAGAAGGGTGGCGCCGGCGGTGCGGCGGCCGCGATCGCGCAGGAAGAAACCAATGGCAACGGCCTGGGCGATATTGGCCTGAGCGCGAATTACCGCTTGTTCGGCGAGCGCGGTTGGCGCCCGGAGACCGTGCTCACCGCCGGCGTGACCGCTCCCACCGGGCGCGCACCTTACGGCCTGGACTGGAAGGTGATCGAACGCGACGATGATGACTACATCCGCTTCGCCGTGCCCAAGGAGCAACCCACCGGCAATGGCGTGTGGCAGGCCAACGTGGGCCTGTCGATGGTCAAGACCGCCGATCCGGCGATCCTGTTCGCCAACCTCGGCTACGTGCATTCGTTCCCGCGTGGTTTCAGTGACATCGACAGCAACCCCGACACGGTCAACCCGGGTGATGTGAAGCTGGGTGGCTCGGTCTACTTCGGCGCCGGCGTGGCCTTCGCGTTCAACGAGCGCACCAGCCTCAGCCTGTCCTTCAGCGACCGCATCAGCGCCCGCGCCTCCACCCGTTTCCAGGGCGGCAAGTGGATGAAGGTGATCGGCAGCGACGCCAACGCGGCGTCACTGAATCTGGGCGTGACCTATGCGCTCAACCAGCACACCACGCTGGTCACCCTGCTGGGCATCGGGCTGACCCCGGATGCGCCGGACTTCACCCTGGCATTCAAGATTCCGTACATGCTCTGACCCGCCCGATCCGGCGACGACGTGGCCGCTGCCCGTCGTCGCCGAATCGCGGCCCCCCTTTGCAGGCCCTGTGTGTGCTCCCGGGCAACCCGCCAGCGCTGGCGATGACGGCGTTGATCATCAGTTCCGCCGTATTCACGCCGCACCTTCACGGTGATCCGCCCGCATTCTCCGTCGATTCCGCCAATCCGGCGGCGACGCCATTTCCTACTCTGGCCCCACGGTGAAGCCCAGGCCGCTGCAGGCAACGCACCGTGAGACTGGATACCACGCACTTCCACCCTTTCGCAGGAGCAGGACATGGCATTTCCAACCGCGGTAAACGACCAGATCACCGATTCGGTCACCCAGGCCAACACCAAGGTGCTGGGCGATGCGCCCGCCGTGGCGGTGGGCAATCTGTACCAGGCCACCGCACAGGCGCTGGCCAATGCGGCCCACAACGCCACCAATGCGCAGCAGCAGTCCTACGTGACCGCGCAGTCGGCCACCACCATGGGCGTGGCCACGCTGTACTCGGTCGATACCGCAACCACCGCCGTGGCAAGCAGGGAAATCCTCAGCACCCGCGTTCGCGGCCTGGGTTCCTGATCCGTCGTTCCGTAGCTGACCCGCCAACCCCAAGGAGATCGACATGGCATTCCCGACCGCTGTAAACGACCAGATCACCGATTCAGTCACCCAGGCCAACACCAAAGTGCTGGGCGACGCGCCCGCCGTGGCCATGGGCAATCTGTACCAGGCCACTGCGCAGGCGCTGGCCAACGCCGCCCACAACGCCACCAATGCGCAGCAGCAGTCCTATGTGACGGCGCAGGCGGCCACCACCATGGGTGTGGCCACGCTCTACTCGATCGACACCGCCACCACCGGCGTGGCCACCAAGCAGATCCTCGGCGCGTGATGCGCCGGCAGGCAAGGAGCTGAGCCATGGCATTTCCCACGGCCGTCAACGACCAGATCACCGACTCGGTCAGCCAGGCCAACCTGCAGGTGCTGGGCGTGGCGCCTGCCACGGCAATGGGCACGCTGTACCAGGCCACCGCACAGGCGCTGGCCAATGCCGCCCACAACGCGACGCTCGCCCAGCAGCAGATGTATGTCACGGCCCAGGCCGCGACCACGATGGGCGTTGCGCTGCTCTACGCCGTCGATACCGGCGCCACCGGCGCCGCCACCCGGAAGATTCTCGGCTGAATCCATTGAGTGCCGGCAATCTCCGTTCCTGTAGTGCTGTCCATCCTAGGAGCTTCCACCATGGCATTTCCCACCGCCGTCAACAGCCAGATCACCGATTCGGTCTCGCAGGTCAACACCAAGGTGCTTGGTGATGCACCGGCCATCGCAATGGGCAACCTGTTCGTGGCCACCAGCCAGGCGCTGTCCAACGCCGCGCACAACGCCACCAACAACCAGCAGCAGTCCTACGTGACCATGCAGGCGTCGACCACCCAGGGGGTGTCTACGCTGTATGCGATCGACACCGCCTCCAACGGCGTGGCCACCCGAGAAATCCTGGGCCTGCGCTGACGTGTCGGCCCGGCGTGACGCCAACCACCGCGCCCCCGCTCAGGGCGGCGTCACGCCGGGCCCCTGATCGATGGCCGCATCGCCCGCCACCGGCTACCTGCTGGCAGCCACCAGCGCCGGATCCGGTGTGGCGATCGCCCTCGCCCCCTCGTTCGCGATGTCCGCCACGTACCTGGCGATGGCCGACAGCCTCGGCCTTGCCATGCAGAACGCGGTGGCCAACCAGCAACGCGGCCAGGTAACCGCCGGCGCAAGCCTGGCGCAGGTCCTGGCCCTGATCATCCAGAAGGGAGCCGTTCCGTCATGAACAGTGAGAACACCGTCAACAGCCAGATCGTCGACAGCGTCACCGCTGCGTCGACCCTGCTGGTGGCCCAGGGGCCGGCGCAGTCCTTCAGCATGCTGGACATGGTGATGCTGGAAACGCTCGGCACCGCCATGCACAACGCTGTCGCGCGCCAGCAGGGTGCGGGCATGGTCAGCAACGCAGCGGTGACCGCCACCTGCGCGAAGATGATCAATGCCCCCTGGCCGGTGCCGCCGCCCGCGCCGGAACCCCCTCCGCCGCCACCGCCGCAGGTCATCCCCCTGCCCGGCCCGGTGCCGGCGCCGCCTTCGCCTGCGGCAGTGATCGCCGCGGCCACCGCAGAAGGAAAGACCGCCATCAGCGTCCTGCAGGCACAGACCCACGGTGCCACTGCCGACGCTGCGGCCGCTACCAGCAGCCTGCATGCACTCGAAACGCTCGCAGGCAATGCGGCAGCGCCCGCGCCCGGTCCTGCGCCCGACCCCACGCCCGGTCCGGATCCGGCCGCAGGTCCCGCCCAGGATCCCGCGCCAGACTCCGCCTCCCCTTCCCCGGCAGACGACCCTGACGCCGGGGCCTGACACCGCGCAGGCCGCCTGCGGCCGCACCCGCCCATCAAGGAGCCCGTATGGACCCGAGCTACGTCAACGCCCAGGTCATCGATGTGATCAACCATGTGCAAACGGCCACCATGTCCGCGTCCGTGGTGAAGACCAGTGGCGCCGGCAAGGCCTACCAGTCGGTGGCCCAGTCTGCGGCGATCGCCGTGCAGGATGCCGCCGATGCCCTGCGCAATGTCTCTACCATTGCGACCACCGCCGCCGGCGTGGCCATGGCCCAGTACCTGGCGACGGGGGACGAAAAGTATGCAAGGGTGCTCACGCAGGCGCAGACCATGATGCAGGGGGCCACCGACGACTTCACCCGGGTCGGCAGTGCCGCTGCGACCGTCCTCAAGGATTTTCCGGCCCAGTGAGGCCGCCAGGAGAGCCACGCATGAGCGTTTTCATTGCCGGTCGTTCCATCCCCCAGGCCAACCTGATCAGTCAATCCTGCAGGCATGTCCTTCAGTTCATCGACGGCGGCGAGCACTGGCTGAAGTGGGCCATGGAATCACATGAGCACCGTTACGCCTTCGCCGACGAGGGCGCGATGCTTGATGGTGTGCAGCAGGGCCTGCATGGTTCACGCATGACCTGGTTGCCGCGCATCGGCCTGCAGATCGGCCCGATCAAGCTGCTCAGCCTCGGTAGCAGCGATCTCAGTGCTTTGCGCCACATGGAATTTGACGAAGAGACACGCCTGTCGCACAGCGAGGCACAGGGCGTACTGGCAAGGCACCGGCTGCTGACCAATACCGAACTCGGTGCGTTCCGGCCCTTCCTGGCCTCGATCGGCGCAGCCGATGCGCCCCTGCTGCAGCAGCTGGATTTCCGTGAATCGGTGGCGCTCCACCACCTGGCCGGTGAGGTGGGAATGTCCAGCGCAGGGCGCGATGATCTGGCCGACGCCGCCCGCTTCGCGCTGCTGCACGCGCGCCGGCCCATTGAGTTCGCCGACTATTTCCGTTTCTACCAGCACGTAAGCGCAGGGGGCGGAAGCAGCGAGCAACGAATGAATCGTGCCACCCGCGCGTTGCAGCAACTGCTGCCGATGCTGTTCGACTTCCTGGACGGGCCGCAGCTGCCACAGCTGCCGTCGCCGGAGCAGGTGCGCGAGGCGATTGCCGCAAGCCTGGCCGCGAACCGGCAGATCGGTTATGCACGCATCTCACTGGCCGCCCAGCAGATGGCATTGTGCTTCGACAACAGCCCCGACCTGCTGCGGGATGACCACGGCCTGCGCGAAGCCGCGCAGTGGCAGCTGCGCGATGCGCAGGAATTCCTCAACGAACACCCGGTCTCGCGTGGCCAGCTCGGGCAGGATGGTGCCAGCGTGCAGTTCGCGGTCGATGGCTCCAGAGGGCAGGCGCTGATACAGGTGGAGGACAATGTGATCACCCTGCAGGACTACCGCCGCTCCCGTCACTTCCTGGGCGATGAAGCGCAGGTGGGCTACCGGGCGGGTACGGTGTGAACCCGCCTCCAGCGCCGGGAAGCGATGGCGTGCAGGCAGCAACGGAGGCGCTCGCCTCGGCAGCCGGCGCGGCCGTTGCTGCCGGACGCCTGGCGGCCCGGCAACAGGCGCAGAAGATCCTGGCCGATGCCCAGGCGGCATTGCGCCATATCCTGGGGGAACGTGACGACGGTGTTCCCCCCTCATCCCCAGCAGGAGCACCGACGATGACCTTCCCGACCCCGCTTCCCGGCATGCCCACCCCCGCCTATCCGGCGGGAAAAACCCCGATGGAGATCGCCCAGGAACTCGCGGACGCCGCCATGGCCGCCAGTGAAAAGGGCATCTGCGCCGCGATGGAGGTTTCGCAACGCGCGGTCGAGGCCGCCAACCAGGCCGCCCGCCGTGCGGACGAAGCCGCCGAACTGGCCGTCCAGCGCGCTGCTGAAGCCAACGCGCGCTAACGCCTGGCCTGCCCCCCCAACGCCCCGGGCAGGCCCGCGCCTGCACCGGGGCGATTTTTTTACTGGTCCGCCGTTCGCCGGTAGCTGCGCGGGCTGACCCCCACCGCACGCCGGAAGCTCTTTTCGAAGTGGCTCAGGTCACCGAAGCCAACCTGCAGTGCGACATCGGTAATGCGCAGGCGTTGCCCATCGCGCAGCAGCCGCTTGGCATGCTCGATGCGCAGTTGCTGCAGCAGCAGCTTGAAGGTCGTGCCCAGCTCGCTGCGGAACAGGAAGCCGAGGTGCGACTGGCTCACATGGGCCTGGCGAGCGAGGTCGCCCAGGGTGAGCGGCTCCGCAGCATGGTCCTTCAGATAGGCCAGGGCGCGTTTCAGGCCGTCATGCAGGCCTTCATGTGCCACTGCCGCCGCCGCAGTGGTGACATCGCGCCCGGCGTCGTGCGTTTCCAGCGTGTCCATGCCGGCCTCGGCCCCTTCGTCAGCGTAGAAGGAATCATCGGCGGCCATCAACCCGGGGGCATGCCGCAGCACATCCTCACGGCGGATGCTCCGGCCGCCGGTCATCACTGCCAGGCGAACCACCACACGCTCCATCTCCAGGAGGTTGCCCGGCCAATCATGGCTGCGCAGCGTCTGCAGTACGTCCTCGCTGATTACCTGCGGATTGAAGCCGTGCATCTGCAGCGAGCGCGCAACCAGTGCGCCGATGTCCTCGGTTCGCTCGCGCAGCGGCGGAACATCCACTGTCAGGAACTCGAGGCCAGCCAGCAGCGCCCGCGAGAACAACCGGTCGCGCACGCGCTGCTCCAGATCGGCGCTGGTGGACGCGATCACCCGGATGGCCTGTGCCGCACCCGCTTCGCCCGATGCAGGCTGCAGGCCACGGATGCAATGCGAGAGCTGCCCCTGCAGCGCCACCGGCAACTCGTCGACTTCGTGGAAGTACAGGGTGCCGCCACGCGCGTGACGGAACCAGTCCGAGGGTTCCTCCTGGGGATGGGCGCAGTTCACCTCGATGAAGGGCCCCCGCCGCAGCGGACTGCCGCTGTGCAGTGCGGCGGCCAGTTCCATCTTCTCGGTACCGAACTCGCCGCGCAGCAGCACCGGCAGTGAACTGGCGGCAGCGCGCTCGATGAATTCCTCCAGCCGCTTCAGCGCATCGCAGGTACCCACCAGCAGCAACGGCCGGCTCAGCGCCTGCTCGGCCCACGCCTGTGCTTCGTATCGCTTGATCAGGTGCGCGCAGCGATGCGCGAATGCTTCACCCAGTGCCAGCGCACTGCTGTCCAGCCGCCCCGCCTGCGTTTCCAGCTGCAGCTCGCCCAGCACTTCACCGGCATAGCGGATCGGCAGACGCTGGCTGGCGCCGGTTCCTTGGTCCGCGTCCGCCACCGGGGTCCCGTCCGGATGGCCTGCACCGGAACCGCGCAGATGGACGCGGCCGCCTCGCACTGCATGGTGTTGCGAAAACTCCTTCACGAACGCGCCCAACAGGTCGGGCAAGGACCGGTGGGGTCGATAGGCGCGCTGCAACATCTCACTGACTTGCCTGTGCATTGAAACTCCCCTTTCGAATGGCAACCCGCTGCCGTTGCAGCGGGCGATCGCGCAATGGGTACCGTGCGGCTTCACTGCGTGATGCTGCGACGCCTCCGCCGCGCCTCGCGCCAGCCACAGCACACGCAGGTGAACGTGCACACTGTCCGCCCCCATGCCCCCAGGGGGTTGCCGTCGGTAGGTCGACGATGCGGACGTCGGACGGATCCCGGTTCCCCGCGCGCAGACACGCGCATTCGCCTCCGGGATTATCGAAAGCGAGTTTCATGAAAATCGTGATGATAATCACGTGAATATCCGGGATTATCTTTCCCTGCGATGCAGCGCAGGGCGTGGTGAACTGCATCTGCTGCGCGCAACCTGCCCTTCGCCGATCTGCGGCATGATGGGCGCCTTGCCATGATCGGGAACCTGCCATGCCATTGGGATTCATCGGCCTGGGCGTGATGGGCACGCCGATGGCGGGCCACCTCGCGCGGGCCGGGCACACCGTGCTGGGCTGGTCCCGCTCCGGTCGCAACCACGAAGCGGCACGCATCGCCGGCGTACAGCCCGTCACGCAACTGCAGGATGTGTTCTCTGCATGCCGCACCCTCGTTCTCATGCTGGCCAACGACGAGGCCATCGACAGCGTGCTGGGGCGGAGCGCGGCGACTTTCCCTGCCCGCGTTCACGGCCGCCTGGTGATCAACATGGGCACCAGCTCGGCGGCCTATTCGCAGGCGCTGGACGAACAGATCCGCGCGGCGGGCGGACGTTACGTGGAGGCACCGGTCTCCGGCTCGCGGGTCCAGGCGGAAGCCGCGCAACTGGTCGTGATGCTGGCCGGCGAGGATGCCAACGTTGCGGAGGCCTCGCCCCTGCTTGCGCCGCTGGGCCGGCAATGCATTGCGTGCGGCCAGGTGCCAGCGGCGTTGCGCATGAAGCTGGCGGTCAACCTGTATCTGATCACGCTGGTCACCGCACTGGGCGAGGCCGTGCACTTCGCCGAGGTCCACGGCATTTCCCTGGCGCGCTTCGCCGAAGTGCTCAACGCCGGGCCGATGGCCAGCGAGGTATCGCGGATCAAGCTCGACAAGATGATCGACGAGGACTTCGCCGTCCAGGCCTCGATCACCGATGTCCTGAAGAACAGCGGCCTGGTAGCCGATGCCGCGCGGGAGGCGGGCATGCACGCCCCCCTGATCGAGGCCAGCGATGCACTGTTCGCGCGGGCGCAGCAGATGGGGCTGGGCGGGCTGGACATGGCGGCCGTGCTGCAGGCGATCCGGGGCCGCCCGCCGGCCACCGGCGGGGCCTGATCCGGATTCATCTTCCGGCACCACAGTGGTCCCTGCCCGCTGCTATATTCAGTCCAGCTCGGCAGGCATGGTGCCTGCCCTCGAATCACAGGGAGTTGGACATGGGTCTGGTACAGGCGGTGAAGGGTGCGGTCGGTGGTGTGCTGGCCGACCAGTGGAAGGACTTCTACACCGTGCCGACAGGCCTGCCCTCGACGGCGGCCCTGTTCGCGGCGGTGCTGCAGGGCACCAACGCCGGCCGCGGCTCCAACACCAGCGGCTCGTCCAACATCATCACCAACGGCTCGAAGATCATCGTGCCGGAGGGCTACGGCCTGCTGCTGTTCCAGGACGGCGCGATCACCGCATTCGTCGCCGAACCGGGTGGCTACGAGTGGCGCTCGGACGATCTGAACTCGCAGTCGATCTTCGCCGGTGACGGCCTGGTCAGCACCTTCATCAAGCAGAGCTGGGAGCGCTTCAAGTTCGGCGGCCAACCGGGCTCGCAGCAGGCGGCCTACTTCGTCTCGCTGAAGGAGCTGCCGGACAACCGCTTCGGTACCCAGTCGGAAATCTACTGGGACGACGGCTTCCTCAACACCCAGGTGGGTGCGGTCACGCGTGGTTCGTACACGCTGAAGATCGTCGACCCGATCCTGTTCGTGAAGAACTTCGTGCCGGCCAGCTATCTGCGTCCTGGCCAGGTGTTCGACTTCACCGACCTGGACAACGCCGCCGCCAGCCAGCTGTTCAATGAAGTGGTCGGTTCGCTGGCCCCGGCCTTCAGCCTGTATACGAACGACCCGGGCAAGGGCAACCGCATCACCAAGCTGCAGCAGGACTCGCTGGGCTTCGCGCAGAGCCTGTCGGCCGCCGTCGAACAGGGTTACCAGTGGAAGTCGGACCGTGGCCTGGCCATCGTCAAGACCGCCATCGTCTCGATCGAGTACGACGCCAATACCCGCGAACTGCTGAAGACCGTGCAGCGCGCCGATGCGCTGTCGGGTTCGCGCGGCAATTCCAACCTGCAGGCCAGTGTCGCCCAGGGCATCCAGTCGGCCGGCGAGAACGGCGGAGCGGCTGGCCTGGTCGGCGTCGGCATGGCCTCTGGCATGTTCGGTGTGGGTGGCATGCAGCAGCCGGTCACCCCGGCCGCGGATGACCCGGTGGCCAAGCTGAAGAAGGCCAAGGAAATGCTGGACCTGGGCCTGATCACCCAGGGCGACTATGACGCACTGAAAGCCAAGGCACTGGGCCTGTAACAGCAGGACGCACAACGAACATGTCCGATCCCCGAAACGGCCCACCGCCGCTGCCCGGATCCGCGCCCGCGACGCCGCCGCCCTTGCCGGCGGCGTCGTTGGATGGGCCCGGTTCGCCGCAGGACGTCCCTCCCCTGCCCGGCAGCTTCCCGCTGGATACCTCGAAACTGCCACAGGCCATCCGCGATGAAGTGGAAGCGCCCGATCCTGTGGCCATCGATACGTCGGCCAGCGAGCTGAAGGACGGCCTCAACCGCTGCCCGAAGTGCGGCGCCACCGACATCCGGCCCAAGGCCGGTACCGACATCCTGGTCTGCCTGTACTGCCGTCACGAATGGCATGGCGCACGCGTGGAGGAGGAATTCGGGCTGGGCGAGGCCATCGACCAGCTGCGCGGCACGGTCATCGCCTCCGGCGCACGTGACATCGACGCCGACACCTCGGCACTGATGACATTCAAATGCACGGGCTGCGGCGCCGAGGTGACGGTCAATACCGAGAGTACGATGACGGCACGTTGCCACTGGTGCCGCCATGTATTCGGCGTCAACGAGCAGATCGCCAACGGCGCGGTGCCCGATGCGGTGCTGCCCTTCCATATCAGGAAGGACGATGCGGTTGCGCGCATCCGCCAGTTCGTCGACAAGCGCCGCATGTTCGCGCTGAAGGCGTTCAAGGACCAGTTCACCCCGGAAAACGTGGTGGGCGTGTTCCTGCCCTACATGATCGTCGACAGCAATGTCAGCGCGGCGGTGGCCGGCAAGGGCGAGATCAAGACGCGCGAGTACACCGTCGGCAGCGAGAAGAACAAGCGCACCCTGTACGACGCCGATGTCTACCAGATCGAACGCCACGTGGATTTCACCGTCGATGACCTGCCGCTGGAATCCTCGGCAGAGCGCGGCAACCTGGATACCCGCGCCAACACCAACAACATCATCAACACCATCCTGCCGTTCGATACCAAGAACGCGGTGAAGTGGAACGCTTCGTACCTGGCCGGCTTCACCTCTGAGAAGCGCAACCTGGACGTGGAGAAGCTGCGGCCGCGGCTGGAAGACCAGCTGCTGTCGATCGCCCGCTCGCAGGTGGAAGGTTCGGTGAAGCGCTACAACCGTGGCGTGCGCTGGGAACAGGAACAGCTGGAGGTGCATGGCACCCGCTGGGTGTCGATGTACCTGCCGGTGTGGTTGTATTCGTACCACCAGCCCGGCAGGAACGGCGGCATGCTGCACTACATCGCGGTAAACGGCCGTACCGGCGAAACCATGGGCAGCGTGCCCGTGCAGCAATGGAAGATGCTGCTGGCGGCACTGGCCACCGGCACCGTCATTGAAGCCCTCGCAATTGCCTTCCTGGTGGCATCGACATGAGTGACGACAGTGGCCTCTGGCTGTTGGCGGCAGGCCCAGCCGGCGCAACCGCGCTGTACTGGGCGCTGTACCGCTATTACCGCAACACCGACAAATCGCATTCCTTCGAGCACGAGACCGAGATCGAGGCCAAGCCAGTCACCGGCTCGGACCAGCAGGTGGGCCGGGTTACCGGCACCGAGGAGAAGCGTATCCGCGGTGACAATGTGTACGAGTACCGGAAACGGGTGGTGCGGGTGAAGCCCGACCAGTAGTGCCAGGCCATGCCTGGCTGCGGGTAGTGCCGGCCGCTGGCCGGCATTCCCTCGGTCTCTGGACGTCAAAGGGAAGCCGGCCAGCGGCCGGCACTACCCTCAGCCCGCCTGCCCCAGCCGCACCTTCAGCTGCTGGATCTCCTGCTCGCTGACCCCGATCGACTTCAGGTACCCTTCCGCACCACCGTACTGGCTGTGCAGCGCCGCCAGGAACTGTTCCATGTTGTCCGGTGCGGTACCGGACATGCCAGCCACTTTGCGGGCGATCTCGGGGTTCTGCTTGATCAGCGCCATGATCTGCGCGTTCATCGCGCTGTCCTTCGGCTGCTCTTCCAGGTAATGCGCGGAGATCGCGTAGTTATGCACGATCTCGGCCTTCGGCACGCCCGCCAGGTCCAGCAGCAGGCCGGCGATGATGCCGGTGCGGTCCTTGCCGGCCGTGCAATGGAACAGCACGGCGCCATCCTGCTGCGCGGCGATGCGCTGGAACACTTGCTTGAACTGCGGCTGGCTGTGGCCCAGCCACTGCACGTAGGCTTCGCCCAGCGAATCGGGGAAGCTGCTCATCATCTTCTGCAGGTCCATCTTCTCGGTGCCCATCAGCGAGATGCGCTGGTAGTCGAAGCGATCATCCCTGGCCAGCAGGTCCGGCGACTGCGTTTCCTCATCGGCGGTGCGCAGGTCGATGTCCAGCTTCACGCCTGCAGCGGCCAGGGCATCACGGTCGGCATCGGTGAGGCGACCGAGGTCGGCGGTGCGCACGAACGCATCGGCCGGAATCGGACCGTGGCGGCCCTGCAGGCCGGCGAAGGTACGCACGTTCCAGGCCCCCTGCAGCGGGATCACCCGCTGCGCATCGGCAGCCACCGGCTTCACGTTGGCAGCGGCCGTCGGCTTTGCGGCGGTGGCCTGCGGTGTATCGGCCGCAACGGCGGTCACGGCCAGCGGCAGGCTGAGCATCAGGGCCAGGGCAAGTTCGGTAGAGCGGTGCTTCATGGGGTTCTCCGTTCGAATCAGAAGTTGACGGCCACATCCAGGCCGAAGGTGCGCGGATCGTTGAAGATGCCGGTCTGGCCCAACGCCGGGCTGTTGAGCTTGTAGAACAGGTGCTGCTCATCCAGCAGGTTGCGTGCCCACAGCGAGAACGACATGGTGGTGCCGGTGCTGTTGACCGGAACGTCCACCAGCGCCACCCGTGCGTTCACCACGAACGAGCTGTCGGTCAGCATCTGGTCGTACTCGCTGGTGTAGTAGCCATCGGACCAGTTGCCGTCCACATGGAATTTCAGCGCCGAGAAATTTGCGAATGGCACCAGATAGTCCAGCGACAGGCTGCCCGCGTTCTTCGGTGCCAGCAGCGGCTGCACGGTCACCTGCACCCCTGCGCCGAACGGGTCCGTCGCGGTCTGCGCATCGATCTTCGTGTAGGCGTAGTTGAGGCCGAGGGTGAGGTTGTCGATCGGCATCACGTTGAACTCCAGCTCCGCGCCACGCGACTTGCCATCGCTCAATGCGTTGGTCGTGACCATGGTGGTGCGGGTTTCGCCGCTGTTCGGGTCGAACGGCAGCGAGAAGTCCATCTGCTTGTGCGCGATGGTCGAATCGAACACGGCCAGGTTCAGGCGCGCACGGTTGTCCCAGAACTGCGATTTGAAGCCCAGCTCATAGGCGGTCACTTCTTCCGGACCGAACGCGGTGTAGTTGGTCGAACGCGAATTGGCACCGCCGGCCTTGAAGCCGGTGCTGTATTTGGCGTAGACCATTGCGTGCTCGCCAAGGTCGTAGGCGATGTTGACCATCGGGTCGAAGCGGCTCCAGCGATCCTTGAAGGCGAGATTCGTCGCCGCGCCATTGACGATGTACAGGCTGCCCTTCTTGTCATCGCGGGTGTAGCGGCCGCCGGCAGTCAGGTGCAGGCGCTGCAGTGCTTCCGGCGTCCACGTGGCCTGGCCGAACACGCCCAGGCTGTCGGTCCACGCCTTGCTGGCGCGGTCGATACGCACGCGGGAAAGATCCAGCGGATTGGTCGCCGGGTTCACCGTGTAGCTGTTGCCACCCGGCCCCCACACCAGCATGTTCGGGGTCTGCGCATTGTCACCGGCGGTTTCGTGGTAGTAGAACGCGCCGCCGAGGAACTGCACCTGCGAGGTGTTGCCGATCAGCTGGAACTCCTGGCTGTACTGGTGCTGGTAGACCTGCGCCAGGCTGTAACGCCCGAACGGCGTGCCGGCGCCACCATAGGCCGAAATCGCATCGACCAGGCCCATGTCGAACTGGCCCTGAGTCAGTTCGCGGTAGGAACTGATCGACTTCAACTCCAGGTTGTCATTCAGCGTCCACGACAGGTTCAACAGATGGCCGCTGGTGCGGCCGATGTTGTCTTCCTGCGGTCCACCGAGGATGGCGCTGTCGCGGCGGTCCAGGCTGGCACCCGCCTTCTGCAGCGGGCTGAGGTAGGCGCCTGGCACCAGCACCTGGGTGTGGTACGGCGTGGTGGCGTCGTAGGAGCGGTCGAACGCGTACAACAGCGAGAAATCATCGCTCGGCTGCCACAGCGCACTCAGGCGAGCGCCGCGCTTGTCGTAGCTGTTGAAATCGCGCTCACCGCGCATCGGGTTGTCGGTGGTGCCACCGCGCTTGGCCTGCACGGAGTCGATCTTGAAGCTGACATCGCCCACCTTGGGCAGGTCCAGGTGCAGCGCACTGTTGTAGCCGCTGAAGTTGGACACGCCGGCGCTGACGCTGCCGCCGAATTCACCAGTGGGCGCCTTGGTCACGATGCTCACCGCGCCGCCTTCTGTATTGCGGCCGAACAGCGTGCCCTGCGGGCCCTTCAACACTTCGATGCGCTCCACGTCGTAGAGCATGTTGCCCAGGCCCTGTGCGCGGCCCATGAACACCCCATCGACGTAGATGCCGACGCCGGCATCGCGGGCCGGCTGGTTGGCGTCGCCGGAAGCGCCGATGCCGCGGATGCCGATGTTCAGCGCCGAACTGCGGGTAGCGAACGGCGTGACCCGCAGCGATGGGATGGAGCCATCGGACAGGCTGCCCAGCGAAATCGCGCTGCGGTCCTTCAGCGCTTCGGCATCGACCACCGATACCGAGATCGGGGTCTCCTGCAGGTTGGTGGCGCGTTTCTGCGCAGTCACCATCACCTGGTCGAGGGCGACCACGCTGCGCGCGGCATCGGCGGAAGTGGCAGCGTCGGCGCTGGGCGTGTCTTCGGCATGGGCCAGCGCCGGCAGAGCGGCGGCAATGGCGAGGGTGAGCAGCGTGCGGTGCAACAGTGCGTGGCGCATCGGACTCATTCGCGGAAGGAGAAGGCCGGCGCAGTCTTGGAGGCGGGAATTACAAATGAATGACCGTTCATTCACACCTTTTGTGACGTACTATCCCGCCTCTGGACGCCCCGACCTGACGCAATGACGCCGAAAACCGCCGTAGCCGCACCCGCTGACGCCCCCGCCGCCGCCCATGCCGAAGCCCAGCGCCGGCGCATCCTCGACGCCGCCCAGAAGTGCTTCATCACCCGTGGTTTCCATGCCGGTTCGATCGGCGATATCGCTGCCGAGGCCGAGATCAGCCAGGGGCTGATGTACCGCTATTTCGCCAACAAGCGCGCCCTGATCCTGGCCCTGATCGAGCGGCAGCTGCGCCATGACCAGGCCTCGATCAGCGAAATGCCGGCGGCGTCCGATCTGGTTGATGGGCTGCTGGAGTGCTACCAGCAATGGGCACGCGGCGAGGTGCTGCCGATCCATGGCAATGCCATTGCCAGCGTGGCGCTGTATGCGGAGATCAACGCCGAGGCGCATCGCGACCCGGTGCTGGCGGGGGTGCTGCGCACCCATGACAAGCAGACCAGTGCCGCGATCCATGCCTGGCTGCGCCAGCGTGATGTCGATCAGGGCCGGATCGTGGACGAAGAGCAGATTGCCGGCCGGACCCTGCTGCTGCGGCTGCTGGTGGAAGGCCTGGCGATGCGTGCGGTACGCGACCCGGACCTTCCGCCGGAACGGGTACGCGCCCTGCTGGCCGATGCCATTGGGCGGGTGATGGCTGATTGAGGGGCGTTGAGGCGCGCCATCACACCGCCTCCCGCCCTACCGGTTCGATACTCGCGCGATCCAACCTGCCGAGGATGCTGCAATGGCCGCCGTGCTCGCCCGTACCTGCCTGCTCGCGCTGTGCTGCCTGGCCCTGCCCGCCCTCGCCCAGGACGCCTCGTTCGGCTTCGGCCAGCAGACCACCCGCACCGACCAGACCACCCAATCGAGCAGCACCGAGATCCAGAACAGCGGCTCGATGACCACGCAGACCACCACCAGTGACAGCTCGCAATCCGAGTCGCGCAGCGAAAGCAAAGGTATCGACGTGGGCTTCGGCTTCCGTGACAACAACCACGACTGGCGCGATGACCGCGATGTACGCGACAGCGATCTGTTCGGCAGCTGGACACTGGGCCAGGAGAACGGCAGCACCTGCACCATCGAACTGAAGAACATGGCGTGGTTCGGCGGTTACAGTGCCTACGTGCCTGCCGGCTGCCCGGACGGCTTCTTCTCGGCCAACCGCTGGGTGCTGTCGGGCAACCAGCTGCTGCTTACCGATACCAGCAACACCGTATTCGGGCGCTTCCGTGCCTCGGGAGGTGGACGCTGGACGGGGTACCGTGAATCGGATGGCGCGCGCTTGTATCTCAATTTCAAGGGGCGCTGATCGCACCGTGCACGCAGTGGGCACGCGCTGATCGGGAAGATCAGGCGTCCGCCTCACCCCGCCGCCGAAATGTCCGCCCCCACCGGCTCCCGCCTCGTCATCTATGCAGCCCTTGCGGGCAATCTGGCCATCGC
The DNA here is from genome assembly GCF_003550055.1 of Stenotrophomonas sp. AG209. Lineage (NCBI taxonomy): Bacteria > Pseudomonadati > Pseudomonadota > Gammaproteobacteria > Lysobacterales > Lysobacteraceae > Stenotrophomonas > Stenotrophomonas sp. AG209. The sequence goes on from NZ_QXDB01000001.1 coordinate 413,941, forward strand.
CGTGGCCAAATTCATCGCAGCCGGCATCTCCGGCAGCTCGGCCATGCTCAGCGAGGGCGTGCATTCACTGGTCGACACTCTCAATGAGGTACTGCTGCTGTACGGCCTGCGCCGTGCAGGCAAGGCCCCTGACCCGGTACATCCCTTCGGCTATGGCCGCGAGCTGTACTTCTGGAGCTTCATCGTCGCCCTGCTGGTGTTCGCGGCCGGTGCCGGTGTTTCGGCCTACGAGGGCATCCAGCACATCCGCCGGCCGGAACCGGCCAGCAACCACGCGCTGAGCTACAGCGTGCTAGGCATTTCCATCCTGTTCGAGGGTGCTTCCTGGTGGGTGGCGCTGCGGGAATTCCGGCGTACCAAGGGCAAACTCGGCTACTTCGAAGCCTTCCGCCGCAGCAAGGACCCGTCCACCTTCACCGTGTTGCTGGAGGACAGTGCCGCCCTTCTGGGCCTGGGCTTCGCGCTGATCGGGCTGCTGGCCGCCCAGTTGCTGGAAATGCCGGTGCTTGATGGCGTTGCGTCACTGTGCATCGCCGGCGTGCTGGCCGCAACGGCCTTCCTTCTGGCGCGTGAGACCAAGGGCCTGCTGGTCGGAGAGCCTGCCCACCCCGCGGTGGCCGAGCGGATCATGGCGGTGGCCGAAACCGATCCGGACCTGCGTCGCGCGAACGGCGTGACCACCATGCAGATGGGGCCGGAACAGGTCGTGGCCATGCTCAGCGCAGAGTTCGAGGACGATCGGCAGACCCCGCAGATTGAAGCCTGCATCACCCGCATCGAAACGGCGGTAAAGCGGGAGTATCCGGAACTGGTCGCACTGTTCATCAAACCGCAGACGCCCGAAGTCTATGCCGCGCGGCGAGCGGCACTGGCCGCGCCGCCTGCGCCGGAATGATGCTGCGTCTGCGCCCGTTTCACCTGACCGATGCCACAGTGCCACTCTCTTTCACCTGAGGCTGCCACTACCGTGCCGGACTGGTTGCCCGCTTCACTGCAGATTCTTCCGCGCCGCTTCTACCAGCGCCCTTCTACCGACGTTGCGCCCGAGCTGCTCAACAAGCTGCTGGTACGCAACGATGGTCGCGCGGCCCGCATCGTCGAGGTCGAGGCCTATGCCGGCAGCATCGATCCGGCCGCGCACTCCTATCGCGGGCAGACACCACGCACCGCCAGCATGTTCGGTGAGGCCGGCCATCTGTATGTCTACTTCACCTACGGCATGCACTGGGGCAGCAACGTGGTCTGCGGCCACATCGGTGAAGGCGTGGCCGTCCTGCTGCGCGCCGCCGAGCCGTTGGAGGGGCTGGAACGAATGCGCGCACTGCGCCCGGCAGCCCGACGTGACCATGATCTGGCCAGCGGCCCCGGCAAGCTCTCGCAGGCCTTCGGGCTGGACCGCAGCTTCGATGGCGCAGACCTGGTGACCGGCAGCCAGGGCATCGTCATTGCCAGCGATGGCGTGCCTCCCCCCAGGGATCCGGTGGTCGGGCCCCGTATCGGCATCACCCGTGCGGTGGACTTTCCCTGGCGCTGGCATGTTCGCGACCACCGTCACGTTTCGGTACGCCCTTCGCGCGTGCCCCGCAAACCCTGACCGGGATGCGTCACGTCGGCGTCACCCCGTCGTGGCGATACATAACGCGGTACGCACTAGCGTAGTGCCCGACAGCCGCCGAAGCCGCCCTCGCCACCCTGCCCTGAAAAGCGCCATGGACGAAGCCGAACGACTGCTTGAACTCGACCGCCTGCATCTGCTCGACACCCCGCCAGAGCCCGTTTTTGATGCGATCGTCGCCGCCGCCCGCACCGCCACCGGCATGACCATGGGCCTGATCTCGGTGGTGGCCGACGAGCGGCAGTGGTTCAAGGCCAACATCGGGCTGGAAGGCGTCAGCGAAACCGCACGCGAGATTTCGTTCTGTACGCATGCCATCCAGCAGGACGCGCTGTTCGAGATCCCGGACGCGCGCCAGGACCCGCGATTCGCCACCAATCCGCTGGTCACCGGTGGCCCGCGCATCCGTCACTACGCCGGCATCTCGCTCGGCTCGGCGCACGGCGCGCGCATAGGAACGCTGTGCCTGCTTGACCCGATGCCGGGCGTGCTGTCTCCCTCGCAGCGCGAACTGATGGTGCATCTGGCGCGGGTCACCACCCAGGTACTGGAGCAGCGCAGCACGCTGATGGCGCAGGTCGGCCAGGCCAAAGCCCTCCATCGTGAACTGAAGCGCAGCGAGGACTTCCTGGAACGCACCAACCGTGCGGCGCGGGTGGGCGGCTGGGAAATGGACCTGGCCAGCAACGAAGTGCGCTGGACCCGCGAAACCAAGCAGATCCATGGCGTGCGCAGCAACTTCGAACCGACGCTCGACACCGCGCTCTCGTTCTATCGCGAGGACAGCCGCAACATCATCCGCACGGCCGTGCAGCGCTGCATCGATGAAGGCACGTCGTGGGAGGTGCAGTTGCCGATGACCACCGCCGATGGCCGCGCCATCTGGACCCGCGTGGTTGGAGGCCGGCAGCAGGTCAATGGCCGGCCGCGGCTGGTCGGCGCCATCCAGGACATCACCGAGGAACGTGCCGCGCTGGATGCCCTGGAGGCCAGCGAAACCCGCTACCGGCGGCTGTTCCACTACAGCCTTGGCCTGATCTGCACGCATACGCTGGATGGCGTGCTGACCTCGGTGAACCCGGCGGCCGTGCAGTCACTGGGCTTCGATGAGAGCTACATGATCGGGCGCAGCCTGTGCGACCTGATGCCGCCGGAGAAACGGGCCGCCTTCAAGGCGTATCTGGGACGCATCGCGGTCAACCACACCGATGCCGGCGTCATCGAGCTGATCGCCGCCGATGGTACCCGGCATTTCTGGGCCTATCACAACGTGCTCGACAGCGAGGCCAATCTCCCATACGTGCTGGGCCATGCGCAGGACGTGACGGCGCTGCGGATGCAGGAACAGCAACTGCGCGAGATGTCCTTCAAGGATCCGCTCACCCAGAGCTACAACCGCCGCTTCCTGCCACGCCTGGACGAACTGATCGACCAGCCCTGGGCCTGCCTGATGTTCGATCTGGATCATTTCAAGCAGATCAACGACACCCAGGGCCATGCGCGGGGTGACACGGTACTGGTCGAGTTTGCCGCCTTCCTGCGTGCGCCGCTGGGTGCGGCGGAGAACGTGGTGCGCATGGGCGGCGACGAATTCATGGTGGTGCTGACCGCGCCGGAACCGGGACGACTGGCCGCACTGGAGCAGTGGTATGTGCAGCAGGCGGGGCAGTCACCCACGCCGTTCTCGCTCGGTTCGACCCACCACACCCCGGGCGAATCGGTGGCCGATACCCTGCAGCGTGCCGACAGCCGCCTGTATCGCGAGCGCGCACGCGTGCGCCAGCATCCCCGTCCGGAGCCCTGACGCGCCCGCCGGTGTACCGGCGCCCCCGGCGTAGCGTTATGCTCGGCAGCGGCCACCGTCGGCCTTGGGGGAACACGCATGACCCGCAGCGTCTGCCTGGCTCTGCTGCTGTTGCTGCTTCCTTCCCCCGCGTTGCCAACGCCTGCGCCTGCGCCGGTCGAAGCACGGGTGCCCTTCGCACCGACTCCCTTCGTTGGCAGCGACGGCCTGCGCCATCTGGCCTACGAGCTGCACATCACCAACTACTACGGCGACACCGGGGCGCTGCAGCCGCAATCGCTGCAGGTGTTCGGCGACGATGCCGAGACGCCTTTGCTGAGCCTGGATGCCCCTGCCCTGCGCCATTGGGTACGGCCGTCGCCTTCAGAGGATGACGCCATCTCCATTGCTGCGGGAAAGCGCATGGTGGTGTTCCTGTGGCTGTCACTGCCGGCCACCGATAACGTGCCGCACGTCCTTCGCCACCGCATGCTGCTGGGCACCGGGCAGCAAGGCAGCGTGGAACTGGATGGCGCCCGGGTTGCGATCAACGCGGCGCCGGTGATGGCGCTCGGTCCGCCCCTGCACGGCGGCCGATGGCTCGCCCACGAAGGGCCTGGCGCGGCGCAGTCGCACCACTGGGGCAGCCTGGTGGCGGTGAATGGTGATCTGACCATTCCGCAGCGCTTCGCGCTCGATCTGGTCGGCGTCGACGACCGTGGGCGTGCCGTGCGCCCAACGACCCGCGATCTGCAGCACACCCGCCATTCGGACTGGGTGGGTTATGCGGCGCCCGTGCTGGCCGTCGCCGACGGCCTCGTGCGCGCGGTCCGTGATGGGCAACCCGAACACCCGCCGCTGACCGCGCAGCCGGAACCCGTCTCACTGACAGCGGATGGCCTGTTCGGCAACTACGTTGTCCTGGAAATTTCGCCAGGCGTCTTTGCCAGCTACGCCCATCTGCGCACCGGCAGCATCAAGGTAGCGCCCGGGCAACGGGTCCAGCGCGGACAGGCGTTGGCCCAGCTCGGCCAGTCGGGCAACTCCGCCGCGCCCCACCTGCACTTCCAGCTCTCCAACAAGGCCACATTTGAAGGATCCGAGGGCATTCCGTACGTCTTCCAGGCCTTCGACGATTTCGGGCCTGAAAGCGAGGCGCAGCTGTTCGGCCAAGGGGAGGCCTGGAAACCCGGCGTGCTCGTGCCGCGCGGCAACCAATTGCCGCTGAACGACATCGTCATCGCCTTCCCGCCACGCTGACACGTTCATTCCGCCGCAAGCGCCTGGATCGGATCCAGCTGCGCCGCGCTGCGTGCCGGGAAGTAGCCAAAGCCCAGCCCGATGGCCGAAGAGCACGCCAGTGCGGCCAGCACCGGGCCCGCGGTGAACAGGAACGGCACACCCAGCGACAGCAGGCTGGACAGTGCACCCACCCCGAATGCGAACAGCACGCCCAGCACGCCACCGAACAGGCAGATCAGTACGGCCTCGATCAGGAACTGGCGCAGGATGTCGCCCTGCCGCGCGCCCACCGCCAGCCGCACGCCGATCTCGCGCACGCGCTCCTTCACCGAGACCAGCATGATGTTCATCACCCCCACCCCGCCGACCACCAGCGCAACTGCTGCGATGGCCGAAACCAGCGCGGCCATGGTCTGGCTGGACTTCATCACCGCCTTGCGGATCTGGTCGGCGTTGTAGATGAAGAAATCGCGGCGGCCATGCAGGCGCTCCAGCTCGGTGCCCAGCGAGGCCTCGGCGGCATTGGTGGGCACGTTGTCGCGTACGCGCACGGTGATGCTCTCCAGCCGCTGGCTGCCCAGCAGCCGCGAGGCCGCCGAGGTGTACGGCACGTAGACCGTCGGGGTTGCACCACCCGCGAACGCATTGGCCCCGACCACACCGATCACCTCCACCGGCATGCCACCCAGCAGCACCGTGCTGCCGATCGGGCTGCCGCTGAACAGCGCTTTGGCGGCCTTCTGGTCGACTACGCCCACCGCGCGGTGCGCATCGACTTCGGCGTCGGTGAAGAAGCGGCCGGCCTTCAGCCGCAGCCCACGCACGCGCGGCATGTCGGCCCCTACGCCCAGCACCTGGGTGTTGGCACGCCGGTTGCCCTGCAGCGCCGCCACCGATCCGCTCAGGTTCGGGCTCACGCTGTCCACGTAACTCAACGCCGCAAGATGGTCCGCATCGCCCACCACCAGTGTCTCGATCTCCGCCGAACGCGGGTCACCGAAATCGGCGCCCGGGAAAATTTCCAGCGTGCTGGCGCCCAGTTCGTTGATCTGTGATTCGACCTGCGCCTGTGCGCCCTTGCCCAGCGCAACCACGGTCACCACCGCTGCTACGCCGATGATGATGCCGAGCATGGTCAGCAGCGTACGCAGGCGATGGGCCAGCATCGAGCGCACGGCCATGCGCGCGGCTTCGCGGACGGCGTCCATGCGTGCACGGCGCTCGGTGACCGGCGAACCGCCCCGTTCGGGCTCGGGTGTTTCAGCCGCAGCACGCGGGCCCCGGTCGCCGCGGTCGGCCACCACCCGGCCGTCGGCGATCTCGATCACCCGCGCCGCGTTGGCGGCGATCGCTGCGTCGTGCGTCACCAGGATCACCGTGTGGCCTTGCGTGTGCAGGCGCTTCAGCTCGGCCATCACCTGCTGACCACTGGCGTGGTCCAGCGCGCCGGTCGGTTCATCGGCCAACACGATCGCGCCGCCGTTCATCAGCGAACGGGCAATAGACACGCGCTGCTGCTGGCCGCCGGACAGTTGGCTCGGCCGGTTCGCCATGCGTTCGCCCAGCCCCAGCGTTTCCAGCAGTGTGCGTGCGCGCGCATTACGCGTCTCTGCGTCCACGCCCGCATAGACCGCCGGCAGCGCCACGTTCTCGGTGGCACTCAGGTTCTCCATCAGGTTGTAGCGCTGGAAGATGAAACCGAAATGCTCGCGGCGCAGGCGTGCCAGCGCGTCGGGCGCCATCTGCTCGGTGGCCTCGCCGTTCACCCGATAGCTGCCCTCGGTCGGCCGGTCCAGGCAGCCAAGGATGTTCATCAGCGTGGACTTGCCCGAGCCCGAGGGACCAATGATGGCGATGAACTCGCCGGCATCGATGCGCAGCGAAACGTCCTTCAGCACCACCACCTCGCCGGCGGCCGAGCGATAGGCGCGCGATACGCCATGCAGTTCAAGCAGTGCGTCGGCCATGCTCACATCCCCAACAGGCTGGCGGCTTCCGGCTCAGCACCGCTGGGTGCCTGGCCGACCACCACGTTCTCACCCTCACGCAGGCCGGACAGGATCTGCACGGCGGTGGCGGTGCGCAGGCCGGTCGTCACCGCACGTTCCTGGGGGCGGCCCTTGGCATCAACCACACGCACGGTGCCGCGGTTGCCGTCCTTGTCATCCGGCCCGGCCACTGCCGTCAAAGGCACCTGCAGCGCGTTGGCGACCCGCGCCAGCTGCAGGGTCACTTTCACCGTCATCGAAGGCTTCAGCTTCAGGCCAGGATTGGCCACATCGAACAGGCCGGCGTAGTACACCGCCTTCGGCGTCTGCGCAGAGCCGCCCGCATTGCCGGAGGCGACGTCGGCAATCGAGGATGGCGCAGGCTCCAGCTGCTGCAGATGGGATTCATAGCGACGGCCGCTCGGCCCCAATGTCGAGAACCACAGCGCCTGTCCCGGCGCTACCAGCTCGACATCGGCCTCGGCGATCTCGGCACGCACGGTCATCGTGTCCATCTGTGCCAGCATCACGATGGTTGGCGTGGTCTGCATCGAGTTCAGCGTCTGCCCGGCCTTGGTGACGATGGCCACGATGTAGCCATCGCTGGGCGACACAATGCGGGTATAGCCCAGGTTGATCCGTGCGGTTTCGACCTGGGTCACCGCCTGGTCGATCTGCGCCTGCAGCGCGGCCACCTCCGAAAGCGCCGCATCGCGTGCCACGCGCGCGGCTTCGAATCCTTCCTGAGACACCAGGCGCGATGCCACCAGCTGCGACTGGCGCTGGTAAGCACGACTGGCCTGCGCATAGCGGGCCTGGCTGGCGGCATGCTGGGCACGCAGCGTGTTGGTGGCCGCCTCGGCGCTGCGCAGCGCGATACGCTGCGGCTGCGAATCGACCTCGGCGATCAGATCGCCGGCCTGCACGCGCTGGCCCAGCACCACATGCAGGCGCTTGACCTGGCCGGACACCTGCGCACCCACCGCCACCAGCTCCTTCGGATGGACCCGGCCGACTGCCTGTACGGTCTTCTCCAGATCCGCCACCCTTGCCGGCGCGGTGATCAGCGCGGCATCATCGCCGCCGGCAAACGCCCACCATCCAGCGCCGGCGGCCAGCGTGGCCACGGCGGCGGCAATGATCCAGGTCCTGCGGTTGCTCATCGAAACGCCCGGTTGGGTGCAGTCGCCCAGCGCGACCACCGAAACCGCAGTCTGGAAGCCACCGATGGACGTTTCTTGGAGCCACCGTGGAGATTTCATGGAGGCGTAGCGGCCGTTCAGGCATCAGCCCCGCGCCTGAACGCGATAGCTCGCATCCACGCAATCTCGACACAATCTCGACCGAGTCTCCATCAACGGTCGCTAGCCTCGTCGGCCTCGCCGACTGCCAGCCTGCCGTGTCCCTTTCATACCCAGACCTGCCACCCATCGACGTGCGCCGTGCCTACCTGGCGTGGTGTGCGCCTTCGCCGTGGTTGATCGCACTGGTGCTGGCATCGACCAGCACATGGATGTGGGTCGCGCCGTATCCGGTACTGCCATTGCTGGCCGGCTTCGGGGCCGCCGCGCTGGTGGGGTTCCGCAGTGATGGGCCCGGCCGCACCCGCCGCGCCGGATCCCTCGCAGCGCTGGCCCTGATCGGCCTGGCGGTCTGGGCGACAGCGCACCCGGCGGCCAACGTCACCCTGCATCTGCTGCTTGCCCTTGCCACCGCCGTGGTCGCCGCCCTGCTGGCAGTGCGCCTGCGCACCATCGTGGGCATGGCCGCGCGGCTGCAGGCCCGGGTGGACGCCACTCCCATGGCCTCGCGCTGGAGCAAGCTGTCGCCGTCGGTGTCCCCGCTGATGCTGCAGCAGCTGCGCGGCGCAGGTGCAATGGAGCCCAGCCTGCAGCGCACGCTGGTGCTGGCCACCCTGGCCTGGGCTGCCAATGAAGAAACGCAGGAAATGGAATACCGACGATGACCCTGCCCCTGATCCCGCCCCTGCCCGCCCTGGCCTCGAACCCGCAGCACGCAATGAAACACGATCTCCGTACCCGACCGGCCCCCTTGGTGCTGATTGCCGAAGATGAGGGTGAAATCGCCGACATCCTCGGCGCCTACCTGGCCCGTTCCGGCCTGCGCAGCGCACGCGCCGCCGACGGCGAGGCGGCGCTCGCCAGCCACCGCCAACTGCGTCCGGACCTGGTGCTGCTGGATGTGCAGATGCCCAAGCTGGATGGCTGGCAGGTGCTGAGCGAACTGCGCCGGCGCGGCAACACCCCGGTGATCATGCTCACCGCGCTCGACCAGGACGTGGACAAGCTGACCGGCCTGCGCGTGGGCGCCGACGACTACGTGGCCAAGCCGTTCAATCCTGCCGAGATCGTCGCCCGCATCCAGGCCGTGTTGCGCCGGAGTTCCCGCACCGTGGTCGAAGAGCCCAATGGGCTGATCCGCCAGGGGCCGTTCGAGATCGACCTGCGCAGCCACGAGGTAACGGTGCGCAACGGCGAGCAGGTGCATGCGCTGAACTTCACCCTCACCGAGTTCCGGCTGCTGGTGCATATGGCACGCGCGCCGCGGCAGGTGCATGCGCGGGTGGATCTGCTGCACGCCTGCCTGCCCGAAGGCGATGCGCAGGAACGCACCGTCGACAGCCATGTCAGCAAACTGCGGCGCAAGCTGGAGGATGTGGGCGTCATCGGCATTCCCGCCACCATTCGCGGCGTTGGCTACCGTTTCCTGGACTGAATGATGAACCCCAAAGGCAAGAGCATCGGACGCCAGATCACGCTGTCCATCACGGTGGCCTCGTTGTGTTCGACGGTGCTGTCGATCAGCGGCTTCTACCTGTTCTACTACCTGATGGAAGTGTTCTACCCGCGCTGGTATGACCAGCCGGAAACCATCATGCCCTCGGGGCTGGAGTGGCTGTGGATCGGCTTGACCGCCACCGTGGTGGTCATCTTCGCCACGCTGGTCGCCTCGCGCCTGACCCGGCGCATCATCACGCCGTTGAACTCGGTGGCCGAAAGCCTGCGCCGGGTCGCCAGCGGCGATCTGGAGGCGCGCGCGCGCGGCGGTGACACCACGATGGTCGAAGCGGCCACGCTGGTCAGCGATTTCAATTCCATGGCAGAGCGGCTCAGCCGCATGTCGGAGAACCGGGTGTTCTGGAACGCGGCGATCGCGCACGAACTGCGCACGCCGATGACCATCCTGCGCGGCCGCCTGCAGGGCATCGCCGAAGGCGTGTTCGAGCCTGGCCCCGAGCAGTTCAACAGCATGCTCACCCAGCTGGAGGGCCTCACCCGCATCATCGAGGACCTGCGCGTGGTCAGCCTGGCCGAGAGCGGTCACCTGGACCTGCGCCTGCAGCGCAGCGATGTCAGCGTGCAGGTGGCTGCGGTGGTCGAAGCGATGTCCGAGGCGCTGACCGAGAGTGGCTTCTCGGTAACCTTGGACGCACGGCCTTCGCTGGCCGACTGCGATCCGGCGCGCATCCGCCAGGCGGTGCTGGCGCTGCTGGAGAACGCGCGCCGCCATGCCATTCCCTGTCCGCTGCGGGTGCGCGTCACGCTGGGCCAGGGCCATTGCACGGTGGCTGTGGAGGATGGTGGCCCCGGCGTGCCGGACGAACTGCGTGACAGCATTTTCGAAGCGTTCCAGCGCACCGATGTCTCGCGTTCGCGGCAGAGCGGTGGCTCCGGGCTGGGCCTGGCCGTGGTGCGCGCGATTGCCGTGGCCCATCACGGAACGGCGCTATGCCGGGCCACCGAACGGGGTGGCAGTTCGTTCGAGATCCGCTGGCCGGTGCATGCGCGTCGTTAAGGACGCAGCATTGCGGAAGACGTTGCTCCGGTAGCGGCCCACCTTGGTGGGCACCACGCGCGTGGCTGAACGCCGCCGGCTTCTCCACGCAATCTCCATCGATCCTCCACGCCCGCTCCAAAGGGCTGCAGATACTGGGCGCGACCCGGGAGATGGCAGGCATCCGTCCCCTGCCCTGTCCCCGACCCACCCTGACATCCCATGAAACACCCCCACAATCCAGCGGCCGCCGCCGGCAGCATCGGCCAGCAGAATGCGGCCGCCACCCTCAAGGCCATCCTGCACACCTACCCCTGGCAGCTCACCGGCACCTTCTCGCTGGTGGCGCTGGAGAACGCGCTGCTGCTGGCGTATCCGCTGTTTGCCGGCTTCGCGGTGGACGCGATCATCCGCGGCAACATCGGCCACGCCATCTCCTACGCCGGTGTGGTCCTGCTGTTCTGGCTGGTCGGTGCTGCCCGCCGTGCGGTCGATACCCGTACCTTCACCCGCATCTATGCCGACCTGGCGGTGAACGTGGTGCAGGCGCAGCGCAGGCTGGGCCAGGCCACCTCCACCTCGGCCGCGCGCGTTGTGCTGGCCCGTGAATTCGTCGACTTCTTCGAAAAGCACGTGCCGATCATCGCCACCGCGCTGGTATCGATGTTCGGTGCGGCGGCGATGCTGCTGGCGATCGAACCGCTGGTGGGCGCCGCAAGCCTCGTCGCGTTGTTGGGCGCGCTGTTGCTGCTGCCGTCGTTCGCACGCCGCAACGAGCAGCTGCATGGACGCCTGAACAATCGGTTGGAGCATGAGATCCGCCTGGTCGACCGGGTCAGTCCCTCGGTGCTGCGTCGCCACTACACCACGCTGTCGCGGCTGCGCATCCTGCTCTCCGATCGCGAAGCCGGTGCCTTCGTGGTCGTTGGTGCAGCGGCAGCGGTGCTGTTCGCACTGACCATCGGCCGTCTCGCCACCACCGACGGGGTGACCCCGGGCCATGTGTACGCGGTGATGACCTACCTGTGGACGTTCGTCGGCAGCTTGGATGATGCACCGTCGATGGTGGATCAGCTGGCGCGGTTGAAGGACATCGGCCGCCGCGTCGGCCCGGGCATGGAAGATGCGGAGCACAAGGAAGCCGCTTGATCGGTAGATGCCCACCTTGGTGGGCACCGATGCACCACGGCGCCAACCAAGGTTGGCGACTACCGGGGCAACGGTGCCAACCAGGATTGGCGGTCACCTCGCGGACGGACATCGGCCGCCGCGTCAGCCCCTGCATCGAAGATGCTGAGCGCAAGGACGCCACTTGACCGGTAGATGCCCACCTTGGTGGGCGCCGATGCATCAAGGCCGCCAACCAAGGTTGGCGACTACCGGGCGCGATGAACGTTGCCTCGAACAGCCGAGCATGGCTCGGCGCTACAGGAACTCCGCCATGCGCTGCAGTTCGTCTTCAAGCGCGCCACGAAACACCTTGTCGCGGGCCAGTGACTTGCCGGCATAGCCCACGCTGGACGCCAGTTCACCGTCGCGTACGCTGAGATTGGCCCAGCCCACCACCTGGTCGTGCCACAGCACCGGCAACGCGTAGTAGCCGTACTGGCGCTTCGGCGCAGGCGTGTAGGCCTCGAACTTGTAGATCCAGCCCCACAGCAGCTCGAAACGTCGGCGGTCCCACACCACCGGGTCGAACGGCGCCAGCAGGCGCACCTGTTCGTCCGGTGCATACCGGCGCGAGCGCGGGTTCTCGTCCGCCGGCCAGTACCAGGTGGTGCCGTCCAGCGTGCAGCTGGCCAGCTGTTGCTTGGCCAGCTTCAAGGCCTGCCGGGTCTGCTCGGCCAGATGCGGTGCGCCGTAGCCCAGCAGGCGCACCAGGTAGGTCAGGCTGGCCGATGGCAGTGGCGCGTACTTGCGCACCACCAGATCGATCAAGGCGGCGGCGCGTTCGATCTGCGCCTGTTCGCTGGCATCCGCCTCCGCGTGGTCGGCCACCGCGTAGATGCGGGTGCCGCTGTCGCGCCGCTGCACGCGCAGCAGGCCGCGGTAATGCATGCCGTCCAGCAGGTGCGTGCTGGCATTGCTGGTGCCGCCCCAGTAGTTGGTCACCCGCCCATGCGCGAACGCCTGTTCAACCTCACGCGGGTGCACGCTTCCGCGCTCGCGCACGAAGGCCAGCACGTCCTCCGCTCGGCGCTGGGTCTCGGCATCCCATGCGCGCCTGGACACGCGCGGATGCATCAACGCCAGATGCTCGCGCGGCAGGAAGCCGTAGTTCACCAGGCAATCCTCTTCCACCGGCAGGCGCGTATAGCGCCGCTCCAGGTCACCGGCGCGGTAGTCCTTTACCCGGTGGCGCAGGGTCAGGTCCTGCGCGCGTGCCGGTGCGCGGATCGGGTCGGCCTGCACGAAGCCCAGGCGCCGGATCGCAGTCAGCAGCGTGGTGGGCTTGAACAGCGTGCGCGCCACCGCATGGCGGCGCAGATCATCGAGGGTGGGCGTGGCAGGCATGGCCGCATTGTAGATCCACGCCACGCGTGGATGGCGCCGTGGCGAACCGTGCAACGGCATCCACGCATGGCGTGGATCTACCGAAGTTCCAACACCTCCAGCGAACCGATCACCAGCGCACGCATGCCCTGCTTGAACTCGGTGATCACCTGGCCCTCTTCGTCGTCGGCAATCCCGTAGACCGTATCCGCACCGGCAATGCAGTAGAACGCGATCGTGGCCAGCAGCCAGCGTGCCTTGTCCAGCGGCAGGCCGAACACATCGGCCACATGGGCCTGGTGCGAGGCGATCTTGTCCAGCATCGGCGTGGTCGCCACCGAACGGCGCAGCAGGTACGGCGGCAGCCCGGGGTGCGCTTTCACCACCTCGCACAGCGAATCGACGAACCCCAGCAGGTACGCCTGCAGCCCACCCGGCGCATCGGCCGAGGCGCGCGGAATCTGCCAGCGCTGGAACACCGTATCGGCCACCAGCCGCTTCAAGGCCTCCAGGTTGGCCACGCGCTTGTAGAGCGCGGCCTGGGTCACCGCCAGTTCGGCGGCCACGTTGGCCATGGTCAGGTTCGGCAGGCCCAGCTTGATGCCGATGTCGGCCAGGCGATCGGGGGTGATGGTGGGCGGACGGCCACGGGCCGACGCCGGGGTTTCAGGGTGCGTGTTCATACCGTAGCGAGGGTGCCAGCAAAGGGACCCTCTTGTCCGCTTCATATGGTTTAGTTTAATTTAATCAACTAATTCGGAATGCGCCTGGTTCGCAACCCCGCCGCCGTCCGCAATCGAGCCCATGGCTCACTTCCCGCCAGGTCCCCACCCAGCCGACAACCCTGCGCTGCGCCCTCCCCCGTGCTTGCCGTCGGCAGCGCGCCAGGCGCGTTCGCACCTGCGATTCACAGGAACCTGGCATGACCGTGTACCACTTTTCCTCTCCGCTGCAGCCCGCAGCGGCCGCCGCGAGCCGCGTGCAGATGCATCCGCCGATGGCTCGGCGTTATCGGGTTTCGGCTCTGGCGCTGGGGCTGCTGGCCTCGTTCGCTGCGCTGGCCGACTCCGCGCCGTCCACCCTGCCCTCGGTGCAGGTGCAGGAACAGCGCCGGGTGACCGGCGACTACGCCGGCGGCCAGGTGGCCTCGGGTGGCCGGGTTGGCCTGCTCGGCGACAAAGACTTCATGGATACGCCGTTCAGTACGGTCAGCTACACCGAAGCCTTCATCCGCGACCGCCAGGCCAAGGACCTCACCGACGTCATCGCCGCCACCGACCCCACGGTGTTCAGCAACGGCGTCACCGGTTCCTGGAGCGAAAACTACGCGATCCGCGGATTCGCCTCCAACACCAGCGACACCACCTTCAATGGCCTCAGCGGCATGGCGCCGTACTACCGCACCTCGCCGGAAATGTTCGAGCGCATCGAGGTCTTGAAGGGCCCGTCCGCACTGCTCAACGGCATGCCACCGGGCGGCTCGGTCGGTGGCAGCATCAACCTGGTACCCAAGCGTGCGGGTGACCAGCCATTGCTGCGGGTCAGCGCCAACTTCGCCTCCGATGCGCAGTTCGGCACCCATGTGGATGTGGGTCGTCGCCTGGGCGCCGACCAGCAGTTCGGCATTCGCTTCAACGGCGCGTACCGTGATGGCGACGGTGCGGTCGGCAAGCAGAGCAAGAAGGTGCAACTGGGTTCGCTGGCGCTGGACTGGCGCGGCGAGCGCGCCCGCCTCTCCGCTGATCTGTACAGCGCCGACGACCGCGTCGATGGCCCCGCCCGTGGTGTCGGCCTGGCACCGGGCGTGGCGATTCCGCGGCCACCGCGTGGCGACACCCTGATCAACCCGGACTGGGCCTACGTGGACAGCCAGGACAAGGGCGCGATGCTGCGTGCTGAGCTGGACATCAACGAACACCTGATGGCCTACCTGGCCTATGGCACCAGCAAGACCGACTACCGCTACAACGGCTCGATCAGTGCGCAGGTCCTCAACCCGGCCGGTGATTTCACTACGGTGATGGGCCAGCTGGCGTTCGACATCACGAAGCAATCCGGTGATGCCGGGCTGCGCGGCAGCTTCCGTACCGGCAGCGTCGGCCATCAATGGGCCGCCAACGTGACCCACTACCAGCACACCCAGAACGACTACGGCCGCCGCAGCGTGCCGGGCTGGGACTGGACCACCAACCTGTACAACCCGGTGTGGGGCCCTGCCGCGCCGTTCGTTGCACCGCATATCTCGCACACCGAGTTGCGGCTGGACAGCATCGGCTTCGCCGACACGTTGTCCTTCGCCGATGACCGCGTGCAGCTGACGCTGGGCGTGCGCCGCCAGCAGGTGGTCAGCGAGACCTTCAACGTGGCCAGCGGTGCGAGCACCTCGCGCTATGACGAGAGCGCCACCACCCCGGCAGCGGCCCTGCTGGTGAAGGCCACCGACACGATCTCGGTCTACACCAATTACATCGAAGGCCTCAGCCAGGGCACCACCGCGCCGATGACCGCCGCCAATGCCGGCGATGTGTTCGCACCGTTCCGTACCAAGCAGAAGGAGCTGGGCCTGAAGCTGGACCTGGGCAGGTTCGCGCATACCTTCAGCGTGTACGAGATCAAGCGCCCGAGCAGTTACACCGATCCGGTCACGAATATCTTCTCGTTCGGTGGCGAGCAGCGTAACCGTGGCGTGGAATGGGGCTTCTTCGGCTCGCCACTGGATGGCGTGCGCCTGCTCGGCGGTTTGGCCTACGTGCAACCGAAGCTGACCCGCACCGCCGGTGGCGTGAATGAAGGCCGTATTGCTACTGCCGTTGCGCAGCGGCAGGCGAAGCTGGGTGTGGAATGGGATGTGCCGGCGCTGGAGGGCTTGACCCTGACCGGCAATGCCACCGCGATGTCAAAGCAGTACATCAGTGCCGACAATCGCCTGTCGGTGCCGGGGCGTACGTTGTTTGATGTGGGTGCGCGCTACAACACCACGATGGCCGGGCGGCCGCTTGCGCTGCGCGCCAGCGTGAACAACGTGACCAACAAGGCGTACTGGGGCATGCCGTTGTTGTCGAGCCTCGCATTGGGTGCGCCGAGGACGGTGTTGTTGTCGGCCACGATGGATTTCTGAGCCGGGCGGCCTCCGCGCCAGACATGCCTCACCTGTAGAGTCGAGCCATGCTCGACTCCGATTTCCCCGAGGAGTCGAGCATGGCTCGACTCTACAGAGAACCCGAATGCCGCTGGGCGTGGCGTAGTTCTATTCCGGGTGCAGGCGATAAATCGCCTGATTGGTCAACGCCAATGCCGCCAGCTTCAACCCCTCCATCACCCGATCGCCCACGTACTGATCCGGGCCGCCATTCTGGCGGGCGCGTTCGGCCGCCAGCAGGATTTCCTGCACGATACGCAGCCCGGCCAGCGCACCGTCGGCGTCGGCCAACGCCAGGCAGCGGCCCGGCAGCTGATGGCGCTCGGGCCAGGGCTGGCCGTCGGCGGCCGCGCCCAACCCGATGCGATGCAGCAGGGCCATCAGGCTGTTGGGATCAGTCGCGATGTCGTGCCCTTCATCGGCATTGGCCGGGGCGTGCTGATGAGGGAACTCCGATGCGTTCATGGCAGGTCTCCTTGCAAGGCATGCGGGACCACCGCCCTTAACAATCAAGGCGGCGGACGGTACGTGGCTGGAAATCCCGTGAGTCAGTGCTATACCCGGGCGGTGGGCTTGCGCCCACCTCCACGCACCGCCCGCCATGGAACGCGAACGGAATGCCAGCCGACGCCGCGCAAGGCGACGCCGGCTGGCAAGCGTAAACAGCACTTACTCAACGGGGTTTCCAGGCCCCGGCCACCCTTATTCGGTGGCACCCCATCATGTGCACAACGGGATGGCAGGCGCCAACAACCCACGTGCAAAGACAGCGACGTTTACGCAGCGATGGCATTGTCGCATATCGTCAATCGATCCGAAGATTCAACAACTTGCGCCATACCATCTGCGGCATTCCCCACCCGCATTGGCACCGCGCATTCCTTGACTGCATCCGGCATTCGAGACATGCGAGATGCCAGTTCCGACATTACGCAAGCAGATGGGCAATCAACGCCAGCACCGCCAGATGCCCCACGTAGTACCCGTAGAACACCCAGCGCCAGCGCGGCAGTTGCCACGTCATCCGCGCCGCCAGCAGCACTATCGGAATGGCCAGCAACGCCCAGCCGTTGTGGTTGGCCCAGCACACCGCTGCAAGCGCGGCCAGCAACAACCACCAGGCCCGATGCCGGAACGCGATCCAGGCCAGCAGTACGCTGCCCACACCGGCCCACTGATAGTCCACCAGCATCGGCAGCAGACCTGCGGCCAGCAACAGCTGCACCGGCCGATTGTTCGCCAACGCATGCACGGCCACCGCGGCCAGAGCGAAGGTCAACAGGATGTTGAGCGGCAGCCAGGAACCGAACGCGAGTGCGTGCAATGGCTGCGCGATCAGCCCCCATAGCGCGAGCCGGCGTATCGATTTACGCGGGTCGGCCCCGGGCTGGGCCAAGTTGCAAGCCATCACCAGCGCGAACAGCGGGAAGGCAATGCGCCCAAGTTCGCTGACCACCGGCACGTAGCCACCGAAGACCACCTTGGCCACGTGATCACCGGTCATGGTCAGCAGTGCGATCCACTTCAGCAGCTCGCGTGCGCCGCTGCCGAGGGTGAGGTTGAAGGTGGACGTCCCGGTCGTGGTCGCTTGCATCGCGGAAGCTTATGCGCATCGGCCAGCCCATTTCCAGCGCCGCGCAGGAGCCGGCCGCTGCAAGCCGCAGGCGGCGGCGCTATGCTGGCCGCCCCTGCTTGTGAGACGCCCGCCATGCGCACCCTGTACCCCGCCATCGAACCCTACCGCGAGTTCACCCTGCCGGTGAGCGATCTGCACACCCTGCATATCGAAGAGTGCGGCACGCCCGAGGGCATCCCGGTGGTGTACCTGCATGGTGGCCCCGGCGCCGGCATCTTGCCCACCCACCGCCGCTTCTTCGACCCGGCGCGCTACCGCATCGTGCTGATCGACCAGCGCGGCAGCGGCCGCTCCACGCCGTTCGGCGAACTGCGCGACAACACCACGCAGGACCTGGTGGCCGACATCGAGAAGGTGCGCGAGCACCTGGGCATCGAACGCTGGCTGGTCTATGGCGGCTCCTGGGGTTCAACCCTGTCGCTGGCCTACGCGCAGGCGCATCCCGAGCGCGCCACGGGCCTGATCGTGCGTGGCGTGTTCCTTGGCCGCGAAATGGAGAACCGCTGGTTTGCCGAGGCCGATGGTGGTGCGCGCTGGATCTTCCCGGAGCGCTGGGACCGCTATGAGGCCTATATCCCGGAAGCCGAACGTGGCGACATGATTGCGGCCTACTGGAAGCGCATGGATGGCCCGGATGAAGCGACCCGCATCGAAGCCGCGCAGGCCTGGCTGGGCTGGGAAGACAACGCCGCCACCCTGCAGCACGACGTGGATGCGGTGTCCACCGATGACCCGCTGGATACGCTGGCCAAGGCCCGCATCGAAGCGCACTACTTCCGCAACGGCATCTTCCTGGAACCGGACCAGCTGCTGCGCGACATCGACCGCATCCGCCACCTGCCCGGCGTGATCGTGCAGGGCCGCTACGACATCATCTGCCCGCCGCGCAGCGCCTGGGACCTGGCCAAGGCCTGGCCGGAGGCAAAGCTGGAGATGGTGACCTCGGGCCACAGCGCGAACGAGCCGGCGACGGTGGATGCGCTGGTACGCGCCACGGATGCGTTCGCCGACCGTTTCTGAAGACAAGGGGTAGTGCCGGCCGCTGGCCGGCATCCCGGGGCTTGTAGGTAGAGTCGACTGTCAGTCGACTGCTCTCGGCGGGAAGCCGAAAACCCCGCGCTGCGCGCGATAGTCGACTCTACCCAGCCGCCTCTGCGCCGTCGATCACGGCAGCCCGGTGAATGGCCGCCCACCGCCACCGGCCAGGCAGGCGGATTCTTCGCAGCTCGCTTACAAGCAGGCGCCGATGATCCGGCCGTGGCCACGGACAACCCTGGCCTACCTCCCTACTTCTGGAGCCTGCCATGACCGGTGTTCGCTATCTCCCCGTCGCCCTCGCCCTTTGCGCGGGCCTGCTGCTGGGCGGTTGTTCCAAAACGCAGGAGGCCAGCAAGGCTACCGCGGCCGAGGACGTAACCGAAGTGAAGCTCATCCCTGCCTATGAATCGCTCGACAAGGACAAGGACGGCATCGTCACCCTGGCCGAAGTGGATGCCGTGGCACCCGACTGGGCCGAGCGCCTGCACGCCTGCGATACCGACCGCGACCAGAAGCTGACCCGCGGCGAGTACGACGTGTGCAAGCAGACCAGCACCGCGCATTGATCCCGTGATGCGCCCCTGATCGGCGTGACGCGTGCCCGGCTATACCAAGGTATAGCCGGGCTAACCCACGAGCCTCTAGGACTGCCCCATTCAGGGGCGGACAATAGCGCCACTGGCCAGGGCAACCCTGGCCGGCCCCTCCCCTCATGGAGACGCAGATGGACCCCGACCCTGCCGGGCGCACCGCGCCCCGGATGCCCGCTTGTTGCCTGTTCCTGGCGCCTGCCCGCCGGTCCCTGCCTGCCTGAGTGACGGGGGATCGCCAGGTGCCGCCTGCCTGGAGATCGCCCCCATGTCCTACAAGATCCTCTACATCACCCTGCGCCGCCTGATCGGTGAGCGCGATGTTGCCGCCCTGCGCAGCCAGCTGCTGCAGCACGGCCCGGTCATGTTCGCCCGTTCGCTGTCGCTCGGCTCGCCACGCGTGGTGGCCGACGCGCTGTCGCTGCTGCCGATCAGCGAGCGCATCAACGTGCTGCGCCACCTGCCCTACCCGCTGCGCGATGCGATGAAGCCGCTGTGTATCGGTGGCAGCCAGCGCCTGCACATGCAGCCGTGGTCGCCCGCGGTGCTGGCGATGCGCCACGCCTGACCTGTTCCATCCGTTCCGTTCGTGTTCCGGCCCCGGCCGGCTCTGACATTCGAGGAGAGTCCCATGAGCCTGCTCAACGCCTGGTTCAACGCCTTCCTGCGCAGCCGTCGCGCAGGCAACCTGTTCCGCCGCCGCGCGATGCCCGAAGCCGGCTTCGGCCCGGGCAGCGCCGAGGCCGCGCCGTTCGCGCTCACCACCGGCCTGGTCACCCTTGCCCAGCAGGATGAAGCCCAGCTGCTGGCCACGCTGGAATCGCATGCCGATGGCCTCAGCCCGCATGAGGCCGAGGAGCGGCTGGCCACGCTCGGCCCCAACGAGGTCGATCACGAAAAGCCGCTGCCGTGGTGGCGGCACCTGTGGCAGTGCTACCGCAACCCGTTCAACCTGCTGCTGACCGTACTGGCGGCGGTGTCCTGGCTGACCGAGGACATCAAGGCCACGATCGTGATCGGCGCGATGGTGCTGCTGTCCACGCTGATCCGCTTCGTGCAGGAAGGCCGCTCCAACCGTGCCGCCGAGCGGCTGAAGGCACTGGTCGGCAATACCGCACGCGTGCTGCGCCGCAATCCGGGTACCGAAGCCGCCGATGTGGCCGACCAGTACTTCGGTGCGCACCTGCACAGCCGTCGCCCGGCCCGCCTGCTGGACCTGCCGATCCGCGAGCTGGTGCCCGGTGACCACATCGTGCTGTCGGCCGGCGACATGATTCCGGCCGATTGCCGCGTGCTGACCGCCAAGGATCTGTTCGTGGCGCAGGCGGCGATGACCGGCGAGTCGCTGCCGGTGGAGAAGTTCGCGCACCCCGGCGATGGCCTGGCCGGCCTGCTGGAGCAGCACAACCTGCTGTTCATGGGCACCAACGTGGTGTCCGGCACCGCGACCGCCGTGGTGCTGGCCACCGGCAACCGCACCTACTTCGGCACCCTGGCCCAGCGCAGCACTGCCACCGACCGCGCGCCCACCGCGTTCCAGGCCGGCGTCAACAGCGTCAGCTGGCTGCTGATCCGCTTCGCGCTGGTGATGGTGCCGTTCGTGCTGCTGATCAACGGCTGGACCAAGGGCGACTGGACCGAGGCGTTCCTGTTTGCACTGTCCGTGGCGGTAGGCCTGACCCCGGAAATGCTGCCGATGATCGTCACCTCCACCCTGGCCAAGGGCGCGGTGCTGCTGTCGCGGCGCAAGGTGATCGTCAAGCGCCTGGATGCGATCCAGAACTTCGGCGCCATGGAAGTGCTGTGCACCGACAAGACCGGCACCCTCACCCAGGACAAGATCGCGCTGGAGCGGCATACCGATGTGTTCGGCCACGATTCCGAGGATGTGCTGACGTTCGCCTACCTCAACAGCCACTTCCAGACCGGCCTGATCAATCTGCTTGACCGCGCAGTGCTGGAGCATGTCGAGCTGCAGAGTTCGCTGCGGCTGTCGCAGGACTACCACAAGGTGGATGAGATCCCGTTCGACTTCGAGCGCCGCCGCATGTCGGTGGTGGTGTCCGAGCGCGAGGATCACCATGAGCTGATCTGCAAGGGCGCCGTGGAAGAGATGCTGGCGGTGTGCAGCACCGTGCGTGAGAACGGCCAGGACATGCCGCTGGACGAGCGCCGCCTGGCGCGGGTGCGGCAGACCACCGAGGAACTGAACGAACAGGGCCTGCGCGTGGTGGCGGTGGCGATGAAGGAGACGGCGGCCAGCCAGACCGCCTACTCGCAGGCCGACGAATGCGGGTTGACCCTGGTCGGCTACGTGGCCTTCCTGGACCCGCCGAAGGAGTCGGCTGCGCAGGCGCTGCAGGCGCTGGCCGCGCATGGCGTGGAAGTGAAGGTCTTCACCGGCGACAACGAGCTGGTGACCGCCCGCATCTGCGCGCAGGTGGGGCTGGACGCGGACACCATCCTGACCGGCCCGCAGATCGAGCGCATGGATGACGGCGCGCTGTCGCGGGCGCTGCACCACCACCGCGTGTTCGCCCGGCTGACGCCGCTGCACAAGGAGCGGCTGGTGCGCGAGCTGCGCGCACAGGGCAAGGTGGTCGGCTTCCTCGGCGACGGCATCAACGATGCACCGGCGCTGCGCGCGGCCGACATCGGCATCAGCGTGGACAGCGCGGTGGACATCGCCAAGGAGGCCGCCGACATCATCCTGCTGGAAAAGAACCTGATGGTGCTGGAGGAAGGCGTCATCCAGGGCCGGCGCACGTTCAACAACATGCTGAAGTACATCCGCATGACCGCCAGCTCCAACTTCGGCAACGTGTTCTCGGTGCTGGTGGCCTCGGCCTTCCTGCCGTTTCTGCCGATGCTGCCGCTGCAGCTGCTGGTGCAGAACCTGCTGTATGACATCTCGCAGATCGCCATTCCGTTCGACAACGTGGACGAGGAACTGGTGCGCAAGCCGCTGAAGTGGAACCCGGCGGACATCGGCCGCTTCATGGTGTTCTTCGGGCCGATCAGCTCGATCTTCGACCTGACCTGCTTCGCCCTGATGTGGTACGTGTTCGATGCACGCACGCCGGCCGACCAGGGTCTGTTCCAGTCCGGCTGGTTCGTGGTGGGCCTGCTGACCCAGACCCTGATCGTGCACATGATCCGTACGCCGAAGGTGCCGTTCCTGCAGAGCATCGCCGCACCGCCGCTGCTGGTGATGACCGGCCTGATCATGGCCATCGGCGTGGCCCTGCCGATGAGCCCGCTGGCTGGCTACTTCAAGCTGCAGGCCCTGCCGACCGGCTACTGGCCGTTCCTGGTGGCGATCCTGTTCGGCTACGCGGTGCTGACCACCGCACTGAAGAAGTTCTACATCCGTCGCTACGGCTGGCAATAAGCGCCCGCCTTGTCCAGGGAGAAACACAATGGACATCAATCCAAACCTGCCGGCGTTCAACGCCGGCGCAACCCTGAGCTCGCTGATCAGCCTGTCGGTGGCATTCGTGCTGGGCACGGCCATCGGCCTGGAACGGCAGCTGCGCCAACGCACCGCCGGCCTGCGTACCAATACGCTGGTAGCAGTGGGTGCGGCGGTGTTCGTCGACCTGGCCGTGCGCTTCCATGACCTGTATGGCGGCCCGCCCTCGCCGCTGCATGTGGTGGCCTATGTGATCTCCGGCGTCGGCTTCCTCGGCGCTGGCGCGATCATGAAGGACGGTGCGCAGGTGTCCGGCCTGAACACCGCCGCCACCTTGTGGGGCTCGGCGGCGGTCGGTGCCTGCGCGGGCATCAAGCTGCTGCCGGAGGCGGTGATGGCGGCGGTATTCGTGCTGGCCGCCAACACCCTGCTGCGGCCGGTGGTGAACCGCATCCAGCGGCAGCCGCTGCCGGAGGCGTTCAGCGAGGCGACCTACGCGATCAACGTGGTCTGCCAGCGCGAGCAGCAGGCCGAGGTACTGGACCAGCTGTTGCTGCTGCTGGAACAGGCGCACTACCCGGTACGCGCGGTGGACCAGCGCCCGTTCGGCGAGCGCGACGTGGAGATTGAAGCGGTGTTGTATGCCACCACCGTCGATGCCGGTGAGCTTGACGCGGTGCTGGCAACGCTGGCGACCACGCCCGGGGTGTTGCAGGGGTTCTGGAACGCCAGCCTTGAGGAATAGCGGCTCGGTAGTGCCGGCCGCTGGCTGGCAACCTCATGATCTCCGGGGAAGTCCTGCAGCTGCCGGCCAGCGGCCGGCACTACCGGGCATCGCGTTGATGCGTGCCGGCATCCACCAAAGGCGGCTTTGCTATCCTTTCCCCCCACGCCAGGGAGCCGTTCCGATGCCATCGCTGTCGCCCCGTCGCCCCCTGGTGCTGCTGGCCCTGATCGTCGTGATGGCGGCGATCTTCCTGATCGACACCGTCACCGACTACGCGGTCGCCGCCGCCTGCTTCTACGCAGCGGTCATCCTCGCCGCATCGCGCATACTGAGCGCGCGCGGGCTGATCACGCTGGCCATCGCCTGCATCGCGCTGACCGGGCTGAGTTTCTTCCTGACCCGCTTCGGCACCTACCGCATCGGCCTGGTCAACTCGGTCATCGGCATGCTGGTGATCGGCATCACCACCTACCTTGCCCTGAACATGGAAGCGGCCAAGGCCGCCGTGCAGGAAGCGCAGGGCCGCCTGCTGCGGGTGGCGCGCGCTTCCACCGTGGGCGAGCTGACCACCTCCATTGCGCATGAAGTGAACCAGCCGCTGGCGGCCATCGCCAGCAGCGCCGAAGCCTGCCAGCGCTGGCTGGCGCAGGACCCACCAAACGTGGACAAGGCACGGCAGACCGTGGCCCGCATCCTGGCCGATGCGCATCGCGCCGGCGACGTGATCGCTCGTATCCGCGGCCTGACCCAGGGCGCGGCACCGGAACGACGCGCCTTCGATCTGAACCAGGCGGTGGAAGAAATGCTGGCATTGTCGCGCAGCGAGCTGGACCAGCACGGCGTGGCCGTGGCGCTGCTGCTGGACGCCGACCTGCCGCCGGTGCAGGCCGATCGCGTGCAGGTGCAGCAGGTGATCGGCAACCTGATCCTCAACGCGGTGGACGCGATGGAAGCTGTGCCCGCCGCCGACCGGCGCCTGTCGCTGCTGACCCGGCGTGACGGCCAGCGGGTCAGTCTCAGTGTGCGTGACCGCGGCGTCGGCCTGCCCGCCGACCATCCCGAGCGGGTGTTCGATGCGTTCTGGACCACCAAGTCACACGGACTGGGCCTTGGGCTCAGCCTGAGCCGTTCGATGATCGAGGCCAACGACGGCCAGATCCGCGCCGAACGACCGGCAGGCGGCGGTGCCTGCTTCGTGTTCGACCTGCCCATCGCCACGGATTCTCCCCATGCGTAAGCCCGCTGCACCTATTGCCGACCCGGCCCCCATCGTCTACGTGATCGACGACGATCCGTCGGTGCGCGCCGCGTTGGAAGACCTGCTGGCCTCGATGGGCCTGCAGGTACGGGCCTTCGCCTCCACCCAGGCGTTCCTCGAACACGAACTGGAAGACGCACCGGCCTGCCTGGTGCTGGACGTGCGCATGCCCGGCCAGAGTGGCCTCGAATTCCATCGCACGATGGGCAGCCACGGCCTGCAGCTGCCAGTGGTGTTCATCACCGGCCACGGCGACATCGCGATGGGCGTCAACGCGATCAAGGACGGTGCCATCGAATTCCTGACCAAGCCCTTCCGTGACCAGGAACTGCTGGATGCGATCCACAAGGGCATCGAGATCGACCGCCAGCGCCGTCGCGACGGCGAGGCACTCGATGCCCTGCAGCAACGCTGGAACACGCTCAACGCGGGCGAGCGCGAGGTGGTCGATGGCGTGGTGCGCGGCCGTCTCAACAAGCAGATCGCCGGGGACCTGGGCGTCAGCGAGATCACCGTGAAGGTGCGCCGCGCGCAGGTGATGCGCAAGATGGGCGCGCGCACCCTGGTCGACTTGGTGCGGATGTATGACCGCTTACAGGCCGGCAGCAGTTGAGTGCAACGCCGGCCAGTCCTACTCCGGGTCAGGCAGCGTGTACTGCAGCCGGTAGTCGTGGCGACCGTCGCTGATGGTGATCTCCAAAGTGCCGGTCAGGCCGAGCAGCCCTTCGCTGCCGGAATCGGGCACCACGATCACGCTCAGCTCCGGAACACCGCGGGTCATCACGCCGTTGTGCTGCAGGGTGAATGCACCCTCGCGCCCGGCCAGCGTGGCCGTCACGCGCTCAATCGCCACGTAGCCGGCCGAGCCCTGCACCGGCGTGCGGAAGGCCAGCATCTGGCCGACGCTGCTGCCCCGCAGGTCGCCGGCGAAGGTCTTGTTGATAGACATCACCGCGATCGGGCCGTCGTTGCCACCGATCGGCCGCAGATCCACTTCAAACGTACCGTGTGCTTCGCCCTGCATCCTGCTCTCCCGTCTGATCGGTTGAACGCTGCTACTTCTTCGTTGCCAGCACGATCACCCCGGCCAGCACCAGGCCGATGCCGCTCCACTCCCGCAGGCTCGGCCGTTCGCCCAGCAACAGATAGGCGAGCACGATCACCAGCACCACGCTGAACTTGTCCACCACCGCCACCTTGGCCAGCTCGCCGCTCTGCAATGCGCGGAAGTAGAACAGCCACGACGCGCCAGTGGCCAGCGCGGAAAGCACCAGGAACAGCTGGGTGCGCCCGGGCAGCAGCAACGGATTGGACCATTTGCCGGTGACCACCACCAGCGGCAGGATCACCGCCGCCACCACCAGGGTGCGGATGGCCATGGCCAGGTCCGAGTCGACACCCTTGACGCCCACCTTGGCGAACAGCGCGGTCAGCGCCGCGAACACGGCAGACAGTCCAGCCCAGATCAACCACTGAGGTAGGTTCTGCACGAAGGCCTCGCTTGCCTGCACCGGCATGTGCGCCAACGCTACTCCACCCTGCCATCGGTGGGGCTTCACCTGCCCGTCACCGCCGCTACAATGGGCACGGAATCGCCAGGGGGGCGATCTGCAGGGAATGCACCATGCGTGAACAGGACATCATCCTCGCCCTTGCCGGGCCAGCCGCCCTCGACCGGGCCGCCCTGCCGTGCAGCACTCGGCTGCCGCTCCCCTTCCCCTTCATTTCGCAGCAACCTGCCCGTTCGGCGCGGCAGGTTTCTCATTGCTTGTCCTGACCGGAGCCGTCGAAATGCCCGAGAACACTCTCCTTGCCACGCCGGCCGCTACCGCGCCGATCAAGTACCTCGACCGCGCCATGGCCACGCTGCGCAGCCTGGGCCTGGCCGCCCCCCAGGACAACAACGCACCGGCCA
Organism: Stenotrophomonas sp. AG209; assembly: GCF_003550055.1. Classification (NCBI taxonomy): domain Bacteria; kingdom Pseudomonadati; phylum Pseudomonadota; class Gammaproteobacteria; order Lysobacterales; family Lysobacteraceae; genus Stenotrophomonas; species Stenotrophomonas sp. AG209. The sequence continues at coordinate 440,572 of NZ_QXDB01000001.1, forward strand.
TCGCGCTGGTCTCGCAGCTGTCCACCCTCGACCAGGGCCGCGTGGTGGCCATTGCCCGCGTGCTGCAGCAGTCCGGCCATTTCAATGCCGTGATGCGTGATGAAATCAGCTCGGCCAAGGTGTCCGACCGTTATACCGAGATCATCCGCGCCTTCGACAGCATCCGTGACGACGCCAGCACCATGGTCGAACAGGTGCGCGACGGCAAGATCGACATGGGCGAACGCCTGCAGAACCTGTGGATGAAGGTCACCCGCGGTGACATCCCGAGCCGGTTCGAGAAGATCCGCCGTACGTTCCTGGAGGTCAGCCGCGATTCGGCCGAGCAGCTGCAGCGCGAATCGCGCGTGCTGGAGATGTACGGCGACTTCCGCCTGTCGATCAAGGATGCCGAAATCCAGGCGCATGAGCTGTTGAAGCTGCAGGAGCAGGTGCTGGCCGATGCGCGCGAGGCGCTGAAGCAGGCGCAGCAGCGCGTGGAATCGGCCGACCCGGCGGCCGATGCCGCCGACACCGGCCGCCTGGTGATGGCCCGCGATGAAGCCCTGCGCAACAACCAGGCCGAGGAATCGCGCTACCAGCTGGCCAAGGACCTGGCCGAGAACCTGCAGGTGAACTACGCCACTTCCGAGGCGATCATGCTGCGCGTGCACCAGTCGCACGAGGTCAAGCGCCGCGTCAACGAGCGCTCGGTGGTGTTCTTCTCCACCAATGAAACCAGCTTCACCGCCTTGAACCTGGCCTTCACCACGCAGATGGGCCTGCACGAGTCCACGCAGGCGCTCAATGCGATGACCGAGGGCACCTCCAAGGGCCTGGAAGCGGTGGCCAACATCGGTGATGAGGTACTGCACGAGGGCCTGAAGGCAGGCTACGGCGCCACCATCGGCGTCGATTCGGTGCGCAAGCTGGTCGATGCGGTGGTGCGCTTCCAGGAAACATCGCTGCAGGAGATCGAGCAGCTGCGCGGCCAGGCCACCCGTGATTCGGCCGAGATCGCCGAGTATGTCGAACAGGGCAAGCAGCGCTTCGCCGCGCTGCTGCAGGCACCGCCGAGCCCGGAGTCGCGCTGAGGTGAGTGCGACGATGGCCCCTGCCGAGCTGCAGGATGCGCTGCTGACCATGGATGTGGTCGACCAGCTGCGCTACCGCAATGCCGAAATGAAGGCGCTGGCCGACAGCGGCCATGACAGGGCGACGCTGAAGCAGCGCCTGCTTGAGCTGTACCGCTCGCAGGGCATCGAGGTCTCCGACGAGATCCTCGAGGCCGGCATCCAGGCCCAGCGTGAGCAGCGCTACCTCTATGCCGCGCCGCGTGGCTGGAAGGCCTGGCTGGCGCGGCGCTGGATCGATCGGGCCCGGCTGTTGAAGTGGACGCTGCTGGCGGCCTTCCTGCTGCTGGTGCTCGGCATGCTGCTGGTGATGGCGCGCAGCTTCGGTGCGTTCGTGCATGAGAGCAACGTGCAGAAGAACGTGCAGGTGCTGAACGACAAGGTGGCCGCGCAGCAACAGGAGGCTGCCGCAGCGCGCGCCCTTCTGGCCGGGCAGGAACAGGCCCTGCAGGGGCTGCTGCCACGTGCCACGGCCAGCGGCGAGCGCCTGCAGCCACTGACCGAAGGCGCACAGGCCGCGCTGGCCGAAGCACAGCGGCGCTTTGCCGGCGTACCCGCCGCCATGGCGGACCTGCCCACCCTGATCCGCAAGGACAAGCTCACGCGTATCAGCAGCGGCGGCAGCGCCACCGGCGAACAGGCAGCCGCCCAGGTGGAACAGCACCGGCTGGCCGCCGCGCAACTGCTGGCGCAGGCCAGGGAAACCCTGCCCACGCTGACCGAGCGGGTGACCACCCTCGGCCAGGCCATCGATGCCAGCGAACTGCTGGACACCACCAATGCGGCCGCAAATGCAGCACGCCTCACACCGGACGCCGAGAAGGTACGGGCACGCGCCTACACCGGCGGCGACGTCGCACTTCGCGCCGGAGACATGGCCGCGGCCGGCCAGGCGGTGACCACCCTGAAGGACCTGATCGGCAGTGCCGACAAACTGGCCGCGCTCAACGAACGGCTGGCCCAGCTCAAGGCCGACGGCCTGGCCACGGGCGTTGCTGGCGAGGACCGCAAACGGCTGGAACGTGCGCTGGACCAGGCCGCCCAGCTGATCCGCGTCGAGACACTGGCCGAGGCCGGGCCGGCGATGGACGAGGTCGCCCAGCTGGTGGCGTTGCTGTCGCAGACCCTGGTCTACCGCATCGTCAACCGCGACGATGAGCGCACCGGCGTCTGGCGCTACAACGAAAAGGCCAACGGTGGCCGCAATTACTACCTGGTGACCGAAGCACTGGACGAGGCCGGCAAGGCCACCGAACTGCTGATCCGCAATGAGGAAACCGGCAAGGACGAATGGGCCTCGCTGTTCGCCATGCGCGTGCCGGAGGCAACCTACAACCGGGTTGCCGCGGACAAGCAGGACAACGGCATCATCGAGGACGACCAGATCGGCATCAAGCCGCGCGGCAGCCTGTCGCCGCGTTTCCGCATGCCCACCACCGGCGGCTACATCACCGAATGGTGAAGGGTAAGGAACTGACATGAGAGATCTGAACGACGCGATTGCCGATGTCGAAACCGATATCGGCCAGGTGCAGGCACAACTGGCCACGCGTGGCGACCAGTGCCGGGAACTGATCAAGGAACAGGAAGCGCTGCACGGCCGGGTCCGCGAGGACTTCAATGCACTGGCCCGCCTGCAGGCCGAGGCGGCCACTGATTCGCCGCCGGTGGTGGCCAGGGACCTGCTGCAGCAGTCCAACGCCGATCTGCAGCGCCGTGATCGCAAAGCGGCGGTGCTGGCCGACGAGCTGCAGGCGCTGCTGGACATCGAGCAGTCGCTGCAGCAGCGGTCGCAGGAGGCCGTTACCGCGCGCGACGCCGCTGGCGGACGGTGGCAGGCCCTGCAGGACCAGGTGGACACCACACTGGAAGCGGAACCCACCTACAGGGTGCTGCAGGACGACCTGCAGCTGGCCGTGGCGCGCGCCGACACGGTCGAGCGCATGGCCACCTCTGCGCAGTCGGAGCATGACGCCAAGGCCGGCGCCTACCAGGCCGACCCGATCTTCATGTACCTGCACCAGCGCGACTACGGCAGCACGGCCTACCGCGGCTGGCCGCTGGTGCGCACCGTCGATGGCTGGCTGGCCGAGCTGTGCGGCTTCGACCGTGCCCGTCGCGAGTACGCCACGCTGGTCGAGCTTCCGCCCTATCTGCAGGAACATGCCGGACGGGCCCGTGCCGACGTCGAGGCAGCCCGCCAGCCGGTGCAGCAGGCCCGCGACGCCGCGCTCGCCCATGCCGGTGGCGACCCGCTGCGCCAGCAGCTGCAGACGGCACAGAGCGCAGTGGCGCAGGCACTGTTGGCCGAGCAGCTGCATCGGCAGACCGTGGATGCCAAGCAGGCACAGATCGATGGTTTCCGCAGCTGGACCGATGCCGAAGGCGGCGCCCTGCTCACCGCGCTGGCGCGCACGCTGTCGGCCAAGAGCATGGACGACCTGTACCGGCGCGTCGCCGCCACCGCCTCCGGCGAGGACGATGCCGTGCTCGAACGTATCCATCGCAGTCGCCTTCGCCTGGGCGAGATCGATGGCATGGTGGGCGAGCACACCCGCGAAATGGCCGTGCTGAAGAAGCGCCTGGACAGCCTGCAGGCTGCGCGCAGGAGCTACCAGGCCGCTGCGGATATCGAGCGCCAGGCGTACGAGGCACCGAGCTACCGGGCCGCCGCCCCGGCCACCGTCGCCGCGTCCTTCTTCAGCACCACCAGCAGCCGAAGCACCACCCGCTCCTCTGGCAGCCTGTTCGACCTGCTTGCGGGTGGATCCAGCAGTTCAAGCTCTCCTTCAAGTTCCAGTTCCAGCTCGAGTTCAAGCTCCAGTTCCAGCGGCAGCAGCTTCCACAGCGGCGGCGGCATCAGCGGTGGTGGTGGCTTCAAGACCGGCGGCGGGTTCTAGCCCTGCACCTGCCGGGTGCGCCGCTTCAGCCGCGTGTCCAGCAGTCCAACGCCCAGCAGCACCAGGCTGGTCAGCCATCCGGCGGCCAGCAGGTGTATCCATGGCAACGCCAGGCCCAGCACCAGCAGCGCGGCGGCGCCCAGCAGATGCGAGCGCGGCGCGTGCCCATAGACCACGCGCTTGTACAGGGCGCTGCCCAGCAGATAGATCAGCGGTCCCGCCACCATCACGGTGGCGTATACCGTGGTGACGGCCGCCGCCGGGTGGTCCATGACCAGATCGTTGCCCACTGCCGTGGCGATGATGCCGGCGATCAGCAGTGCATGCACGTAATGGAAGTTGGCGCCCATCCGTCCGGGGTCTTCGGCGTGGGTGATGGCCTCGGTGGCATCACGGCTGGAGATGCCGAAGTACAGCCACCACATGGCAATCGTGCCAGCGAAGGTGGCAAGGACCGCGGATACCACCTGCAGGCTCCAGTGCTCGACTTCGCTGAGCACGCCCCCGGTGGCCAGCAACGTCTCGCCCAGCGCGACGATCACGAACAGCTGGCAACGTTCGGCCAGGTGACCGCCCTCGATGGTCCAGTCGCGGGTGTGCGAACGCCCCATGCCCGGGAACGCAAATCCGAACATCGGCGAGATGTACTCGCAGGCCACCGCCACCGCCCACAGTGCCAGCCGCAGGTTGCCTTCGGCTGCGGCGCCGGCCAGCCAGAAGCAGGCCGCGACGCTGACCCAGGCCAGCATGCGGCGGAAATTCGGCGCCAACGGATGGTTGCGGCCGACCTCCAGCAGCACGAACGCGGTTCGCCCTACCTGCATCGTGGCGTAGGCGCCGGCGAACATCCATGCGCGATCGGCGAATGCCTCGGGAATGGACGAGGACATCAACAGCGCCAGCAGCATGGTCGCGAACAACAGGCCACGGATGCGCGGCGCCTGAGGGTCGAACCAGTTGCTGACCCAGCAGGCGTACTGCCAGCCGAGCCAGACCGCGAACCACAGCACCAGCGTCTGCAGCACGCCGGCCAGGTCCAGGTGGTGCAGCAGGTGATGGCTGAGCTGGGTGACCGCGAACACGTAGACCAGGTCGAAGAACAGTTCTTCGTAGGTCACGCGGGCATGATGGCCATCGCGGTGGCGCAGCGCGGGCAGGCGTAGTCGGGTACTCATGGAACTCCTTCAGCGCGCCAGGCGCCAGTACAGGAAGCCGGCCAGCAGCGCCGGCACGGCGAATACCAGCAGCAGGATCGGCAGCTCCTCGCGCACTGCATAACCGGCCTTGCTGACCCCCACCCACATGTTGGCCACGGCCACCAGCAGCCAGGTGGCGATGAATGCGATCAGCGCCGTGGGCAGCTGCGAGGTGCCCACGCTCCAGAGATGGCCGAACAGCAGGAACACCCCCAGCAGCAGCACGCCTGCGGTGATCACCAGAATCACATGCATCCGTCGATCTCCTTGAATCCCCAGGCAGGCTAGCCCGGGCCGATTCTGCGCTCCAGCCGATGATCGTGGTTTCACTTTCCAGCCGCCACGAACAATCGGCGTCGCCGGCTCCGCATAGCAAACGCGAACGGTTCCCATTAGTATTGCGTCATCGCGCGGGGATGCCCGCCCTGCGCCCGCCCTTCGTCCTTGCTGCCGGTCCGGATGTCCCAGCTGCCTTCACCCCACCCGCCTGCGCTGCCGCTGGTGTCTTCGCTGGTGCGCCACTACGAGGAACTGGTGGATTACCTGCGTCGCCGCTTCCGCTCGCCCGGGCTGGCCCGCGAAGTGGTCCACGATGTCTGCGTACGCCTGCTGGAGCGACCGCCCGTGCACGACGCACGGCAACCGATCGCGCTGCTGCGCCGGATCGCCCACGACGCGGCGGTGGACCGCTGCCGCGCCGAAGACCTGCGCCGGCACTGGGTCGAGCCGCGCGCCGAACTGCCCGAGGGCGCCTGCCCGCGCCCCGGGCCCGAGCAGCAGGCGCAGGGCATGCACGCGCTTGAGCACTTGAGCATCACCATCGAGCGGATGCCCTGCCGGCGCCAGCAGGTTTTCATCCTGCACAAGATCCACGAGCTGCCACAGGCGGAGGTCGCCCAGCGCATGGGCATCGGCCTGAAGGCGGTGGAACGCCACCTGCGCCTGGCAATGGCCAACTGCCGCCTTCACGCGGGGCTGCAATGAGCCGCACGCCCGCCCCTTCCGAACCGCCACCGCCATCCACCTCCACCGAGCAGGTACTGGAGCAGCACCGCGACGCCTTGAAGCAGCGCTTCCCGATGCCGGGCCCTGAAGCACTGCAGCGCCGGCGTAGTGCTGGCCCCACCAAGGCCGCGCTGGCGTTGCTGCTGGTGGCCGCCGGCACCCTGCTGGCGGCCGACCCGGCCTGGCAGATACGCGATTACCAGACCGCCGTCGGCGAACGCCGCAACGTCACCCTGCCCGACGGCAGCCAGGTGCTGCTCGATGCAGGCACCCGCCTGCAGGTGCGCCGCCACCTGCGCTCGCGGCAGGTGCTGCTGGTGCGCGGCCAGGCGCGCTTCGAGGTGCAGCACTCGGCCTGGCGCCGCTTCCAGGTCGATGCCGGTCCGGTGCATGTGCGCAACTACGGCACCGTGTTCGACGTGGACCGCCAGGGTGATCTGAGCGAGGTGACCCTATGGCGCGGCGAGGTGGGCGTGCGCGTCGACGGCAGCGAGGCCGAGCAACGGCTGAAGCCGGGCCAGCGCCTGCTGGCCCAGGCAGGATCGCTGTCGCCCCCCGAAGCGGTCAGCCCGGACCGGGCCGACTGGACCCACGGGCGGCTGCAGTTCGATCGGCTGCCGCTGTCGGAGGTGCTGCGCATCCTGCAGCGCTACCACGACCGCCCGATCGTGCTGGATGACCCGGCGCTGGGCCCGCTGCTGGTCTCGGGCGTGTTCGATGCCGATCGCGCCGAGACCGCCGTGGCACTGCTGCCGGACATCCTGCCGGTGCAGCTGCGGACCGCCGCCGACGGCAGCCTGCACCTGCGCGCCCGCGATTGATCGCCGTTGCAAGGGTGGGTTGCGCGCCCTCCCATCCGGCAGGTGTCTGAACCCCTCCGAAGGACCTCCACATGACCCGCCCCGTTCCGCCTGCCGCACTGCGCCGGTTGGCCCCCACCCTGCTTGCCGCCTGCCTGTGTGCGGCACTGCCCGCCGCCGCTCAGACATCGACACCGGCCGCCGTGGAATTCCACCTGCCCGCAGGCTCCCTGCAGGCCTCGCTCAACGCGCTGGCCCGGCAGAGTGGCATCCAGCTGCTGTTCGCCGCGGAAAGCGTAGGCGGGCGCAATGCACCGGCACTGGACGGCCGCTACACCCCACACGAGGCGCTGCAGCGCCTGCTGGCCGGCCAGGGCCTGGCACTGCAGGAACTCTCGCCGGGCGTCTTCGTGCTGAGCGTGGCGGCCACTGCACCGGCGCCGGCCAAGGCCACCCCGCCTGCGCGCCCCGCGCCGCAGGCCGCAGCCACCTCACTGGCCCGCGTCACGGTATCGGCGTCCACCGCACGCATGCCGCAGGGCGAGACCGCCATGCCCAACACCATCACCGTGCTGACCCGCGAGGACATCGCCCAGCAGCTGGCGCTGGGCTCGGATGTCTCGCGCGTACTCTCGTCACAGATCCCGGCGTTTGCGCCTGCCCGCGAGAAGATGTCCAACTACGGCGAAACCATGCGCGGCCGCGGCATCCTGTACATGGTCGACGGCGTGCCGCAGTCCACGCCGCTGCGCGATGGCTCGCGTGACTCGCACACCATCGATGCGGCGATGATCGAACGCATCGAAGTCATCCACGGTGCCAACGCCCTGCAGGGCATCGGCGGTACCGGCGGCATCGTCAACATCATCACCCGCAGTGCGCCCAGCGAACCGGGAGCGTTCCTGTTCGACAGCAACCTCAGCTACAGTGCCGCCCTGCCTCGCCGCCATGACGACAACGGCCAACGCGCGTCGTCACTGGTGGGCATGCGTGGCGAGCAGTTCGACCTGGTGGCTGGCCTGGCCTACGAGCGCCAGGGACTGTTCCATGACGGCGAGGGGCGCTCGATCGGCACCAACTCGCAGGGCGAACTGATGGATTCGACCTCGTCGAACGTGTTCGCCAAGCTCGGCTGGAACATTGCCGAGGGCCACCGCCTGCAGCTTATGGCCAATCGCTACGAGCTACGCGGGCTGGACAACTACCTGGCGGTGAACGGTGACTACCGCACCGGTCGCCCGACACTTTCGGTGCCCGGCGATACCCCTCTGGACCCGCCGATGAACCGCTCGCGCTCGCTGACCATGGACTACAGCGCCGCCGATCTGTTGGGTGGCCGCTTCCAGGCCCAGGCCTTCGCGGTGGACTTCGAAGGCCGTTACGGCGCCAGCCAGTGGGACCCGTGGGGCAACACCGGCGCCAATGCCGCCTGGGACCAGACCCAGAACGAATCGGACAAGCGTGGCTTCAAGCTCACCCAGAGCTGGAGCCGCATCGCCGGCACCACGCTGGACGTGACCCTGGGCCTGGACGGCCTGCGTGACCGCACCCACCAGGTCCTGCTGGCCAGCGGCATGAACTGGGTGCCATTGACCACCTACCAGAGCCTGTCGCCGCTGCTGCAGCTGCACTGGTGGCCGACCGACCACCTGATGCTGTCCGGCGGCCTGCGCTACGAAAAGGGCGAACTGGAAGTAGGCGACTACACCACCCTGCCCCGCTATGGCGCGCGCAAGGTGGCCGGCGGCAAGCCGACCATGAGCGAGACCCTGCCCAACTTCGGCGCGGTCTGGTACATCAACGATCGCCTCAATGCCTATGCTTCGTACTCGGAGGGTTACACCGTGGCCGATGTCGGCCGTGTGCTGCGCGCGATCAACCGGGACGGCCAGCGCGTGGAAAGCCTGGTGGACCTGTCACCGGTGGTGTCGGACAACCGCGAGATCGGCCTGGAGTACGACGATGGACGCTTCAGCGGCGATATCGCGTACTACACCTCTGAATCGAAGCTCGGCTCGGTGCTGGTCTACGACGCAGGCATCGATGCCTACAACGTGCAGCGCCAGGCCACCCGCGTGGAGGGTTTCGAGAGCAACCTGCGCCTGCGGCTGGGGGGGAGCCGCCTTGGCCTGGGCTATGCGCGCGCCAACGGCCGCTACGACGCCAACGTCGATGGCCAGCTGGACAGCGACCTGGCCGGCGTCAACATCGCACCGAACCGACTGACCGCGTTCTGGGAACAGAACTGGACGCCGCAGCTGAGCACCCGCCTGCAGGCCAGCCATGCCTTCGACCGCGACTTCGACCTGCAGGGGGCACGCGTGGCCGAGTTCAAGGGCTACACCACCGTAGACCTGGTCGCGCGCTATGCGCTGGACAAACACGCCTTCACGCTGGGCGTGCAGAACCTCGCCAACAAGCAGTACATCAGCTACTACTCGCAGACCACGCCGTCGAACCCGAGCTACTTCTCCGGGCGCGGCCGGGTGCTGACGCTGGGGTGGCAGTACCGGTACTGAACCTGCACGGGGCCCGGGGCGATGTTGCCCCGGGCCCAGGCCACACGCCCCGGATCAGGCGGCGTAGCGCCGCTCACCCTGCAGCCAGGTTTCCATCACCTTCAGGTCGATGATCCTCGCCGGATCGATCGTGAGCGGATCGCGGTCGAGGATGACCATGTCAGCGTATTTGCCGTGCTCCAGGCTGCCGACGATGTCGTCCACCCGGCACTGCCATGCCGCATCGATGGTCACTGCGCGCAGCGCCTGCTCGACACTGATGCACTCTTCCGGGTTCAACACTTCGCCGCCATCACGCATGCGCCGGTTCACCGCGTTGTCGATGTAGCGCAACGGTTCGATGGTGGTGACGTTGAAATCGGAGTGCAGCGAAATGCGCAGACCGCCCGCCAGCGCCGACCGGCAGGGATCGTAGAGATCAGCGCGCTGCGGGCCGAGGATGTTGTCCCGGAAGGCTTTCCCCCAGTAGTACACGTGCCCGATCAGGAACGAAGGCGAAACCTTCAGATAGCCCAGGCGGACGATCTGCTCAGGATGCAGCACGCTGCAGTGCTCGATGCGATGGCGATGATCGGCGCGCGGGGTCTTTGCAAGCACCGCCTGATAGACGTTCAGCGTGGTGTCGATTGCCGCATCACCATTCGCATGGATTCCCACCTGCCAACCGAGGTCGTGCGCGCGCTGCACCCCGGCTATCAACTCGGCTTCGGTGTAGTTCAATGCGCCTCGCTTGTCCGAACCCAGATAATTCTCGCGCTGATAGCCCGTCTGCGCCTGGTTGGAGCCATCGGACCAGAACTTGATACCGGTCAGGCGGAATCGATCATTGCCATCGCCGGGCCTGAGGCCGCGCTTGATCCAGTCGTCCATCAGATCGGAGGTGAGGAATCCCGAGTAGCGGATGGGAGGATTCTTCGCCATCACTCCATTGAGCACGTCCAGGTCCGTCGTGCCGCCGGTGCCAATACCTGCGTCATGCAGGCTGGTGCAGCCCGCCTTGGTCGCGTCCGCGAACAACTGCTGGATCAGCTCGGCATAGCGTTCCGGGCTGGGCATCGGCATTGCCGCCATGAACGGTTTCATCGCAGGAGATTCCTGCATGCGCCCCGTGAGCTTCCCGTCCGCTCGATCGTAGCGCCCCTGGTCGGGATCGGGCGTTGCATCGGTGACACCGGCTGCAGCGAATCCTTTCGTATTGCTGTAGGCGATGTGCCCATTGGACTCCAGCACGAACACCGGATTATGGGCCGCCACATCGTCCAGCGCCTGCATCGTGATGGCCTTGCCGGGCATCAGCGAGGGGTCGATACCCTGCGCGACCACCCATTCGCCGGGCTTGCTCGCACTCGCTGCAGCACCGATCTTCGACAGCGCCTCGGCCAGCGTGCCGGTACTGAACGGTGTCACGTCCACCCAGTCGGACAGCATCGCCATCGCCGAGTGCATATGCGGGTCGATGAAGCCTGGCAGCAGCGCCCTGCCGCGCAGGTCGACCACATCGGTCTGGCGCCCCCGATGCAGCATGACTTCCTCGTGGCTGCCCGTGGCCAGGATCCGCCCCTGGCGAACCGCGACCGCCTGCACCTTGCCCTTGGGCCCGAGCGTATGGATCGGACCGCCATGGAAAATCCGATCCGCCGGCCCTGCCAGGTTCGGCGCAGGCGTAGCGGAGAACGCCGCCAGCGGTACGGCCGCCCCGGCCAGCACCGCCGCCCCCAACCCGACCATCCCGCCCAGAAACTCGCGACGTGCCTGCAGGAATGCTGCGGCCCCTGGATTGCACACAATGCACATGCGCCTGCTCCTTCCTTGTGGTCGCTGCAGGCTACCCCGTGCAATGCGAACACGTTGCGAACTGCATCGCCCTTTCACGGCAGTTGTCGCGCCAGTATTCCGGCACCCGCAACCCGGGCTCATGGCAGGCATGAGGAATGATCGAAACGGCATCGGAAAGCACCGTGCTAGCCTCGACCCACCTTCCCGATACCCCTTTCACATGCGCCCGCACATGCTCGCCCTCATGCTCGCCGCAGTACTTCCGATCACCCACGCCAGCGCTGCCGAAGCACCCCTGCCGCAGCTACGGGCCTACACCGTGGACGCCTCGTGGCTGCAGCCGATGGCGCCGCTGCAGATCGCCGACCACACGTGGCAGATCGGCACGCAGGACCTGACCGCGCTACTGGTGCAGACCGCCGACGGCGCGGTGCTGCTCGACGGCGGCATGCCGCAGATGGCCAGCCACCTGCTGGACAACATGAAGGCGCGCGGCGTGACGCCTCAGGATCTGCGGCTGATCCTGCTCAGCCACGCGCATGCCGACCATGCAGGCCCGGTGGCGGAACTGAAGCGCCGTACCGGTGCGAAGGTGGCGGCCAACGCCGAATCAGCGGTGCTGCTGGCGCGCGGCGGCAGCAACGACCTGCACTTTGGCGACGGCATCACCTTTCCACCGGCCAGCACCGACCGCATCATCATGGATGGCGAGGTGGTGACAGTGGGCGGCATCGCGTTCACCGCGCACTTCATGCCGGGGCACACCCCCGGCAGCACCGCCTGGACCTGGGCCGATACCCGCGATGGCAAGCCGGTGCGCATCGCCTATGCCGACAGCCTGAGTGCACCGGGTTACAAGCTGCAGGAGAACGCCCGCTATCCACGCCTGGTCGAGGACTACCGACGCAGCTTCACCACGGTGCGCGGCCTTCCCTGCGACCTGTTGCTGACCCCGCACCCGGGCGCCAGCAATTGGGACTACGCCGCGGGTGCCAAGGCCGGTGCCAAGGCACTGACCTGCAAGGCCTACGCGGATGCGGCCGAACAGAAGTTCGACGCACAGCTGGCCAAGGAAATCGCCGGGGCCCGCTGATTCTGTAGCGTCGAGCCATGCTCGACGCTACAGAGAGCAAGCCGAGCGTAGGCTCGGCTCTACATGGGGCGCACCGAAGGGTGCCGGTCAGGACGACCGGCACCCACGGCCTGTCAGCCGCCCTGGCCGTGCTGGGCGAACGGCTCGGTGCTGCCATCGGTGCGCACCAGCTCAACGGTATACGGCTGCACGTAGCCATCCGGCATTTCCATGCCCGGCGAGCCGGCCGGCATGCCGGGCAGCACCAGCCCGCGCGCGGCCGGGCTTTCGGCCAGCAGGCGCTTGATGTCTTCGGCCGGGATATGGCCTTCGACCACATAGCCGCCGATCTCGGCGGTATGGCAGGACGCCTTGCCGACCGGCACGCCCAGACGAACCTTGACCGGGTTCATGTCATCGGTATCGCGCACATCCACCTGGAAGCCTTCGGCCTTCAGGTGGTCGACCCAGATGCCGCAGCAGCCACAGCTGGCGGTCTTGTGCACGATGGCGATCGGCAGCGCCGGGTCCGCCTGCGACGGGCTGGCCTTGATCGGTGCCGCCGGGGCTTCGCTGGCGACCGGCGCAGCAGGCGATTCTTCAGCAGCACGCGCGCAGGCGGTGGTGGCCAGCACGGTGCCCAGCAGCAGGCCGAGGGAGAGAGAACGGTTCATGGTGTTGATTCCTTTGCAGATGCGGGCAATGCGGCCCGCTGCCCGCGCATCGAAGGCGCAGACAAGGTCGTAAGTAAGACGAGCAACTACGGCAGGCGCTTGAGGCCTGCAGGGAATCAACCGATGGGCGGCCGCAACGGGTCCGGCATTGGCGGCGATGCGCGTTGCTGGGCGCTGGCTGGCAAAGGCGCCTCACGCCAGGGCGACGCCGGCATTCCGCTCAGAGAGGCCAGCATGCCGAGACAGGCCGGGGGGCATTCGCACTCACCACTCTGGCAGACCGTTGATGCCGCCTCGTCGCAGCATCCGGGCATGGCAGCGGATTGCGGTGCGGCGCAGTGATCCGCATCGGCGGCCATGGTGTACGGCGATGAGGCAAGCGCCAGCGCCGGTGCGTTCAGCACCAGGGCAACAAGCAACATCCATCGCAGCAGCAGGCCAGGCAGGTTCACCCGTTGATGATAGCCGATGCGCGTGTCACGCAATCGCCGCCGCCATTGCACTCATCCGCACCGGGATCGACTTGGCCGCGGGCGTGCCGCTGATCCGGTCGTAGTAGCCCAGCGGCAACAACGGGTTCAGTTCGGGGTAGTAGCCGGCCAGCGCGCCGCGCGGCATCGGGTAGTCCAGTACGGTCAGGCCCTCGATGCGCCGCTGCACGCCATCGCCACTGATCGTCTCCAGGCTGACCAGCGCTTCCTTCTCCAGCCCGCGCGCCAGCCGGTCCTCGATGTTCATGAACAGCACCATACGATCGTTGTACACGCCGCGATAGCGGTCGTTGTAGCTGTAGATGGTGGTGTTGTACTGATCGTGCGAGCGCACCGTGGCCAGCCGCAGCATGTCCGGGTCGTGCACCGGATCGTCCACGTCCAGACCGGACATCACCAGGATGTTGGCCTTGCCGTTCGGCGTAGGCCACACGCGGCGACGCGGTGGAATGTCCAGATGGAAGCCGTGCGGCTGCTGGATGCGCTCGTTGAAGCCGGTGTAGATCTCCGGGTACACGGCAGCGATCAGTTCGCGGATGGGTGTGTAGTCATGCATGCACCCGGCCCAGTCGACCCTGCTGTGCGGCAGCGTGGCCATCGCCATGCGGCAGACGATTTCGACCTCGGGCAATACCTCCGCACTGACCGGTTCCAGCACACCGCGCGAGGCGGTGACGTTCGACATCGCGTCTTCGATGGTGACGAACTGCTCGCCGGCCGGCGTAATGATGCGCTCCGAGCGCGCCACCACCGGCAGGATCAGCGCATCGCGGCCGTGCACCAGATGGCCGCGGTTGAGCTTGGAGGCGATGCCGACCGTCAGCTCCAGGCCGCGCATCGCCTCGTACGCGCGCGGCGTGTCGGGCACCGCATGGATGAAGTTGCCGCCGAGGCCGATGAACACCTTGGCACTGCCATCCAGCATCGCTTCGATCGACTCGACCACGTGATGGCCGTGCTCGCGCGGCGGATCGAAGCCGAACACCTGCTGCACGCGGTCCAGGTAGGCCGGTTTGGGCTTCTCGTCGATGCCGACGGTGCGGTCGCCCTGCACATTGGAATGCCCACGGATCGGACCGATGCCAGCGCCGGGCTTGCCGAAGTTGCCGCGCAGCATCAGCAGGTTGGCCACCTGCTGCAGCAGGCGCGAGCCGTACTGGTGCTGGGTCAGGCCCATGCCGTAGCAGATCACGGTGGCCTTGGAACGGATGTAGATCTCCGCGCACCGGCGGATCTGCGCCTGCGAAATGCCGGACACCTGCACGATCTGGTCCCAGTCCTGCGCCAGCACGTCCTCGCGCAGCGCCTCCAGGCCCACGGTGTGTTCGGCCAGGAAGTCGTGGTCGAGCACGCGCTCGCCCTGCGCTTCGCGCTCGAACATCACCTTCATCATGCCCTTGATCAGGGCCAGGTCGCCGCCGATGCGGATGTGCACGAACTCACTGGTGATCTCGGTCGAACCGAACGTGGCCATCTGCACCACGTCCTGCGGTTCGGCGAAACGGATCAGCGCGCGCTCGGGCATCGGATTGACCGCCACGATCGGGATGCCGCGTTTGCGCGCCTCGACCAGGTTGCTCATCATCCGCGGCGAATTGGTGCCGGTGTTCTGGCCGATCACGAAGATCGCCTCGGCATGCTCGAAATCCTGCAGCACTATGGTGCCCTTGCCCACCCCGATGGCCGGCGGCAGGCCGCGACTGGTCGGCTCGTGGCACATGTTCGAGCAGTCCGGGAAATTGTTGGTGCCGAACTCGCGCACGAAGATCGAATACAGGAACGCGGCTTCGTTGGGCGTGCGCCCGGAGGTGTAGAACTCGGCCTGGTGCGGGCTGTCCAGCGCCTGCAGGTGGCGGCCGATCAGCGCGAAGGCCTCGTCCCAGCTGCACGGCACGTAATGGTCGGTCGCCGCGTCGTAGCGCATCGGCTCGGTCAGCCGGCCCTGCATCTCCAGCCAGTAATCGGTCTGCGCCATCAGTTCGGTGACGGTGTGCTGGGCGAACAGCTCACGACCGGCGCGGAACTGGGTGGCTTCCCAGGCCAGCGCCTTGGCGCCGTTCTCACAGAACTCCAGCTTCTTTCGTTCGTCAGCATCAGGGAACGCGCAGCTCGGGCACTTGAAGCCGCCGGGCTGGTTCATCGCCAGCAACGCCTTCGACCCCTTGCCGATCACGCTCTGCTGCAGCAGCACCTTGGCGGTCGCGCCGGCGGCACCCCAGCCACCGGCGGGCTGGTTGTAGGGCTTGTAACGCGGCGGCTTCTGCTCGGACATGTTCGGGAACCTGGCGGGAGGAACGCAGCAACGAACGGCACAATGCGGTCCGGCGGTACATTCAGTAGCACGACCAGCCGCTCAGTCAAGCACGGCCCACGGCGCTTCGCCAGAGGGGACAGGCTGTTTTCAGCACACCCTGCCATGGCAACGGTTACAGCCGCGTCTGCGAGCGACCACTGCGCTATTCTCGAAACCGCAGGCGGTGGCCCGCCCGCGTTTCTCCCTTGTCCGGACGCGTTGCATGCCTGATTCGATCCCGCCGCATACCCCGCCTGCCGGCACCGCGCAACGCCCGTTGCAGCGCTGGCGCAACGAGGGGCACCAGCAGCAGGTCGACGTGGTGGCCGAAGAGGTGCCGGTGGCGCTGCGCTACAACGGCGCTGCCTTCGCGGTGATGATGGCCACCCCGTGTGACCTGGAAGATTTCGCACTCGGGTTTTCGCTCAGCGAAGGGCTGATCGACACCCCGGCACAGCTGCTGTCGATCGACGTCCGCCCGCAGCTGGAAGGCATCGAACTACAGATGACCGTGGCCGACGAGGCGCCCGGCGCCGACCTGGACCCGGCCAATGGGCGCCTGCTGCCCGGTCGTGGTGGCTGTGGCCTGTGTGGTACGCGCCAGCTGGAAGAAGTGCTGCGCCCGTTGCCGCAGATCCGCGAGCGGCGCAGTTACCCGCCCGCCGCCCTGCAGCGGGCGTTGGCCACCTTGGCGCAGCACCAGCCGATGAATGCGGTGAGCGGTTCGACCCATGCCGCGGCCTGGGCCGATGCCAGCGGCCGGATCGGCTGGGTGCGCGAGGACGTCGGTCGCCACAATGCGCTGGACAAGCTGATCGGCGCACTGCATCACAACGAGCACGCCATCGACGGCGGCCTGCTGGTGATCTCCAGCCGCGCCAGCTACGAAATGGTCAGCAAGGCGGTGCGCGCCGGCGCCAGCGTGCTGGCTGCGGTGTCGGCGCCGACCGCGCTGGCGATCGACCTGGCCCGCAGCGCCGGCCTGTGCCTGGTCGGGTTCGCGCGGGAGAGCGGGTTCAATGTGTATACCCATCCCGAACGGCTTCGGCCGGACGACAGCCACGACAGCTGAGAACGGCCGGGAGCAAGGCGCCCCCGGCCTGATACACCTCAGCGCAGGGCCACCTTCGGGAAGTCCACCGGAACGTCGAACGCGACGTTGACGTAGTTGGTGAACAGGTTGAGCGCCACATGCGCGAGGATCTCCACGATCTGCTCATCATCGAAGCCCGCCGCACGCAGCGCCTGCACGTCGCCGTCGGCGATCTGCGCACGCTCCTCGACCACCTTCAGCGCAAAGTCGAGCGCCGCCGACGTGGCCGGATCGCTGGACTGGCCGATCTGCGCGGCGGCCATCTGCTCGCTGCTGGCGCCGGCCTTGCGGCCCAATGCCGTGTGCGCGGCGAGGCAGTACTCGCAGGCATTGCGGTTGGCGATGGCCACGGCGATCTGCTCGCCCAGCAGCGGCGACAGGCGACCGCCGCCCAGCGCGCCGAACGAACCCCACATGCTCTGCAGGGCGGCCGGCGAGTTGGCCACGGCGCGGAACATGGCCGGGGTGGCGCCGAACGCGGCGTGGACCTGGCCCAGCAGGGCCTGGCGGTCGGCGGTGGTGTTGGCGGCATCGATCAGGGGGACACGGGACATGGTGGATCTCCTTGGGAAAGCGCCCGGGATTGGACGACCCGCTCATCCTAGGTAGACTCGCCGGACGCATCAGGCTCAATACGCCTCATATGTTGTCCAACCATCCATGAGCATGCCCGCCGACACCTCTCCACCCGACCGCCTCTCCTCCCTGCTGGAACGTTTCCGGGTGCAGGCCGCGCTGTTCCACAGCGGTCCGCTGTGCGGGCGCCATGTCTTCGAGCCGCAGCCCGGTCGTGCGTTCCTGCACATCCTGCGCCGGGGTGAGATGGAGGTCCGCCATCCCGATGGCGATATCGCGCTGCCGCGGTTGAAGATCGACGCACCCAGCCTGCTGCTGTACCCACAACCGCTGCACCATGTGTTCTTCAATGCGCCGCTGGATGGCCCGGATTTCACCTGCGCAACGCTGGACTTCGACGGCGGCGCGCGCAATCCGATCGTGCAGTCGCTGCCGCCGGTGATGGTGGTGCCGCTGGCCGCGATCACCGAACTGGACGACACCCTGCACCTGCTGTTCACCGAGGCCGACCGCCAGCGCTGCGGGTCACGGCTGCTGACCAACCGCCTGTTCGAGGTGGCGCTGATCCAGATCCTGCGCTGGGTGGTGGACCATCCGGATGCGGCAGGCGTCAGCCATGGGCTGATGCGCGGGCTGTCCGACGCGCGGCTGGCACGCACGCTGGTGGCGATGCACCAGGCGCCGCAGGACGAATGGACGCTGCCACGGATGGCCGCGACCGCCGGCATGTCACGCAGCGCGTTCGCGGCCGTGTTCAAGGACGTGATGCAGGCAACGCCGGCCAGCTATCTGCTCGACTGGCGGCTCAGCCTGGCCTGCGCGCAACTGCGGGCGGGCGTGGCGGTCAAGCAGGTGGCGATCGAGGTCGGGTTTGCCGATACCGCGTCGTTGTCGAAGGCATTCCGGAAGCGATTGGGGGCTTCGCCACGGGCGTGGTTGGCAGCGACCGCAGCACAGGTCGGGTAGAGTCGACCGCTGGTCGACTATCGCGCGGAGCGCGGGATTCTGTGGCGTGACCGGAAGGCAGTCGAGCAAGGCTCGACGCTACAAGACAGCCGACCAGCGGTCGGCGCTACCAAGAGCGATGTCCGCGCGTCGGTCGACGGCTCAGCTGGACGTTCCATCGGGCTTCGCCAGCAGCCCGGCGATGCGTTCGGCCACCTGGGCGCGCACGCTTTCATCCAGCTGGCCTTCGTACATCGCCTCGTAGATCCAGAGGCCATCGGCGGCCAGGCGTGCCACGAAATTGTCGAGCGCGGCCGGGTCATTCTGCCCGGCCGACGGCGGCAACGGCGCCCAACGCCGTACCGCCGGGCCCCAAGGACGCTCATCGGCGTCCGGGTCGGCCGATTCGAGCATGAACATCAGTTCGGCACGGGTAGCGCTCTGTGCCGAGACGCGCACGAAGGTCTGGTAGCGCTCCAGCGCCGATGCTTCTTCCGCACCCTTGCCCAGCAGCGATTCCATCGACGTCTCCCAGGCCTGCACCAGGTGCTCGTCGATGCCGCGCAGCAGTGCCTCGCGCGACGGGAAGTGGTACAGCAGGCCGCCACGGGTCAGCTGGGCCTCGGCCGCCACCGACTCGAAGGTCACCGCACGCACACCGTCACGATTGATCACGTTGACGGCGGCGTCGAGGATGCGGTCGCGCTTGCTGGTTCTCATCGCCTTATTTTACGCGATCGGCCGCGCCCTCGCGGCTGCCGACGCGGCCACGCAGCAGGCGCGCGATGATCGTCGCGCCGAGCACCAGCATCACCGTGATCACCAGCAGCACGATCTGGTAGCCGCGGTCATACGCGGCCGCAGCCAGTGCGAACCACTCGCCCTGCCCGCTTTCGCGCGCCACGTGCAGCGCCTGGGTGAAGCCTTCGCGGGCAAGCTCGGGCATGTCGGCCGAGGCCGGCAGGAAGGCGCCATACATCGCCGCGCTCAGGCTGCCCAGCATCGCCACCGCCAGCAGGCCACCGAATTCATACGACACCTCTTCGACCGACGAGGCCATGCCCGCACGGTGCGCCGGTACGTTGTTGAGGATGGCAGTGGACGCCACCGAGATGGCCGAGCCCATGCCGAACCCGGTGATGGCCATGCCAGCCACCACCCAACCCAGGCCATGCGGGAAACCGAACGCCACCACGCCGACACCCAGCGCACCTGCGGCCAGGCCGCCGCAGATCAGCGGGCGCAGGCCGACACGGTGCAGGATGCTACCGCCCAGCAGCGCACTCGGCAGGCTGCCCAGCGCCGCCACCGACACCAGCAGACCCGCCTGCAGCGGGGTGAAGCCCGCCACCAGCTGGAAGCGCTGGGTGGTGACCAGCTGCAGGCCAGCCATGGCAAACAGGGTGAACACCGCCGACAGCGTGCCGGCCAGGAACGCCGGATTGCGGAAGATCGCGAAGTCCAGCAGCGGGTACGGCAGCTGCTGCTGGCGGCGCGCGAACGCCGCACCCGCAATAACCGCCAACAGCAGCGCGCCCGCACCCAGGGCATACGACGGCGGCGTAGCGATCAGCGACTTGATCGCCAGCACCAGGCCGGACAGTGCGGCCAGCGCCAGCAGCGAGGACACCATGTCCCAGGGGCGCGACGTGTCGCGCTGGCCTTCCGGCGCCAATAGCAGCGTAGCGACGAAGGCCACCACCACCACCGGTACGTTGATCAGGAACACCGAACCCCACCAGAAGTGCTGCAGCAGCCAGCCACCGATGATCGGGCCGAGACCCGCACCGACGATCGCCACCGAACCCCAGATCGCGATGGCGATGTTGCGCTCGCGCTCTTCGTGGAAGCTCAGGCCGATCAGGGCCAGCGTGGCCGGCATCATCGCCGCCGCACCAACTGCCAGTAACGCACGGGCAGCGATCAGCTGCGCGGCGCTGTCGGCGAATGCCGCTGCCAGCGAGGCGAGGCCGAACACCACCAGGCCGATCAGGAAAATGCGGCGGTGGCCGATGCGGTCGCCCAGCGTGCCGGCACCGAGCAGCAGGCCGGCCATCACCAGCGGGTAGGCGTTGATGATCCACAACGCCTGCCCGGCACTGGCCGAGAGTTCCTCGGTCAGGGTGGGCAGTGCGGTGTAGAGCACGGAGTTGTCGAGCGTGACCAGCAACAGACCAGCGGCGACGGTGAACAACAGCGCCCAGCGACGGGCACGCGACAGGGCCGGAGCACCGGCCAGGGGCTGGGACAAAGCCATGGGAGAACCTGATGGGGTGGAGTACGGCCATAACTATACAGGATGTCCTGTATAGTTATGACCTTCAGGATCCACCGGTTCAGCGTTTGTAGAGCCGGACCTGCTTGGCTGAACCGCCAGCCAGGCATGGCCTGGCTCTACTGGTAAACGCTTATCGGCAGTCGTCCGGCAGCGCGGCAATCGCCGACACCACCGCGCCCTGCATGCCCTGCCCCACGGCCATGTCCAGTTCCCCGCCCGTTCCCCCATGCTGGCGCCGCAGTTCGTCCTCGCACAGCCCACGCACCCGTGCGCGGGCATTGGCGCGCAGGCTGCTGCACCGCCAATCGCTGCCGCCCAGCGGCAACACCGAATACACCACGCTGTTGCAGGAATTCCCTGCGCGTTGCTGCAGCGACAGTCCGCCGAAATCCCGCGGCTCGCTGCTGCGCTGCGGGTCGAAATAGCTGTCCGGGAAAGTGCGCGCGTACTGCTCGATGTCCACGGCCATGCTGCGCCCACCGGCCAACGGCATCTGCAGCGGCTGGCCACACGGCGTCGCGTCCGCCCGATGCTGGATGTACTGGTAGATCGGCCGGTCCAGTGATGGATCCTGCTGGGTCACCGCACTGACCGCCGCCAGCACCGGCAGCGATGCACGATTGGCCATGCGCGCCAGCAGTCCCGCCTGCGCCGGCTGGCAGCGGTCGCGCAGGGTCGCCGCAAGCAGGAACAGCACGTCGTTGCGAAAGGCATGGTCTTCGCCGAGACGTTGTTCGATGCGCTGGCTGGCACCGGACGAAGGCGGCGGAAATGCGATGGCGGGTGGCGCGATGGGTGCAGCCTGCCGCTGCCACCACACCAGCAGCGCAACCGCCACCAGCAAGGCTGCTGCAACGATGGTCCAGCGCGCACGCATCAGTTGTGGATCGCCGTCAGCGTTGCCGCTGCGGCATCGTAGGACGCGCTGGCAATGTCCGCATCGAAGCGCTTCACTTGCAGGCGACCGGCCAACCGGTACGGATCCCACAGGTCACCCAGTGCGATCGGCGTGGCCAGGGTCACGTGGATGATCTGGTTCGGTGGCGGCGGCGGCACGTGGATGCACGCACCGTAGAACGGCACGAACAGCAGTTCATCGACCAGGCCTGCATCGTTGGTGCCAAGCGGTACCACGTAGCCATCCAGATCCACCGCGCGACCGTCGACGGCGTCGACGACGCGCGAGGAGCCGAACTGCTTGGCGCGGTCCGGGCTGGAATGGTCGATCTCCTGACCCGGCGGCGTGCCGGAGCCGGTGTCGTCGATCAGCCCGCCCACCCCCTCCATGCCATTGCGTGACAGGCCGATCTGCGGTGGCGGGCGCTGATAGGTCACCTCATCGGGCCGCAGCGCGTCCCAACGGTCGATGGGTGCTTCAGCCGCGACGGGCCCAGCCGCGACGGGCTGTGCCGGCGCGGGGGCCGGTGCAGCAGTGACGGTCGTCGCGTTCCCGCCTGCCTGCGTGCACCCCAGCAAGCCCAGGCAGCACGCCACTCCCATCAGGACATTACGGTTCATACGGCCTCAGCTCCGCATCGCGCATGGTGTAGGCCGAGCCGGCCAGCTCGTCATCCAGCCGTTCGGCGCGCAGGGTGCCGGCCAGGAAGAACGGCGAGTACATGTCCGGCATCGCGATCGGGCGCGGCAGCACCACGTGCACGATCTGGTTCGGCGGCGGTGGCGGCACGTGGATGCAGGCGCCGTAGTACGGCACGAACAGGAATTCGGTCAGGCGCCCGTCCTGCGCGTTGGCCAGTGGTACCACGTAGCCGGGCAGGCGCACCGGACGTTGTAGCACCGTATCCACGGTGCGGAACGTGCCGAACTGCGGCATACGCCGGTTGCCGTTGTGCTCCACCTCCGGGCCCCCGCCCCGCTCCAGCGCGGCCAGCTCATCCTTCGGCATCATCTGCAGCCAATCCAGCTCCTGCTCCGTGGCGTCTGCGGGGCGCTCGCGTTCAACCAGCGGCGATGGCGGCAAGGCCTGCACACCGGTATCCACCGGCCGCTCGCAGGCGGCCAGTGCCAGCACCATCGGCAGCGACAGCAACCAGCGCATGCTCAGCCTCCCGGTGACAGGCCATCGGCCAGCGTGCGCCGGTAGGCCAGCAACGCCGGCACCAGCCCGGCCGCCGTGCTGATCGCCAGCACGCCCGCCACCCACGCCAGTTCGCGGCCATCCGGCCACACATGGGTGATCGACAGACCGAAGGTCGCCAGCGCCCAGCCACGCCCGGCAATGCTGGCGGCCACCAGCAGCGCCAACGCCAGCACGCAGGCCACGGCACTGGTCGCCACCGCTTCCACCACCAGCAGGCCGGCGATGTAACCCGGCCGTGCGCCGGTCGCACGCAGGATCGCCATCTCGCGCCGCCGCTCCTGCAGTGTCGATACCAGCAACGCCACCAGCGAGACCATGCCCAGCAGCACCACCATCGCGCTGATCAGCTGCAGGGCGCGCTCGGCCGTGCCCAGCGACTGCCACAGCTGCTGCAGCGTCACGCCGGGCAGGATGGCCAGCATCGCCTCCTCGGGATACTCATTGATCCTGCGCTGCACCGAGAAGGTGGCGATGCGCGAGTTCAGGCCGAGCATGAACGCGGTGATGCTGGTCGGGGTCAGGTCGAGGTGGCGCGCCTGCTCGGCACTGACGCTCTGGCTGCGCAGCTGCACGCCCGAGCGCCAGTCGACGTGGATAGCCTCGATGGCCGGCAGCGAGACCAGCAGTGACGAATCGACCGGCGTGCCGGTGCGCTGCAGGATGCCGGAGACCCGGAACGGCTTGTCGGCATGCGTGGCGAGCGTGACCGCACCGGTGCCATGGGCGAGCACGATCTCATCGCCGAGACCGACCTTCTGCGCGCGTGCCACCTCGGCACCGATCACCGCGTCGTACAGGTCGTCGAATGCCCGCCCCTGCGCAAACGCCAGCGCATGCCCTGCGCCGTAGCGGTAGTGCTCGAAGTAGCCGCCGCTGGTGCCGACCACGCGGTAGCCGCGCCAGGAATCCCCCAGCGACAGCGGCACCGCCCACTTCACCTGCGGCATCGCGGACAGCGCCTGGTAGGACTGCCAGGACACGTTGTTGGTCGGGTCACCGATATGGAACACCGAGTACAGCAGCAGGTTCACCGGCCCCGAACGCGCGCCCACGATCAGGTCGGTGCCCGACACGGTGCTGGCGAACCCCTCGTGCGCCTGCGTGCGCACGCGTTCGACACCCAGCAACAACACCACGCTGAGGGTGATGACCAGTACGGTCAGGCCCACGCTCAACGCGCGGCTGCGCAGGCTGGCCCAGGCGAGTTCAAGCATGGCCGGCACCTGCCTGGTTGATCTCGGACAGGGCAATCGTGCGATCGAACAGCGGTTGCAGGCTGTCGTCATGGCTGACCACCAGCACCGTGGTGCCGGCCGCCTGGCATTGCGCGGACATCAGCTGCAGGAAGGCGGTCGCCGCTTCGCGGTCGAGCGCTGAGGTGGGCTCATCGGCCAGCAGCAACGCCGGCCGACCGATCAGGGCGCGTGCTGCCGCCACGCGTTGTTGCTGGCCAACACTGAGCGTACCCGCGCGCCGCTGCATCAGCGCCGGATCCAGCTGCAGGGCGCGCAGCAGGCGCACGATCTCGGCATCCACCGAACCACTGATGCGTTCGCTACGCAGGCGCGAGAAGCGCAGGCCCAGCGCAATGTTGTCGCGCACGCTGAGGAACGGCAGCAGGTTGAACTGCTGGAAGATCACGCCCAGATGATCGGCACGGAACCGATCCCGTGCGGCCCCGCGCATTGCCTGCAGCCCGTGGCCGGCGACCTCGACGCTGCCCCTGCCGGGCAGTAGCACCCCCGCCAGCAGCCCCAGCAGTGTGCTCTTGCCACCGCCACTGATCCCGCGCAGCAGCACACTGCTGCCCTGCTCGATCCACAGCCGCGGCACGTCCAGCACCAGCCGCCGGCCATAGCCGAACTGCACATCATCCAGCGCAATCACCGGTCGCATGCTCACGGTGCCAGCACCACGCGCAGGTTGCCCGGGGTCAGCACGCTGCGGCTCTGGCCATGGGGGGTTGCGCTGTTGACGATCACCTCGTGCAGGCCCGGGAACAGCGCAGGCAGGCGCACGACGATGGCCCGCAGCTCGGCCGGCTTGGCGCAGTGGTACTGCAGCGTTGCGCTGAATCCCGCATGCCGATGCTGTCCTGCCGGCGGCGGCGTGGCCGTCGCATCGAAACCTTCCGCCTTGGCATCGCTGCTGGAAAGGCGGCAGTCCGCAGCGGTGGGCAGGGTGACCCAGCGACCGTCCTTCAGCAGCGCAACCGCACGCGCCAATGCCGCCTGCTCGGTCGCATTGACCGGCGGCCGTTCGAAATCAAGGATGCCGATACCGGGTGCCTGCAGGGCGAATTCCAGCGTCTGCTGGTCGAGCGCAAGATCAACGGTGGCCTGGCCGTGTACGTGCGCACCCAGCTGGCGGACATCATGGGCCTGTGCGGCGCTGGCAGCCAGCAGCAGGAAAAGAGCAGCAGAACACTTCATGGGGGAGGCTCCAATTGTTACTATGTAACATTATGGACCACATCCCCACGACGCCCGCAAGGGCCCTGGCCCAGCCGCCAACTTCGGCACGCTGGCATCCCCGCGTTGATCTGGCCGGCGCCTGGCTGTCCCTGGCCTGCGCCGCCCACTGCATCGCCCTGCCCCTGCTGCTCGCCTTCGTGCCGGCGGCGATGATGGCGCTGCGTTCGTTCCAGCACCCCGGCCATGGCGCGATGACGGTGCTGCTGGTGATGTCGCGCTGGGAATGGCTGTTCGCGCTGCTGGCCTCATCGCTGGCATTGGCCAGTACCACGGCCGGGGTGCACCGGCATGGTCACTGGCGATCCCTGCAGTTGGCCTGCGCCGGCGCCATCCTGTTGTTGTCCGCCTCGCTGTACCTGCCGTTGAAGGAATCGCTGCTCTGGCACGGCGTGGCGACGGCCAGCGGTGGCGTGCTGCTGGCGTGCGCACACATCGGCAACCGGCGCGCGCTGCACAACCGCCGGTAGTGCCGGCCGCTGGCCGGCAGCTGCGGGATCCCGGCAGCCGGCCAGCGGCCGGCTCTACCCCCTCCATGCATGGGCCACGCATCAGGTGATACACAGCTGGTAGTGCCGGCCGCTGGCCGGCAGCCCCAGAGACCCGGCAGCCGGCCAGCGGCCGGCTCTACGCCGCCTTATTCGTCAAACGGACGCTGGCCGAGCGTCTGCGTCACGTGGTCGACGAAGCAGGTAATGCGCGCAGCCAGCGCGGTGTTGCGGTAGTACACCGCGTTGATCGGCTGCCGCACATCCTGCGTCTGCCTGGCGAGCAGTTGCACCAGTCGGCCCTCACGCCTGTCCTGTCGGGTCAGGAAATCGGACAGGCAGGCGATGCCCAGCCCGGCCACCGCCATCTGCCGCAGCGTCTCGCCGCTGGACGAAGCGATTGCCGGCTCGATCACGAACGGCCCACCATCGTCATCGAGCAGCGGCCACTCGTTCAATGAACTGGGCTGGGTGAAGCCGAGCAGGTCATGCGTGCGCAGCTGCTCCACGCGCGTCGGCGTGCCGTGCCGGCGCAGGTACTCGGGGCTGACCACCACGCGGATGCGGCTGTGGCCGATCGGCCGTGCATGCAGGGTGGAATCGCGCAGCACGCCGATGCGGAACGCCACGTCGGTGCGTTTCTCGATCAGGTCGGTGATGCCCTCATTGGAATTCAGCTCCAGCTCCACCTGCGGGTAGCGCGCGCGGAAGCCTTCCAGCAGCGGCACGATCACGTGCAGCATGAACGGCGTGGCCGCGTCCACGCGCAGGCGCCCGACCGGTTGCAGGCGTCGCGCAGCCATCTGCTCCTCGGCCTCGTCGACCGTGGCCAGGATCGTGCGCGCGTACTCCAGGAACGCTGCACCTTCCTCGGTCAGTTCCAGCCGCCGCGTGGTCCGCCGCAGCAGCGTGGTCTGCAGCTTGTCCTCCAGCCGCGCCAGGGTGCGGCTGGTGGCCGAGATGGTCAGCTCCAGCCCTTCGGCCGCTGCGGTGATCGAGCCACTGTCGACCACCGCAACGAAGGCCTTCAGCTCATCCAGGGTGGTTTTCATTGTTTACCTCGGCGCAAAAGCATTTCCCGTATACACAGCTTAATCAACAAATGTAAAGCGCCCACACTTCGCCCTGTCCCGAGCCCACCGGCTCTCAACGAAGTCCCTGGAGTCCACCATGAGCGTTCCTTCCTTTGGCGTCGGCACTTTCCGCCTGACCGGCCAGACCGTCATCGACTCGGTACGCAACGCCCTCGAGGTCGGCTACCGTGCGATCGACACCGCGCAGATCTACGGCAACGAAGCCGAGGTCGGCCAGGCCATCGCCGAATCCGGCGTGCCGCGCGACCAGCTGTTCCTGACCACCAAGATCTGGGTGGACAATTACGCCGCCGACAAACTGATCCCGAGCCTGCGCGACAGCCTGGCCAAGCTGCGCACCGATCATGTGGACCTGCTGCTGATCCACTGGCCGGCGCCGGGCAATGGCGTTGAACTGCGCGAGTACATGACCGCGCTGGCCGAAGCCAAGCAGCTGGGCCTGACCCGCCAGATCGGTGTGTCCAACTTCAACATTGCGCTGACCCGGCAGGCCATCGAGGTGGTCGGCGCCGGCGAGATCACCACCAACCAGATCGAACTGAGCCCCTACCTGCAGAACCCGGCGCTGACCGCTTTCCTGCAGGACCAGGGCATCGCCGTCACCTCCTACATGACCCTGGCCTACGGCAAGGTGCTGAAGGACCCGGTGCTGGCCGCCATCGCCGACAAGCACCACGCCACCGTGGCCCAGGTCGCGCTGGCGTGGGCGCTGCAGCGCGGTTACTCGGTCATTCCGTCGTCGACCAAGCGCGAGAACCTGGCCAGCAACCTGCTCGCCCAGGACCTGCGCCTGGATGCCGATGACATGGCCGCGATCGCTGCGCTTGAGCGCAACGGCCGCGAAGTCGATCCGCCCGGCCTGGCACCGGCCTGGGACTGAGCGGCGCGTGACCCCGTATCGGCATGCGACGCGCTGGCCAACATGACAGATCGGTAATGTACGGGTCAGGGCAGCGAAAGGCGCCGCCCTCCACCCTGAGGGCCACTTCCCTGCCGGTGCCTGCGCATGACCCGTTCCCTGTTCCGCCCCGCGTCGCTCATCCTTCTGCTGTCCAGCCTCGCGGTTGCACCGCTGGCCCTGGCCCATCCCAGCCTGGTGCGCTCGACGCCGGCCGCCGACGCCAGCGTGGCTCCGGCCAGCCAGATCGAGCTGCAGTTCAGTGAAAAGGTGATGCCGCGCGCCACCCGCATCGAACTGAGCATGGACCATGGCCGCATGAAGATGGCCATGCCCACCACCGCGCAGGACATCTCCGAAGACGGGCACACCCTGCGTGCCCGCTTCGCCAAGCCGCTGCCGGCAGGCAGTTACGCACTGCAGTGGCGCGCGGTCGGCCAGGACAGCCATCCGATCACCGGCAGCTACCGCTTCACCGTGAAGTAGGGCGGCGGTCGTGGCCGAGCTCTCGCCGTACGCGCTGCGGCTGGCGTTGTACCTGGTGCTGATGCTGCTGTTCGGGCGGATCCTGTTCGCCCGGCCTGCGCTGCCCCGTCCCATCCTGTTGGCACTCGTCCTGATCGCGTTGCTGGTGGGGGTCACCGATGCCGTGACCCGGTTGTCCAGCGTGCTCGGTCTGTCGCCGGCCGACATCGACCTCGACATGGCGCGCTGGTTCCTTACCGGTACGCCGGTGGGTGAAGCGGGCCTGCTGCGCCTCCTGGCGCTACTGGCGATGCTGCCGCTGCTGGCATTCGCCGCGCCGCTGCGGGGCCTGCGCCGTGTAGCCCTGCTGGTGCTTTCCGGCACGGCCCTGGCCAGCCTGTCCTGGAATGGGCATGCCGCTGCGGGCGATGGGTTAGCCGGTACCTTGCGACTGGTGGCCGGCGTCGTGCATCTGCTGGCCGCCGGTGCTTGGGTCGGCGCAATCGCCGCCATCCTGCAGCTGGCGCTGCGTCCGCAGGGCCTGCGCCTGCGCGAACGCACCCATGAACTGTGGCAGGCCGCGCACCGCTTCGCCCTGCCCGGCACGATCATCGTCGCCACGCTGGCGATGACCGGCACCTATACCTATGTCGATCTCGGCGGCTCCCTGCAGACCCTGACCGGCACCGCGCATGGACGATGGTTGCTGATCAAGCTGGCGCTGGTGGGTGGCATGCTGGGGCTGGCGGCACTGCATCGCTGGCGGCTGGTGCCGGCGCTGGCCACCTCCATCCGCGGCGGCTGGCAACCGCGGCCGCTGCGCTCGCTGCGCCACAGCCTGGCCTGCGAGTCGGTGCTGGCGCTGCTGGTGCTGGCCTGCGTGGCGGTACTCGGCACATTGGATCCCCTGACATGAGCCTGCGCAGCCGGCCTGCACGCAAGCTGCGATGATGGGCGCATCATGAAACTGCTGATCGTCGAAGACGAACCCAAGACCGGCAATTACCTGCGCCAGGGCCTGATCGAAGCCGGCTACGTGGTCGATCTCGCCTGCAACGGCGTCGATGGACTGCATCTGGCCGGCAGCGGCGAGTACCAGCTGGTCATCCTCGACGTGATGCTGCCCGGCCTGGATGGCTGGAACGTGCTGTCGCGGCTGCGCGAAGCCGGCTGGCAGGTGCCGGTGCTGTTCCTCACCGCGCGCAGCAGCATTGCCGACCGCGTGCAGGGCCTGGAGCTGGGCGCCGACGACTATCTGGGCAAGCCGTTCGCCTTCGCCGAGCTGCTGGCGCGCGTGCGTACCCTGCTGCGTCGGGGCCAGGCGCTGCCGCAGGCCGAGCGCATCGTCATCGCCGATCTGGTGGTGGACACCCTGCGCCGCCGGGTCGAACGCGCTGGGCAGCGCATCACCCTCAGTCCGAAGGAGTACACCCTGCTGGAACTGCTGGCGCGACGCCGCGGCGAGGTGCTGCCGCGCTCGTTGATCGCCTCGCAGGTGTGGGACATGAACTTCGACAGCGACACCAACGTGATCGACGTGGCGATCCGCCGCCTGCGCGCCAAGATCGACGATGGCTTCGACGCCAGGCTGATCGTCACCGTGCGTGGCATGGGCTACGTGCTGGAGGCGCCGGACGACGGCGGAGCCCACAGCGGATGAACCTGCGCCGCTCCATCGCGGTACGGCTGACGCTGCTGTTCGCCACCGTCGCCACGCTGGTGCTGGCCGTGCTGGGCGTGGCGATCTATGTCAGCGCCCGCCACGACCTGGTCGCCCAGGATTTCATCGAACTGGAAAACAAGGTCGCGCTGATCCGTGACCTCGCCGGCAACGGGCCTGTATCCGCGCGCGGGCAGCGCTTGGCAGAGGCGCTGGGCCACCATCCGGATATCGCCTTCCACATTGCTGATGGGAGCGGTGCGGTGCTGTTCTCCACCGCCCCGGCACTGCTGCGCGAGCATGCGCGCAGCCAGCCGGTCGACGCTGCGCCACGGCGGCACGACTGGATCCTGGCCGATGGCCGCTGCATGCATGCCCTGCACCTGCGCCTGACCCTGGCCGATGGCAGCCAGCTGGTGACCCTGCTGGCCATCGACGACGACCGCCATGCCGATTTCCTGCAGCGCTTCCGCCACCTGTTGGCGATCGCGATCATCGGTGCCGCCGTGGCCAGCAGCCTGCTCGGTGGCTATGTGGTGCGGCGAACGTTGCGGCCGCTGCGCACGCTGGCCGATGAAGCCCGGCAGATCACCGCTGGCCGCCTGCAGCGCCGGCTGAGTGCGCGCAGTGCCCCGGCCGAACTGGAACAGCTGGCGCAGACGCTCAACGGCATGCTGGCACGGTTGCAGCAGGACTTCGCGCGGCTGACCGGGTTCTCCGGTGACCTGGCCCATGAACTGCGCACGCCGATCACCAACATGCTGACCCAGGTGCAGGTGGTGCTGGCGCACCCGCGCAGCAACGAGGCCTATCGCGAGACGCTGGTGTCCTGTGCCGAGGAGCTGCAGCAGCTGGCGCAGACCGTGGGTGACCTGCTGTACCTGGCGCAGGCCGAGGCGCCCGGCGCGCTGCCTTCGCGCGAGCCGGTGGCGCTGGACGTAGTGGTGGATTCGCTGTTGGAGTTCTATGACCTGCTGGCCGAAGACCGGCAGTTGACCCTGCATCGCGAAGGCACCGCACGCGTCGAAGGCAACCGGCTGATGCTGCACCGGGCGATCGCCAACCTGCTGTCGAACGCGTTGAAGCACGCGGCGTTGGGCAGCGACGTGCGGGTGCGTCTGGTCGAGGACGGCGACCTGTGCAGGATCAGCGTGCACAACATCGGCGCGCCGATTGCCGAAGAAGCACTGCCGCGCCTGTTCGATCGCTTCTACCGCGGCGAGCGCGGCCGCCACGAGGGCGCCGGACTGGGCCTGGCAATCACCCGCGCGATCGCACAGGCGCATGGCGGAACGGTAAGCGTGACCTCCGATGAAGCCGGCACCGTGTTCGAGCTGGTGCTGCCTAGCGCATCAGCCCGGTAATGCCGGCCAGCGGCCGGCACTACCCAGCGCGCACGCCCCTGTTCGGTAGTGCCGGCCGCTGGCCGGCAACCCCGGCCGGGTCGAACACCCCGGCCACCCAGTCGATGAACACCCGCAGCCGCGGCGAAGGCGTGCGGTTGCGCGGGTAGACCAGGCTCAACGGGCTCGGTGTCGGCGGCGAGTCCGGCAACAGCTCCACCAGCTGCCCGCTTCCGATGTACGGGTCCATCCGGTAGCGTGGCGCCTGGATGATGCCCAGCCCCGCGAGCGCTGCACCCAGGAAGGCATCCGCACCGGAAACACGCACGCTCACCGGCAGCGGCACATGGCGCACCTGCGCGCCCTGCTGGAACTCCAGCGGAATCAGTTGGCCGGTGGCACTGGAGCGGTAGCCGACCATCCGGTGACCTTGCTCCAGCGATTCGATGGTCCCGGGCATGCCATATGCCTGCACGTAATCTGGCGAAGCCACGGTGACTTCGCGCAGCAGCGTCAACCGCCGCGCCGCCAGATCGCTGTCAGCCAGCGTGCCGACACGCAGCGCCGCATCCACGCCTTCGCGCAACAGATCCACGTAGCGATCGCCCTCGCTGACCTCCAGTTCGATCTCCGGGTAGCGCTGCAGGAAGTCCGGCAGGTGCGGAAACAGCAGGTGCCGGCCCAGCGTGCCATGCACTTCAATGCGCAGCGGGCCACGCGGCGGCACGTCACGGAACGCGGCCTCGGCATCGTCCATGTCGGCGATCAGGCGCAGGCAACGCCCATAGAACGCCTCGCCTTCCAGGGTGGGCACCACCAGCCGTGTGGTCCGGTGAAGCAGGCGCACGCCCAGCCGATGCTCCAGCGCCTTGATCGCGTCGGTCACCGTGGCCCGTGGCAGGCCCAGGTCCTCGCAGGCACGGGTGAAGCTGCGGCGCTCGACGATACGGACGAAGGCGCGCATGGCCGTGAAACGGTCCATTATTCGGCTACCCGGATGATGTTGGCGGATTATGCATGATTATCCGGGCGGAAAAGATGACGAAGATGGCCCTGCGCCATTCCGGCGTGCCTGCTGGACGCCACCATGACCCTCTCCTCCACCCGCTCCGTTGCCCTGGTCACCGGCGGCTCCCGCGGCATCGGTGCCGCCATTTCGCGCCGACTCGCCGCCGACGGCCATGCGGTGGTGATCAACTATGCCGGTCGCCGCGATGATGCCGAGGCATTGGCCGCCGAGCTCAACGCCGCCGGTGCGCAGGCTCTTGCCCTGCAGGCCGATGTGGCCGACCCGCAGGCGGTGCGCCAGCTGTTCGACGCCATCGAGGCCCGTTTCGGCGGCATCGACGTGGTGGTCAACAGTGCCGGCGTGCTGCAGCTGGCGCCGCTGGCCGACAGCGACGATGCCCTGTTCGAACGGGTGATCGGGATCAACCTGAAGGGCGCCTTCAACGTGCTGCGCGAAAGTGCGCGACGGGTGCGCGACGGCGGCCGCCTGATCAGCCTGTCGACCAGCGTGGTCGGCATCCGGCTGGAGAACTACAGCGTGTATGCCGCCAGCAAGGCTGCAGTGGAAACGATGGGCGCGATCCTCAGCAAGGAACTGCGTGGGCGCAACATCACCGTCAATGCAGTGGCACCGGGCCCGACGGCCACCGACCTGTTCCTGGAGGGCAAGTCAGCCGAGCTGATCGAGCGGTTGGCGAAGATGAACCCTCTGGAGCGGCTGGGTACGCCGGAGGACATCGCCGGTGCGGTGGCCTTCCTGGCCGGTGCCGATGGCCGGTGGATCAATGGCCAGGTGCTGCGCGCCAATGGCGGGATGGTGTAGGTGGTCGCCCACCTTGGTGGGCGCGTCGCCGCGTGCCCACCAAGGTGGGCACCTACCGGGCCATGCCTGGCGGCGGGGTCGCATCCACGCATGGCGTGGATCTACCGTGCCGATCATCCGGCGCGTGCCTCGCGGCGCCGATGCACCCAGTAATACAGCGTCGGCAGCACCAGCAGGGTCAGCAGCATCGCCGACAGCAGGCCGCCGATCACCACCACCGCCAGCGGCTTCTGGGTCTCGGCACCGATCGCATGCGAGGTCGCCATCGGCAGCAGGCCGAACATCGCCAGCAGTGCGGTCATCAGCACCGTGCGCAGGCGCTGCAGCGAGCCCTGCACCACGGACTGCAGCAGGTCCATGCCCTGCTCGCGCAGCTGGGCGAAGCGACTGAGCATCACCACGCCGTTCAGCACCGCTTGCCCGAACAATGCAATGAAGCCGATGGCCGCCGATACCGACAGCGGAATGCCGGTCAGCCACAGGGCCAGGATGCCGCCGATCATCGCCAGGGGCACGTTGGCCAGGATCAGTGCTGCGCTGCTGATGTCCTTGAAGGCGTCGAACAGCAACACGAAGATGATCAGCACCGACAGCGGAATCACCCAGCCCAGCCGCTTCATCGCACGCTGCTGGTTCTCGAACTCACCGGACCATTCCAGCCGGTAGCCTTCCGGCAGCTGCACGCTGGCATCCACGCGCTTGCGCATGTCGGCCACCACGCTGCCCATGTCACGCCCGGCGATGAAGATGCTCACCGCCTTCACCCGCTGTGCGTTCTCGCGCGAGATGTTGATCGCGCCACTGGCCATGCGGAAGTCGGCCACGTCGGACAGCGTCACGGTGTGGCCATCGCCGATGCCCACCGGCACCGTGCGCAGCCGCTGCAGGTCACGATCGGCATCGTCCAGGCGCAGGGTGATCGGGAACTTGCGGTCGCCCTCCCACAGCTCGCCGACCTGGCGCCCGCCCAGTGCGGTCTCGATCACCTCGTCGATGTCGCGCACGTTCAGGCCATAGCGCGCGGCGCGGTCGCGGTCGATCTCGATCTGCAGTTGCGGCAAGGAGCCGTCGCGGTCGATGAAGGCACTCTCCACGCCCTCCACGCCACGCACCTGGCCAAGGATCGCCTGCGCGTGTTGGTTCAGCACGTCCAGATCCGAGCCACTGACCTTGATCACCACCTGGCCCTTGATCTGCGAGATGCTCTCCAGGATGTTGTCGCGCACCGGCTGGGAGATCGAGAACTCCGGCCCCGGAATGCGCTGCTCAAGCGTGCGCTGCAGGTCGCTCACCAGCTGCCGCTTGTCCACGCCCTTCGGCCATTCCTTCTCCGGCTTCAACGCCACCAGCGCTTCGATCTGGTTGGCACCCTTGGCATCGGAGCCGTCTTCCGGCCGCCCCAGCTTGGCCACCACCGTCGATACCTGCGGGAAGGTGCCGACCAGCTCACGGATGCGCCGCGACTGCTGCTGCGCTTCGGCCAGGCTGGTGCTGGGATCGAGCGTGGCGGTCAGCCAGATCGATCCTTCGTCCAGCTCCGGCAGGAACTCCGAACCCAGGCGGGTACCCAGTGCCAGCGTGCCGACCAGCAATGCGACCGCAGTCAGCACCACCGCACGCGGGCGCGCCAGTGCGCGCTCCAGGATCGGCCGGTACCAGCCGGTCAGGCGGTCCATCAGCGGATTGCCGTCGCGCATGCGGTCACGCCGCAGCCACCAGTAGCAGAACAGCGGCACTACGGTCAGTGCCAGGATCAACGCACCGATCAACGCCGAGGTCACCGAGTACGCCATCGGCGCGAACATGCGGCCTTCCTGCCGCTGCAGGGTGAAGATCGGGATATGCGCGGCGATGATGATCAACATCGAGAAGAACGTCGGCCGGCCCACTTCCGATGCGGCAGAAAGAATGGTCGAGAACCGCGTCTTCCGATCAGCCGTAGGTGGCAGCTTCGACAATCGCGAGACGATGTGCTCGGTCACGATCACCGCGCCATCGATGATGATGCCGAAGTCCATCGCGCCCAACGACAGCAGGTTGGCCGGCACGCCCCACAGGTGCAGGCCGAGGAAGGTCGACAGCAGCGCCAGCGGCATCATCGCCGCCACGATCAGCGCGGCGCGGGCGTTGTACAGGAACAGCCACAGCACCAGGAACACCAGCACCGCGCCTTCCAGCAGATTGCGGAAGACGGTCTTCAGCGTGGTCGACACCAGCCACGAGCGGTCGTAGAACGGCTCGATGCTGACCCCGGCCGGCAGCTGGTTCGCCTGGATCTCGGCAATGCGGGCATGCAGGGCGTCGAGCACGTCGGACGGATTCTCGCCCTTGCGCATCAGCACCATGCCGAACACCGCATCGTCATTGTCGTCCTGGCCAACCAGGCCCTGCCGTGGCAGGCCGGTATCGGCGATGCTGGCCAGGTCGCGTACCAGGATCGGCGTGCCACCGCGTTGCTCCACGACCACGTTGCCGATGTCGGCCGGCGAACGCATCAGGCCCACGCCACGGATCAGGAACTGCTGCTGGCCGCGCTCCACGTAGCCGCCGCCGGCGTTCGAGCTGCCCTTTTCCAGCGCCTCGGCGAACTCACCGAGGCTGATCCCGCGGTCACGCAGCTTGTCCAGGTCCGGCTTGACCTGGAAGGTGCGCGCGAAGCCGCCGAAGCTGATCACATCGGCCACGCCCGGCACGGTGCGCAGGCTGCGCTCCATCGTCCATTCCTGCACGGTGCGCAGCTGGGTCGGTGTCATGTGCGGGCCCTTGAGCACGTAACGGTAGATCTCGCCTACCGCCGAACTCATCGCCTCCAGCTCCGGGCTCACCCCTTCCGGCAGCTCCACGCCCTGCAGGCGCTCCAGCACCTGCTGGCGCGCGAAATAGTCATCGGCCTTGTCGTCGAAGGTCAGGATGATCATCGACAGGCCGAACTGCGTATGCGAGAACACCCGCACCGAATGCGGAATGCCGGACAGCGCCACTTCCAGCGGCATCGTCACTTCGCGTTCCACCTCTTCGGCGGCGCGGCCCGGGTGCAGCGACACCACCGTCACCTGGGTGTCGGAGACGTCCGGGAAGGCCTCCACCGGCAGCACGCGGAACGCGGCGATGCCAGCGCCGATGAACAACAGCAGCGCCAGCATCACCATCAGCGGCTGGCGCAGGCAATAGGCAATCAGGCGATCGATCATGGGGCCGCATGCCCCGTGCCGGTGCTGGCCGCTGCCGGCGCACTGTCAACCAGCTGCTGCAGCAGCAGGCCCCCTTCGACCACCACCCTGCTGCCCACGGGCAGGCCCTCACGCACCCACAGACGGCCGTCACCCAGCTCCTCGGCGTGCACGGAATGGCGCACGAAGCGGCCCTTGCCTTCCTCCACGAACACCACCTGCTTCCCATCGATCAGCAGCACCGCGGCATCAGGCAGCGAGACACCGCCTTCGGCCGGCAACGCCACCTGGGCGCGCACGTACTGCCCTGCCTTGAACCCACGCGCACGGTTGTCCAGCTCGGCGCGCGCCTGCACCACGCGGCGCTCGCTGTCGACGAAGTCATCCACGTGCTGCAGGGTCGCCTGCAACGGCTGTCCATCGGCACCGGGCACGCTCACCTGCATGCCCGCCTTCAGCCGTCCCGCCAGGCTTTCGGGGATGTCCAGCAGCACCCACAGCCGGTCCGGATCGCCGATCACCGCCAATGGTTGTTCACTGTCGGGGCTGACCGACATGCCCGGGCTCATCCGCCGCTCCACCAGCACGCCATCGATGGGCGCGCGCAGCGGCAGGCGCTGGTCGACGTGCTGGCCATTGCCATAGGCCCTGGCGAAGGCGGTGGCGCGCGCATGATCGGCCTGGCTGCCCGCGAAGTTGGCCTCGGCTTCATCCAGCTCACGGCCGGACGCCACACCCGCGGCATGCAGTTCACGGGTACGGTCCAGCTCCTTGCGCGCCTGCTGCAGCTCGGCGCGGCCACGCACGCCCTCCGCCTGCGCCTGGCCGAACTCGGGCGAGGTGATCCAGGCGATCACCTGGCCGGCCTTCACTTTCTGCCCCGGCTGCGCCTCGATGCGCGCCACCTGCCCCGCCAGCGGCGTGCGCAGCGCGCTGGAGCGCGTCTCGTCCCAGACCACCCGGCCCGGCAGCTGCAGGCTGGCGCTGGCGCCGGCGGTCACCGCCTCGCTGCGCAGCACGTCCAGCTGGCGGCTGTCGGCGGGAAACTGGATCTGGCCGGCACTGACCTGCGGCGCATCCTCGGCATAGGACGCCGGCTCGCGACCGCAGCCGCCCAGCAGGGCCAGCGCCAGCAAGGCCGGCAGCAGGGCGTGTCGCGCCCGCGGGCGATGGGCGACGGTGGACTTCATCGGGACTCTCCTTCAGCAACGGATGTGGCCGCTTCCCAGCGCGCCAGGGCAATGGCATGGTCGGCACGCACTTCGATCAGCGCGGCCTCGAAATCGCGCCAGCTGCGGCGCGCGTCAAGCAGATCGGTCAGGCTGGCGGCGCCACGGCGATAGGCCAGTTCGATGCCCTCCACTGCCTTGCGTGCAGCGTCGGACTGCAGCCCCTCGTAGTCGCTGCGGCGCTGTGCGGCGGACTGCGCGCTGGCCTGCAGCTGGTCCAGCTCGGCGCGTGCTTCGCGCTGCAGCACCTGCAATTCCAGCGCGGCGCTGTCGCGGTCGGCCTCGGCACGCTGGATCGCACCGCGTGCGCGCGACGGGCCGCCCAGTGGAATGGTCAACGACACGCCCCAGGTGACACCGCTGATGTCGGTCGGCTCACGCTCCGCCTCCACGCCCAGCTGGATGTCGCGATGGCGCTCGCTCCGCGCCAGTGCCACGCCCGCGTCGGCGGCGGCCAGGCGCGAACGCGCCGCACGCAGGTCGGCGCGCTGCTGCGGATCGAACGCACGCACATCGGCCACGCTGCTGGCATCCGGCCAGGGGTCATCGGCGCTGAGGTCACGGCTGTCATCGCTGCCGAGCAGCAGGCCCAGCGCATGCCGCGCATCGCGCAGATCCAGGGCCGCCTCGCGCGCCGCGTCGGCCACCGCCAGATCGTCCACCGCCAGCCGCGCGCGATCCACCGGCGCCATCGCCCCGGTGGCCACCTGCTTGTCGGCCGCGGTCATCTGTTCGACCGAACTCCGCCGGTTGGCGTCGGCAATCTGCGCCCGCTCCTGCGCACCCTTCAGGCCGAAATAGGCTTCATGCAGCGCCACCTGCTGGCGGCGCCGGGCATCGAGCATGTCCAGTCCGGCCACTTCCAGCAGCGCGTCCGCCTGGCGGATGCGCAATGCGCGCTTGCCGCCGCGCTCCCAGGTCCAGCCCAGGCCCAGCGTGCTGTCCACCCGCTTGTCCTGCCAGCGCCCCGGGCCGATGCCATGCTTGGGGCTGATCTTGCTGGTACCGATCGACAGCTCGGTGGCCGGGCGCAGTGCCGCTGTCTGCGCATCACCCTGCACCCCGCGCAGCTCCAGTGCCGCCGCGCGCAGGTCCGGGTTGTGCGCTTCCATTGCGCGCTGCGCATCCGCCAGGGACAGCGCCGAAGCCGCAGGCGCGCACGAAAGGGCGGCCAGCAGGGCCGCAAGACGAGGGGAGAAATTCATGCACGTCACGGTAAGGTGACGCACTTGCGCCAAACTTGCCCCAACCTTGCACGAAGCTTGCAATGCGAATCCTGCTGATCGAAGACGACGCCGCTCTGGCGGATGGACTGATCCGCGCCCTGCAGGGTGCCGGTCATCTGTGCGACCACCTTTCGCGCGGGCTGCACGCGCCGGCTGCACTGGCCAGCGCACCGTATGACGTGATGGTGCTCGACCTTTCATTGCCCGACGTCGATGGCCTGGACCTGCTCTCGCGCCTGCGCAACGACGGCGTCACCCTGCCGGTGCTGATCCTCACGGCGCGCGATGGCGTGGAGGACCGCATTCTTGGCCTGGACCGCGGTGGCGATGATTACCTGGCCAAGCCGTTCGCACTGGGTGAGCTGGAAGCCCGCCTGCGTGCGCTGTCACGCCGCCGCAGCGATGCACCGGCGCAGAAGCGCCTGGGCCGGTTGTGCTTCGACAGCATCCGCAATGAAGCGCAGGTAGATGGCCAACGCATCGAACTGACCGCCCGCGAGCTGTCGCTGGTCGAGGCACTGATGCAGCACCCCGGCCGCACCGTCACCAAACAGCGCCTGTTCGACGCGCTGTACAGCTGGGATCACGAGGCCAACCTGTCGGTGATCGAAGTGCATGTCAGCCGCCTGCGCCGCAAGCTGGAACAGGCGCGCGCCGGCGTCGGCATCCGCATGCTGCGTGGCCTGGGCTATCGGCTGGAGGCCGGCGGTGACTGAGCGCGTGCACAGCCTGCGTGGCCTGCTGCTGCGCCGCCTGTGGCTGCCGCTGCTGGTACTGCTGCTGGGCAGCGCGGTGGGTTCATTTGCGCTGGCCCGCTTCTACGCCGGCCAGGTCTACGACCGCTGGCTGCTGGACTCGGCGATGTCGTTGTCCGAGCTGGTGAAGGTGCAGGACGGGCGTGCCTCGATCGAGATCACCCCGGCGGTGTCGCGCATGTTCACCTGGGACACCGCCGACGAAGTGCACGGCGAGGTGGTGGATGCCGATGGCGGGCGACTGTATGGCGACCTGCCTGAGGCGCTGCCACGCCCTGCGGCCGGCCCTGCAGGTGATGACGACGCCGTCTACTACGATGCGCGCCTTCGTGGGCAAGCCGTGCGCATGGTGGAAGTGGTGGTCAGTGCCGGGCCGGGCCACGATATCCGGCTGCGCGTGGCCGAAACGCTGCGCAAGCGCCATCGCCTGGAACGCAAGCTGCTGCTGACCAGCATCCCGTTCCAGGCCGCGATCCTGGCGCTGGCCGCATGGTTGGCCTGGTCCGGTACCGGCGCTGCCGCACGCCATGCCAACCAGGTGGCGCGGCGGTTGGCCAGCCCACGCCCGGACCCGCTGGCGCCTCTGGAGCCCGCGCAGGAGGCGCCGCGCGAGCTGTGGCCAGCGGTGGAAGCCTATAACGCGCTGCTGCAACGGCTGGACGCGATGCAGGCCGCGCAACGGCGCTTTGTCAGCAACGCCGCACACCAGTTGCGCACGCCGCTGGCCGCGATGCAGGTGGAGCTGGAGAGTTCATTGCGCCAGCATGATCCGCAGGCGCAGCAACTGGCGCTGTCCGGCACGCTGGCCGGGCTGGCGCGGCTGCAGCACCTGGTCAACCAGCTGCTGATGCTCAGCCGCTCCGAGGATCCGCATGGCAGCGCACTGCCGCTGCAGCCGCTGGACCTGGCCGCGCTGGCACGCGATGTGGTCGAGCGCTACGCCGACCGTGCGTTGGCGGCGGGCGTGGACCTGGGTTACGACGGACCCGACGACGGCGTGCAGATGCAGGGCGATCCACAGCTGCTGCGCGAGGCACTGGGCAACCTGCTGGACAACGCGCTGCGCTACGGTGCCGTGCCCGGTGTGATCACCCTGGGGCTACAGCAGGATGCCGAGGGCGTGCAGGTGTGGGTGGACGATGACGGCACCGGCATTGCCGAGACCGAGCGCGCGCGCGTCACGGAACGTTTCTACCGGGCCAGCAGCGAGGGCGACGGCTGCGGGCTGGGGCTGGCGATCGTGGCCGAGATTGCGCAGCGGCATGGTGCGGTGCTGGTGATTGATGGCGCGCCGATCGGTGGCGCGCGGGTCGGGTTGCGGTTTCGTTCCCACTGACGTCCGGCGTGCCAACCAAGGTTGGCACCTACCAAGGCCCCACGGCCGGCGGATTCCGGTAGATGCCAACCAAGGTTGGCACCTACCAAGTGCGGGGCAATGACGGCGGCAATGCGGGGCTGCCCATCATCACCGGCTCATCGAATACGGCGCCTGCGCGCCCTGCCCGGGCCACGCCTTGTTGGGCTCAGCCTGCATGCTGAAGCGCAGTTCGCCGCCGGCCAGGATCTCGTCGTGGCGCAGGAAGGTGCGCTGCAGCGGCTTGCCGTTGAGGCTCACGCTGCCGACGTAGGTGTGCCTGTCATCCAGCCCGTCGGCCACGATGGTGAACGTCTTGCCGTTCGGCAGTCGCATCGCGGTCTTCGGAAGGAACGGACGACCCAGGATGTACTCGCCCGAACCCGGTGCCACCGGGTAGAAGCCCAGCGCGGTGAACACATACCACGCCGACATCTGGCCGACGTCATCATTGCCAGCCAGGCCATCGGGGCGGTCGGCGTACTGGGTGTCCATGATCTGCTTCAGGCGTGCCTGCGTGCGCCACGGCTGGCCCGCGTACGAATACAGGTAGGCCACGTGGTGGCTGGGCTCGTTGCCGTGCGCATACCAGCCGATCAGGCCGGTGATGTCTTCCATGTGCTCGAAGATGGATGGGTCCACCTTGGCGTTGAACACCTCGTCCAGGCGCGCGAGCAGCTTGTCGCTGCCACCGTGCGCTGCCGCCAGACCGGCAACGTCCTGCGGCACGTACCACGAATACTGCCAGGCATTGCCTTCGGTGTAGTCGGTGCCGTAACCACTGGCGCTGGGATCGAACGGCGTGCGGAAACTGCCATCACGCTTGCGCGCACGCATGAAGCCGGTGTCCTTGTCGAACGCGTTGCGCCAGTTGCCGGCGCGCTTGTCGAAGGTGGCCGCGATATCGGTCTTGCCCATGGCCTGCGCCATGCGTGCGATGGTCCAGTCATCAAAGGCGTATTCCAGCGTCTTGCTGGCCGCTTCGCCTTCCTCGTCGATCGGTACGTAGCCCAGCTCACGGTACTGCGCGATGCCGTCGTAGGGACCGTAGTTGGCGGTCTCGACCATTGCCTTCAGCGCCTTGTCGGCGTCGAAGCCGCGGATGCCCTTCACGTAGGCGTCGGCGATCACCGGCACCGCGTGGTAGCCGATCATGCACCAGTCTTCCAGGCCATGGAACGACCACACCGGCAGCATGCCGTAGGGGCTGTGCTCATGGTGGGCCAGCATCGAATTGACGAAGTCGCTGTTGCGCTTCTCCGGCTGCACAAGCGTCAGCAGCGGATGCAGCGCACGGTAGGTGTCCCACAGCGAGAACGTCGAATAGTTCGTGAAACCATCGGCTTTGTGCACGGCGTTGTCCGAACCGCGGTACTGGCCATCGGCATCCATGAACAGCGTCGGCCCCAGCATCGTGTGGTACAGCGCGGTATAGGCGCTGCGCCGGGCGTGTTCCGGCGCATCGATATCGAGCACCGACAGCGCCTGCGTCCATTCCTGCTTTGCCTGCGCACGCACGCGGTCGAAATCGAAGTCCGCCACTTCCGCGTCGAGGTTGGCGATGGCACCGGCTTCACTGACCGGCGAGATCGCCACCTTGACCACCAGTGGTGCGTCCAGCTTGCCGAACGCGAACGTACCGACCAGCTGACGGCCCTCGATCTGCGCACGCTGCGCGGGATCCTTCTCACCCGGCGGGGGGAAGCCCTTGTAGACGATGTCCTGCTCGGTGTTGTGCAGCTCGTGCCCGGAAAGCGGCCGCGAGAAACGCATCGCGAAATACAGCTGGCGGCCCGGCGCCCAGCCGCGCGTCTCGCGGAAGCCGGTCACCGTACCGTCGGCGCGCACCCGCACCCGCGACCACAGCACCTTGCCCGGGTAGTCGTACATGCTGGTGCGCATGTCCAGCAGCACCTTGGCGTCGGTGCCCTTGGGGAAGGCATAGCGGTGCACGCCCACGCGCGCACTGGTGGTCAGTTCGGCGCGCACCTTGTAGTCATCCAGGGTGACCGCGTAGTAGCCCGGCTCGGCCTTCTCATCAGCGTGGCGGAAGCGCGATGCATAGCCGCTGCGCGGCTTCTCCGGATCACCGCGCTCCAGGCCGGGGTTGCCGGTGAACGGCATCAGCAGGATGTCGCCCAGGTCCGAATGACCGGTGCCGGAAAAATGCGTATGCGAGAAGCCGACGATGCTGCTGTCGTCGTAACGGTAGCCGGCTGCCCAGCCATAGGCCTTCTCGCGCGGCTGGATGCGTGTGTCCGGGCTGAGCTGGACCATGCCGAACGGTACCGTGGCGCCCGGGTAGGTATGGCCCTCTCCACCGGTGCCGATGAAGGGATCGACCGCGGCATAGGCGCGTTCGGCAGCGGTGTTCGGTGTGGCAGCCAGGGCGGCACCGGAGGCAAGCATGGCGGTAGCGGCGAAGGCGATCAGGAGACGACGGTCCAGCGTGGGCATCGGCATTTGGATCGATTCAGATGGTGACCGGATGCTAGCACCGGGACTCAGGCGCCGCATGTTGCGGCGCAGCTGAATGAATCCAAAGGCGACAGGAGTTGTCTGATTTCCAATGCAACTATTTGCATGGTTCGGCGCCATGGCGCTCACCAGACTGTCGTCAAGCCCAAAAGCGGCGCGAAAAGGCGTCCCGCGACAACCCCGGCTGCGACGTGACCGCCATCGCACTTCGCGCCACCTGGGCCGGAAATGACATCGCAATCACCTTCTCTTCACACGATAGCGGCGTTTCATTCACGCCGACGAAGTGAATGCGGTCCCTTTCCTGAAGTTCGATGTCCACAGGAGTCCCGTCATGAAGATCGC
The DNA here is from genome assembly GCF_003550055.1 of Stenotrophomonas sp. AG209. Lineage (NCBI taxonomy): Bacteria > Pseudomonadati > Pseudomonadota > Gammaproteobacteria > Lysobacterales > Lysobacteraceae > Stenotrophomonas > Stenotrophomonas sp. AG209. The sequence goes on from NZ_QXDB01000001.1 coordinate 484,210, forward strand.
AGTTCGTCGTTCCCTTCCGCTGGCCATCGCCGCCGGCATCGCCCTCGCCTCCACCGCCCAGGCCGGAACTCTCGGGCCTGGCCAGTCGGCCATCGTGAATGCTGGCGACCCTGTTGAAAGCTGGACGGCCCAGGGCGCCACGCTGACCTTCAGCACCGGCAGCGCCGCCACATCCGTAGGCATCAGCGACGGATCCACGCTCACCATGACGGGGGCAACAGCCACCGCCACCAATCCGTTTGCTGCCGTCCAGATCGCCTCCTCCAGCGCGACGATCACCGGCACCCGGATACAGAACAATCGCGCTGCGGGATTGGCGGTAACCAATGGCAGCTCTGGTGGTGCTGCCGGCAACGCATCGGTTACTGACTCGAGCATCAGCGGCCAGGGAATCGGAAGCTATGTTCAGGGTGGCATGCTGACGCTGAGCAACACAACGATTGATGGAACCGGCATCGGAGCCGGGCTTCTTCCACCCGAAATCTCGTCCGGTCTGGCAGTCTTCTCCAATTCAAACGTCAGCATCACCAATGGCTCCGCAATTGCCGGAGATGAGAACGGCATCTTTGTGAAGGACATCGGGGGAACGCCCACCAGTACGATCACTGACAACGTTCTCACCGTCGACAAGTCGCGCGTCATCGGCCGCAACGGCTCAGGCATTGTGGTCAGCGGCGCAGGGATCATTGCCCCAACCACCGTCAACGTTCTCAACGTCAGCACCGTCAGCGGCGGCAATGGCGTGATTGCAGAAGCCGTTTACGGGGGCACCCTGAATCTGAACGTGGACGCATCGCAACTGCAGGGCACGCTTCGTGCCGATGCAACGTCGCAGTTGCACGCCAATTTCTCCAACGGCGCCGTACTGAACGGCGCGATGACCAACGTCACCAGCGCCACGCTGGATTCCGCCACCTGGAACATGACCGGAAACTCCACGGTCGGCGCCCTCAACCTCGGCAACGGCACCGTCTCTCTCGGCGACGGTTCGGCCTTCCACACCCTCAACGTGGCCGGCAACTTCACTGGCAATGGCGGCACCCTCGCCTTCAACACCGTGCTGGCCGGCGATGATGCAGCCACCGACAAGCTGATCATCGGTGGCGACACCAGCGGTACCGCCAACGTGCGCGTCAACAACGTGGGCGGTGCCGGTGCGCAGACCAACCAGGGCATCCAGCTGATCCAGGTCGGCGGCGCGTCCAATGGCCAGTTCAACCTGGCCGGCCGTGCCGTCGGTGGCCAGTATGAGTACTTCCTGCACAAGGGCACCGGTGCCGACGGCAACTGGTACCTGCGTTCGCAGCTGCCGACCGTGCCGGACCCATGCGTGGTCGATCCCAGCCTGCCGCAATGCCAACCGGTCGATCCCGTGGATCCGGGCGAGCCGGTGCTGCGCCCCGAGCCCGGCGCCTACCTGGCCAACCTGCAGGCCGCGCAGAGCATGTTCCGCCTGGGCTACCACGACCGCAACGCCGGCCAGAACTCCGGCCGTGCCTGGGCCCGCGTGGACGGCTCGCGCAATGGCTTCGATGCGGTCAGCAAGCAGCTGGATATCCGAGGCAACAGCCAGGCGCTGACCGTCGGTGCCGATCTGTGGCGTCACGAATCGGGCAGCAGTGCGGGTGTGATGTTGTCGACCGGCAACGCCACCAGCACCTCCACCAATGAACTGACGGGCTACTACGCCCGCGGCAAGGTGAAGGGCGAGGCGCTGGGCCTCTATGGCACTTGGCGCGGCGGCAACGGTGCCGACCCGTATGCGGGCTTCTACGTGGACGGCTCGCTGCAGCGTGCGCAGTTCCGTAACCGCGTAGAGGGTATCGGCCTGGCTGCCGAGCGCTACGACAGCCGCGCTTGGCAGGGTGCGGTGGAAACCGGCTACGCATTCCGTGTGGGTGGCGCCAGCAACGGCGGCATCTATCTGGAACCGCAGCTGCAGGTGGGCTACAGCCGCTGGGACAGCAACCGCCACACCGAGGCCAACGGCACGGTGGTGGGTGCCGAGAATGCCAACGGCCTGTTCGGCCGTGCGGGCCTGCGCCTGTCCGGCGTGACCCGCTGGGGCAACGGGTCCACCGAGGTGCAGCCGTACCTGGCCGCCAACTGGCTGCATACCCGTGCCGAATCGCGGATCCGCATGGATGACGAGATCGCCGATGCACGCGTGCCGCGCAGCCGTGGCGAGTTCAGCGGCGGTGCGTCGGTGAAGTTCGCCAACGGCATCGGCGCCTGGGGCGGGCTGTCGCTGCAGCGCGCCAGCGGCTATCACCAGACCACCGCACAGGTGGGTGTCAGTTACAGCTGGTAATCGGTCGCCTTCAGCCCGTGATCGCTTCGATTGCGGGTTGATATCAAGGCGGGAGGTGTGGCCGTCGGACTGGGGTCCCCGGCCACGGCGTGAAGGGCGCGACAGGGATTGTCGCGCCCAACACATATTTGCCGGGGTCTACAGCAGTGAGTGACATGACCTTTCGATTCTGCCCGTTTGGCAGAAAGCATCAATGAGCGTTCCACGTCGTGATGCGTACAGGATGGCGCCGCAGCGGACATGCCGCTGCCGGGATTGGAACCCCCGGATGAAACTGAAGATCTGCCTGCCATGACTATGGCGGGCGCTGCGTGTGGCCGTCTGGCCATCGGAGTTCTTCTTCAGTCTCTCCGGGTTCCAACCTCGCATCGCCCGCCACCCTTGCGGTGGCCCTCGCTTCCCAAGGAGTTCCCGCATGACCCAACGTCCGCTCAGCCCGGCCATGGAGTCGCTGTTCCAGCGCATCGAACATGCCCTCAACAGTGCCGAAGGCATGGCCATCCTCATCGGCGAACAGTACGGCCCCGAGCCGAAGCCTCCCGCGCCGATGGGATACAACCCGAGGCAGATCGCCAATGCGATGGTCATGCTGAGCCAGCATGGGCGATGCCTGCTGCGGGCGCTGCGCGAGGAGGCGGAGAAAGTGACCTACCACTAGGTACGATGTCGCCAAGCCCCGCTCGGATCTACAGGCCACGCGCGACCGTCCCCACCATCAGCCTGGCAAGGCGCCCTGCAACGTGGCGAGGTCGGCGCTGTCGACCGGCCTCACCACCCGCGCCACTTCCTGCCCGTCATGCAGCAACACCACGGTTGGCCACAGCTTCACCCGGAAGGCACGTCCCAGTGGCTTGCCCTTGCCGTCCTCGATCTTCCAGTGCACCAGATCGTTGGCATCCACAAATGCCTGCAGCGCAGGTTGCGCCACCTGGCAATGTCCACACCAGGGCGCCCCGAACTCCAGCAACTGCCAGCCCGCCTGTGCTTCCACATCCACGCGGGCCGGCTCCACCGACAGGTGATCACGCATGAAAGGCATGCGCGCTACGCCGCCAACGCCTTCTGGATATCCGCCAACGGTGCGTTGGTCAGGTCCTTGGCAATATCACCGAGCAGGCGCGCCTGCACTTCCTTGTGCAGCAGCGGCCGGATCCGCCCCAGCGTGGTCGGGTCGGCCACCAGCGCCAGGTGCGCATAGCGGTTGTTCAGTGCATCTTCGTTGAGCTGCTCGGCCACCTGCTTGGCGAACGTCGCTTCGTTGAGCTGGGAGATGGACATGTCCTTGGGCACCGCACCGGCCGGCCCCTGCCCGGATACACCCTGTTCGCTGATGTCCTGCAGGCGCAGTTCGCCCTCCTGCTTCAGGGCCAGCTGATGTTCGCTGCCGACGTTGGTGAACACGCGGGCCGAACCACCATCGGCGACGATGATCAGCGTACCTTCGGGAATGCGACGGGTCATGCGATGCTCCTTCTCGATTGCGTTCACCCCCACCGTAGACAGCGTTGCGTGAGCGGCGCGACCAGAGTTCGTTCAACGCATGTCATTGCGCTGCATGCGCGCATGAACAGGCGCGATGGAACACAGCGTGCAGTTCCGCCTGCTTCGCTGCATGCTCACGCCGATGCCGTTATGATGAACGGATGATCGACACGACCCACTACGTGACGGGCGCACCTGTTACGTGGGAAGCACTGCCGACCGGCGCTTCGCTTGCCACGAATGCTCCCGCCCTGCATTTCCATCGCCTCGCGCTGGATCCCGGCGGATGACGCCCGCAGGCCCGCTGCCTGCACTCCCTACGCTGCTGTGACCCCCGGCCGCTGACTGCGCGGCCGCTGTGATTGCGTTGCCGCGTTTCCGCCCTTGCGGCGGTGCTTTGCCGTGCGCGTGGCGTCGTGCCTGCACACCTTCCCCGGCCCCCACGCCGCCTTCCGATGCCTCTGCGCCACCTGCGCCTGCATCGCCGTTTCCGATTTCCGGGACACACCACACCGCCCATTCCCCTATTCCATACCTACAAGGGAGCCCCATGCAGGACACGCCCGATTCCCATGCACATTTCGGCTGGTTCAAACGCCGCCGCCACCTGAAGGTCGATGAGATCACCGTCGTCGACAAGCCCATGCTCAAGCGCGCCGTCGGCGCCGCCGCCCTCGGCAATGCCATGGAGTGGTTCGACTTCGGTGTCTACGGCTATCTCGCCGTCACCATCGGCCAGGTGTTCTTCCCGTCCAGCAATCCCACCGCGCAGGTGATCGCCGCCTTCGCCACCTTCACCGTGGCGTTCCTGGTACGGCCGCTGGGCGGCCTGGTGTTCGGCCCGCTGGGTGATCGCTACGGCCGCCAGAAAGTGCTGGCGTTCACCATGATCCTGATGGCACTGGGCACGTTTGCCATCGGCCTGATTCCCGCCTACGAGCGCATCGGTATCTGGGCGCCGGTGCTGTTGCTGCTGGCGCGCGTGGTGCAGGGCTTCTCCACCGGCGGCGAATATGGCGGCGCGGCGACCTTCATCGCCGAGTATTCCACCGATCGCAACCGCGGCCTGATGGGCAGCTGGCTGGAGTTCGGCACGCTGGGCGGCTACATCGCCGGCGCCGGCACCGTCACCGCGCTGCACATGCTGCTGAGCAGCGAGCAGATGCTGGACTGGGGCTGGCGCATTCCGTTCCTGGTGGCCGGCCCGCTGGGCCTGCTCGGCCTGTACATGCGCATGAAACTGGAGGAAACCCCGGCATTCCGTGCCTTCGCTGAAGAAGCCGAGAAGCGAGAGCACGACCGGCCCGGGCTGGGCGCGCTGTTCCAGGTGCATGGCCGCCAGCTGCTGGTGTGCATGGGCCTGGTGCTGGTGTTCAACGTCACCGACTACATGCTGCTGACCTACATGCCCAGCTACCTCAGCGTCACAATGAACTATGCCGAGAGCAAGGGCCTGCTGCTGATCATCATCGTGATGTTGGTGATGATGCCGTTGAACATCGTGGGTGGATTGTTCAGTGACAGGCTGGGCCGCCGCCCGATGATCATCGGTGCCTGCATCGCGCTGCTGGTGCTGGCGGTGCCGTGCCTGCTGCTGATCGGCAGCGGCAACGACTGGCTGATCTTCCTCGGCCTGATGCTGCTGGGGCTGGCGCTGGTGTGCTTCACCAGCTCGATGCCGTCCACGCTGCCGGCGCTGTTCTACACCCCGGTGCGCTACAGCGCGCTGTCGATCGCCTTCAATGTGTCGGTGTCGCTGTTCGGCGGCACCACGCCGCTGGTGACCGCGTGGCTGGTGGAGCGTACCGGCGACCCGCTGGTGCCGGCGTATTACCTGATGGGCGCAGCGGTGATCGGCCTGGTGACCATGCTGTTCGTGAAGGAGACCGCCGGCCTGCCGCTGCGCGGTTCACCGCCGGCCGTCGGCAGCGACAAGGAAGCGGCCGCGCTGTTGAAGAGCGATGTACCGGTGACGGTGGACCCGACCCTGCCGCCGCTGCCGGACGTTGCGGAGCCCGAGCAGGTGAAGCCGGCCTGAGGCTGGGCACAGAACGCGATCCACGCATGACGTGGATCTGCTGGCCAGGTGGCGCCGGGTGGATACGCCCGGCGCTGCCTGGCGCTACTTCCTGATGCGGGCCAGCGTCCCCGGCGTCCAACGCAGCGTCCAGGTGTAGTTTCCGTCCGGCGGACAGACGTGGCGGAAATCATGGGGAATTTCGCAGACCGTTGCGCCCGCGGTAACGGTGAAAGCAACGATGATCCGGTTGCCATCGATTCGGATCGACTGCACCGCGCCCGGAATCTGGATGCCGGCATCATCGCCATAACCTGATTCCCGGATGGCCGCGAAATCCTCGGCATCCACCCGCGACAGGCTCTTCGGGTTCTCCTGGCCGCGTGGATCGTTCGCCGTCAGCGCCGTCATCACCGCCACCACATTGCTTTGCGCGAAGCTGCCACCGGTGTAGGTCGACGTGTAGAAGTACACAACTTCGGAGCGACCATCACCATCGAGATCGGCAACACCCGTCCACACCGGGCGGAAGTCCGATTCGATATCGTCACCGGGAATACGCCGCAGACTGGCTTCGGCGGCCCGGTAGGCCTGTACAAGGCTGGGTGGCGCCACCACCCGCTTGGACGCGGCCGGCGCAGCCACCGCCGTCAAACTGGACAGCGCCAGCGCAGCAAGCGGCAGGCAGATCGAAGTGAAGCGGAACATCGCAGGTCCGTGCATGTCGTCCTCCTTGAGCGTGCGGCCAGTCTAACCGCAGCTCCGGTGGCGCCCAGTCGTGCACGGCGCAGTGTCGCGCGATGTGCGGAAGGCATCCACGCATGGCGTGGATCTACTGGGGTGTGTTCAATTCCATCGCGCGCATCACGATGGGCTTGGCCCAGCCCGGCGTGTGCAGCAGGTCGGCTACCGCAATCGGGTACTGCAGTTCGCCTGCAGCCATGGCCAATACCGGCAGCGGCACCACGCCGCCCTGCGCGTCGGCCGGCGCGCTGTTGTCGTAGACATGCAGCTCGGCCAGGTGCGGCAGCAGCTCCAGCAGGTTCGCGCGCGCGGAATCGAAACGCGCGTGGATCTTCTCCACCGGGATATCGTGGCCACCGGCCGCCACGCGTGCGGCAACACGGGCGACGTGCAGCTCGACATCGGCCAGCCCACAGAACCAGATCGCCACCTGATGCCGTTCGCAGGCCTCACGCAGCAGGCGCGGGATGGTGTTGCCACCGAGTGTGGTCTCGAAGGCGAAGTCGGTGCCATCGGCCATGGCCTGGCGCAGGCGACGGGTGCCTTCCTGCCACGCCTCGGCGTTGGCCTCCGGCAGCGGCCAGCCGGCGTCGACCAGGCGGCGGGTGAACGAGTCCGGGTTGAACCAGCTCAGCCCTTCGGCGTCCAGCCAGGTGCCCAGCAGCGAACTCTTGCCGGCGCCATTGACACCGGCCAACGCCAGGATGCGTCCCATCGATCAGAGCGGACGGCCGAGGGTGACCTTGCGGCCGCGCCGGATCGGCTGGCCCAGCACCTTGCCCAGCCCTTCCCCACGCTGCAGCCCGGCCAGGGTCTGGTCGAACTCGCTGCGCAGGCGCTGCAGTTCCTCGTTGCGCTCACCGGCATCACTGCCGGCGGCCTTGGCCAGCAGTTCCTGGTAGGTGCGGATGTCCACGATCACCGCTTCCGGGTGATTGTGGTTGGTGATGACCAGTGCCTGCTTCTCGCGCACGGTGCGCATCAGGCTCGGCCAGCCCCGGGTCTTCACCGACGAGGCCGGGGCCTTTTCGAGGCCAGGCAGATCCAGCGGCAGGGTCATGGCACGGCTCCAGGCAGGGTGGATGAGCACCACTATACCCAAATTGGCCAAATTGGGGATAAATCCCCTTTCACCCCAGGGGGCCGGTGTCCGGGGCGTCGGTCTGCAGCAGGCTGTCGCGCTCGCGCAGCGGGAAGCGGATCCAGGCGTCCAGCCCCTGCGGGGCAAAGCGCAGCTCGCCACTGCCGGCCAGCTCATAGGGCACCCGCTGCTCGATCAGGACCCGGCCCAGGCCACGCTGGCGCGGCATCTCCCAGCCCTCCACCTCGGCATGGCGCTCGCACCAGTGCAGGCCCAGCCACGGCTGCCCGTCCTGCACCTGCAGGTGCCAGCAGACGTCGATCCGACCATCCTCGTGGGTGAGCGCGCCATGCCGGAGCGCGTTGGTGGCCAGCTCATGGATGGCCAACGACAGCACTTCGGCCGCCTTCGGTGGCAACAGCACATCCTCACCCTGCAGGTGATAGGCGGCCGCCGCCGGCGTCTGTGCCGCAATCTCCTCGTCGAGCATGCCGCGCAGGCAGACTCCTACATTGGCGCCGCGGGTCAGCAGGCTCTGCGTGCGCGCCAGTGACATCAACCGCGCACACAGGCGCTCGGCATACTCGTCCACGCTGCCGACCGATACGCGGGTGCGCCAGGCAATGGCATGGATGGTGGACATGATGTTGCGGACCCGATGCTGCAGCTCGGCCAGCAGCACCGACTGGCGCTCGGTGGCGCGCTTGAGGTCGTCGATGTCCACGGCGATCGCGAACACGCCACTCACCTCGCCCTCGGCATCGCGCAGCGGTGCGGCCGCGACCCGTGTCCATCGTGCTCGACCGTCATCATGGGTGAACTGGAACTCGAGGCCGGGAACCACCGTCTCGCCCCGCAACGCCCGGGCGATGGCGAAGTCCTCAGGGCCGATGGTCGAACCGTCCGCATGCCAGCCGCGCCAGCGATGCTGGTTCTCTGCATCGGTCGAGGGGACCTTGCCACTGGGCAGGTAGGCGCGCATCTGGTCGTTGGACAGTTGCAGCTTGCCGTCTGCGTCGACAATGCAGACACCCACCGGCAGCACCTTGAAGGCCAGCGCCAACCGGCGGTCGCTCTCACGGCGCTTCTGCTCTTCGCGCTCGCGAGCCGCCTGTGCGACATGCGCGGATGTCGTTTCGAACATGGTCACCAGCACGCCGTTGATGCATCCTTCCTCTCCACGGATGGGGCTGTAGGTGATGGTGAACCAGACATCCTCCAACCGCCCCCGCCGCGCCAGCGGATAGAGCTTGTCCTCATAGGTGATGGTCTCGCCCTGCCACACACGCCGGTAGATCGGGCCGTTGATGTGCCAGACCTCGGGCCAGCACTCGCGGGTCGGCTGGCCCAGCCCGCCAGGATGCTTGTCGGCCAGGATCTCGGCATAACCATCGTTGTAGAGCTGCACCAGCTGCTCGCCCCACAGCACGATCATCGGGAAGCCGTGCGCCAGCATGAGGTCAACGGTGGCGCGCAGATGTGGCTGCCATCGTTCGATCGCACCCAATGACGTGGATGACCAGTCGTGGCGGGCAATACGGGCGGCCATGCCGTCATGCCGCGTGTGCGCCTGCCGCGAGAGCGGCCTGCCCGGGCGCTCGGCAGCATGGAGCCCTTCGATGCGGCGCGACATGCCGCGCAATCAGGCGATGCCCGCAGGGGCCTGCGGCGTCGCCACCAGCCCCGCCAGCTGCTGGACCAGGGCCTCGATGTGATAGGGCTTGGTGCAGCGGGGGGCGCTGGCGAAGCGGCTGGGCAGATTGTCGTCGTAGCCGGAGGTCAGCATGAACGGGGTGCCCGCCTCGGCCAGGCGATCGGCCAGCGGGTACACCTGTTCGCCACCCAGGTTGATGTCCAGCAGGGCCACATCAATGGGGTTGTCATCCACCAGCCGCCCCAGCGCCTGCAGGTCTCCGGCCGGCCCCACCACCTGCGCGCCCTTCAGCTCCAGGTAGTCCACCAGGAACATCGCGATGGCGAATTCGTCCTCCGCCACCAGCACCCTCAGCCCTTTCAGGCCCTCTGGTTTATTGCCCGCTTCCAGCACGACCGGCGCTCCTCGATACACGCGGCCCACCTCTGCCGCAACGCCTGCAGGATGCGCGAAGCGGGCTACAAGGGCGCGTGATGATCGATGAAGATCGCCGCCACGGCGCATTCACTCCGGCATTGCAGCGGCGCGTTCAGAACGCACGTTCCCATTTCAGGCTGAGCAGGCTGCGGTCGTGGCTGTACAGCCAGCCGACGTTGCTGTCGACGCGGGCGTAGCGCAGGCTCAGGCTGGGCACCAGCCCGGCCACGGCCAGGCGTTCGCTGCGTACGATGGCGATCAGGTTCTGTTCGTCGTCCTGCCTGCGCGCCTCGAGCAGCGGACTCCAGGCGTCGTAGTCGCGATGGCGCAGCGACACGAATACGGTGGCCGTAGTGCCACTCCACTGCCGTGCCGCGCCCACCCGCAGGCCGCGCTGGCGGTAGCCGTTGGCCGGGTCGGCTGCGCTGCTGTCGGTGACATCCAGCCCGGCGAAGACCGTCCAGCGCGGATTGAGCGCGCGGAACCAGGTGGCATACAGCGATGCCAGCTCGCCGTCGTAGTTGCTGGCCAGGCCCTGCTGTCGATACCGCTGGCGCTTCCAGTCGGCCTCCAGCTTGAGCAGGCTGCGTGCATCCAGGGCGTACTGCCATTCCCCGTGCACGCCACTACCGCCCTGTAGCGCATGGTTTCCCAGGCCCTGGTAGTCATAGCTGGGGGCCAGCATCACGGTCTGCCGTGCGCTGCGCCAGCTGTAACCCGCCTGCACGTTGGCATTGAGCTCGTTGTAGGCACTGTGCCCGCGCCATGCCTGACCGAAGGCGAGACCGCGAACGTACAGACCATGATGCCCGCCGAGCACCCAGCGCCGTTCCAGGCTGGCGTCGTAGTCGAGGCCCGCCGCGCGCTGGGCGTCGGGCAGTTTCCGTTCGATGATGCAGGCGTCGCCCACGCCGAACAGGCAAGTGCGGCTGGCCGAGCTGCGGTTGATGTTGTCACTCCATGCCGGGCCGGCCGACAGCGCGCCTTTCCAGCGCTGGCGCGCCTGCAGGGCAGCCAGGTAGCCGTCCACGCGTGCGCGGACGCCGGCCGTGGCCGGATCATCGGCATTGATGCCCGCAGCGATGGCGGTGAACAACGCGACCGCATCGCGATCGCGCTGGTCCTCGGCATAGACACGCGCCAGCTCAAGGCGAGCCGGCAGGAAATCCGGCTGCGCCGCCAGCAGCGCTTCGTACTCCGTCGCCGCGCGACGATGGTCGCCGGCCACCCGTGCCAGCGCCCCCTGTGCATAGTGGCGCAGCAGGGGGTCATGCCCCGGCAGTTCGATGTACTCCGCGAGGAACGCAGCGGCGGCCTGCCATTGCTGATGCTGCAGTGACAGGTACAGCGCCTGGCCAAGATCGTCGACGGTGCGCTCCACGCGCAGGGTCTGGCCGTCGATGGTGATGGTCGGCCGCTCCGATTCGGCCTGCTGCAGGCGCTGCTGGTCCTGCTGCTGGTGGCGCAGTTCCGTGCCCTGTTCAAGTACGCGTCGAAGATCGTCCTGCTGGGCGCGCACATCAGCGGCAGCCAACAGCAGTACGACAAGGAAGATGGAATGGCGCATGGTCGATCCGTGGTGGTGCGTGCAGCGGGCCGAAGCAGGGACTGGCGGATCGCGGCTTGTCCCTGCCCTGCCCCGTCAGGGGCGTGGCGATCAGTTCTTGCTGCCGCCGAAGGCGGTGTCGTACTGGCTGTTGCCGGCGAACGTGGCGATACCGGCCAGGGTGGCGGCGTTGGCGCCGAAGAACTGGCCCTGGGTGGCACCGGCAACGTTGCCGTTGGCGGTGGCGGTACCGGCGAACGAGGCGTTGGCGCTGTTGATGTTGGCGTTGACGTTGATCGCCAGGCCGCCACCGGTCAGGCCGCCGAGCAGCTTGCCGCTGCCGAAGTCCGCACGGAAGGTGCCGGACAGCAGGTTGCTGCCGTTGAACTTGTTCAGGCCCGCGACGCTGTAGGTGGCTACGCCAGCCGGCAGCGTGGTACCGGCACGGTCACCGACGAAGTAGACCTGGCGGTTGTTGAAGCCACCGGCGGCGCCATCCTTGGACCACTCGCCGAACCACACGTCACCACTGCCAACCTTGACGAAGTTGAAGTGGCCCATGCCGGCATGGCTGCCCGGTGCGCCGGTGATCGGCATGGCCAGCGTGCGCACGGCGGTGCCATTGACGGTGGTGGTGCCCGAATACAGGCTCAGGCCCTGGAAATCGACCGGCTTGGCGTTGGAGACGGTGCCGACGCCGATACCGGCCTTGCCTGCCTGGTGCGGGCCACCGTTGACCTGCGATTCGCCGACGGCGACGTACAGCTCGGCGTCGGTCACCGGGCTGGCAGCACCGACGATGTCAGCGGCATGCGCGGCGCCGGCCAGGGCAAAGGTGGCAGCAACGGCGAGAACCGAACGGGAGATCATCTTCATGGTATTGCTCCTTGGGTTGTGGGAACTACGGGTACAACGCTTGAAAGCGGGAGGTCAGAAGCGCGCGGTGATGCCGAGCTTGAGGGTGCGGCCCGGCGCCGGCAGCGTGGAGCGCGTGGCCGGGTCGACGTAGTAGCGGTTGCCGAGGTTGCTGCCCACCAGCTCGACGCTGGCGTGCTCGTTGAAGCGCCAGCGCGCGTATGCATCGACGGTGGTGATGTTGCCCCAGGTGAACGGCACGTTCTGCCACAGCAGGCTGCTGCCACCGACCAGCAACCGGTCGCGGTAGGCCTGTAGATCGGGGTTTTCGTGGCGCTGGTAGTGCACGATGCGGCTGCCCAGTTCCAACCGTTCATCGAACAGGCGCGTACCGAGCGACAGGTTCACCGACAACTTCGGAATCGCCTGGGTCAGCAGGTAGCCACTGACGAAACCGTCCTGCACGCAGTTCGGCACCAGGCCACGGTTGGCATCCAGCAGCACGGCCGTGCTTTCGTCGCATACCTCGTTTTCCAGCGTGCGCGAAATACCCAGGTCGGTGAAGAAGCGCCGGTTGTCGAAGCGTGCCTGCAGCTCGATGCCGCGGATGGTCTGCTTGTCGATGTTGTCGAACAGGAAGTAGGCGTCGCGCTCGATCACGTTGCGGGTCTTGTGCACGTAATAGGCCAGCTTGACGTCGGCATCGGCGGTGTTTCCGAACAGGCCCGACAGGTTGTGTACGTAGCCCAGCTCGTAGTTGTAGGCATGCTCAGGCTTGAGCGTGTACAGCGGATTGAGGCTGCTGGAGAAAGCGATGGTGCTTTCGAACATGCTGGGGAAGCGCACTGCTTCGCTGTAGCGCAGGTAGACGCGCGCGGCCTTGGACAGGTTCACCGTGGCCGAGAAAGTGGGCAACCACGCGTGATCGCGGCGGCGGTCATTGCGCCCGTCCACCGGCCGCGACTGCATGGTGTTGCCGATAGTGCAGACCAGGTCGCTGCCGGGGTAGATCGGCAGCACGCCGGGTATGCCCGCCACCTCGCCGTTGAGACAGGGGTTGGTCGCACGGGCATAGTTGCCGTTGGCATCGGGCAACCACGGAAGCCGATGTTCCACCGCCTGCGGCGTCTCGTAGTACGCCAGCAGACCATGCAGTGCATCGTCAATCACCGAACCCATGCCGATGCTCTCCCAGAACTCGCGTTCGGCCTCCAGTGCATCGATCTCCGCCTGCAGGCTGGCCGGCCGCTCGGGCAGCTCATTGGTCCGGTAGGTGGCCTCCTTGCTGCCCACGCCCTTGGTCAGCAGCTCCGGGTGGGCCTGCAGGAAGTCGTCGAACGCCCAGTAACGACTGTAGCGCACGCCGGCGTTGAGGGTCAGGAAATCGACCGGACGCCATTCGAGGTTGAGATAGCCTTCGCCCTCCTGGCGCCGGCCAGCACGCGGAAACATGCGCCAGCCATCGGTGGTGCCGAAGTACGGGTCGCGAGAACCCAGCTTCTCGTACTGCCAGTTGCCGCCCACGGTCAGGTCCAGCGTGGAATGCAGCGCGAAGCGGTTGCTCAGGGTCAGCCCGGTACGGTCATTGCGCGCATTGGCCAGTGCGGTGTTGCGCAGGATCGGGCTGACCCCGGGATTCCACGCCGGATTACCCGGTGCGAAATTGGGAAACCCACCGGCGGTGTAGGTATCGCTGTCCGTCTCGGTGCGCCACAGGTTGGCGTACAGATCAAGCCAACGGCTGCCGGCCGGCTGGAAGCGGTACTCCAGGTTCCACGCATCGGACGCAACCCGACTGAGAGGCCACTGGATGCGCCCATAGTCCGGCGCCGACAGGATTCGCGACGGCATGATCTCGCCATAGTGCGACAGCGTGCGCCGCCAGGTGGCCTTCAACTGCTGGTCGTCGTTGATCTGCCAGCTGCCCTTGACCAGCCACGATTCCTGTTCGCTGGACGTATTGGGCACTTCATCGTCCGGCTTGAAGTAGCGCGCCAGCGTGGTGATGTAGTCGATGCCCTGGTACTCGAACTGCTCGCGCCGGTCCTGGTCGTAGTAGCCGCTGCCCTTGCTGCCGGAGAAGTAGTTGCCGCGCTTGCGCCAGGCATAGGCGGCCATCAGGTCGACGTTGTCGCCACGCACGCCCAGCGCCAGGCGCCAGGCCTGGTCTTCGCCATCGAAGGGGTTGTTGCCACTGCGTGACTTCACCGGCACCACCAGGGTGCGGTCGTCGTAGGGCGAGTTCGGCGAGCCCTGCGGGAACCCCGGCACCGTGCGGTAATCTTCGCCGGTGTGCAGGCGAGGCAGGCGCGGCGCCACCGCATTGCTGCTGCCTTCAATCTTCAGCTCCCCGCCGAAGCGCTCACCCGCTTCCACGATGTCATCGACGGCGATGGTCTTGATCACCAGCGCGCCACCGATCCCGCTGTGCACATCGCGCACCAGCCCTGGCCCCTTGATGACCTGGATGCCACCAATCAGGTTGGGATCGATGTAGTTGCGGTTGCTGACGCCGTTGTAGCCGCGCCAGACCGTGAGCGCCTGCTCGCCACCGTCGATGCTGACCGGCACCCGCCCCGGCCCCTGGATGCCGCGGATGTTGATGTCCAGCGCGCCGCTGTTGCGCGCATCGCCACTGAACACGCCGACCAGATCCTTGACCACGTCGGCCGGGTTGGAGCCGCGGTAGCGCTCCACCCGGTCGCGCCCCGAATACGCCGTGGTCAGGTCCAGCGCGAACACATCATCGTAGCCGCGCCGATCGCGGGCCTCGCCCCCTTCCGACTGCAGGCGACCGGCCACGTCCAGTGTTTCGGTCACCCGCACCCCTTCCCCTTCACCCGACTCCGCTGCGGCACGCAGGCTCCAGGTGCCGTCCATGCCGCGCTGCGCACGCACGCCGCTGCCGCGCAGCAGCTGCTGCAGGGCCTGCATCTGGCTGTACTCGCCACTCACCGCGCTGGAGCGACGGCCTTCCACCAGATCACTGCGGAACACCACCTGCACATCGGCCTGGCGGCCAAAGGCACGCACAGCATCAGCGAGGGGCTGTTCCGGAATGGTGTACTGGCGCAGTGGCGCGACGATCGCCGTTTGCGCCTGCACGGCCGGCACACAGGCCAGCGGCAGCAATGCGGTGGAGATGGCCAGGGCCAGGACAGTGGCGCGGCGATGACAGGCGGATGCCGTGGACGGCATGGACAGGAACTCCTCAAGCGGGGCGGGACCATCGGCACATCCGGTGCCGGTGGTGTGTCTGGCTTGAGGAAAAACGGTGTTTCGCTCTGGCTATACCTCTATAGACAACGGGGCACGGCGAGTGCCCACGGTTTTTTCATGTTTTTTTCATGCGGCGCTTTCTGCCATCAACCGGCTGCACCTCACCACAGCACCATCGCGCCGCCAGGAAGGCGCTGCACGCGCAGTCCCGCCTGCGCGGCCACCGCATCGATGGCGGTCTCCGGTTGCTGCAGATGGAACAGGCCACTGACCCGTACGCGTGCACCCTGCCCGCCCAGTACCCAGACCGGCGCACGACGGTAGCGCGCCAGATCGGCGATGGCCTGCGCGGCCGGCTGATCATCGATCACCACCTCGCCACGCCGCCATGGCGCCATGCTCTCCGGATCTTCCAGTTGCACCGGCTGCAGCCAGCGCCCGTCACGGAACACGCGTGCCTGTCCGGCATGCAGGCGCTGCACGCTGCCATCGCCCGGGCGCACATCCACTACACCCTCACTGACCTGGGTGGTGACCGTGGTATCCAGCATCGACACGCTGAAGGCGGTGCCGATGTCACAGACCACGCCGCCCGCCGCCTCGACCTGGAACGGGCGAGCCTCATGCGCTACCTGGAACCAGGCCTGGCCGCGCAGCAGGCGCAGGTGGCGCTGCCGGCCATCGAACTCGATCGCCAGTGCGGTGCCGGCATCGAGTATGGCGGTGCTGCCGTCGTCCAGCTGCACCAGGCGCGGCGCATCGCTGCTGCGCAGGTCACTACGAGCAAGCAGCAGCGCGTGCGGCGCAGCGGCAACCATCAGCACCACCGCGGCAGCACTGGCCAGCAGCCACGGCAGGCGGCGGCGCGGCGTGATCGGACGCAGCCCTTGGCGATCAGCCGTCAACCCGGGCAGCGCCGCCAGCACGTCGGGCCCGGCGGCATCCAGCCCCTGCCAGAACGCCTGCTGCTGGCGCCAGGCCAGCGCGTGGCGCGGATCGGCCTGCAGCCAGCGCTGCAGGGTTCGTTGCTGGCGTTCCGGCAGCGGGCCTGCACTGCACCGGATCACCCAGCGCAACGCCTGCCTGGCCTGACGCGGCGAGGGTTCGGACGTGGTCATGGTTGTGGCCTGCCGCACCGCGAACGGGTGCGCTTTCCTGTTGTGACAACGGCGGGCGCGATCTGCCCACGGCAAACGCCGGTCATCGGCGCGTTCCCTGTTGATGCTGCTGGATCAACAGCGCCGCGCGCAGCACATGCTTGCCGACCAGGCTCTTGGAGATTCCCAGGCGCGCGGCAATCTCGCGTTCGCTCAGGCCCAGGTAGCGGTTGAGCACGAAGCACTCGCGCACCTGCGCCGGCAGCGCGAGGATGGTCTGGGTGATCTCGCGCAGTTGCGCCTGGTCCAGCGCCTGAGCCTCGCCGTCGTGGCCCGCCCCGGCCATGTCGGTGGCGTACTCGGCCATCGCGCGCCGCTCGCGGGCGTCGGCCTGGCTGCGGTTGAGCGCATGGTGATAGGCCATCCGGTACAGATAGCCGCGCGGCTCCAGGATCGGTGGATCACCGGGCACGCTGCTGGCCTTCAGGTACAGGTTCTGCAGGGTGTCCTCGGTACTGGCCGGGTCGAGGTAGCGCGCGATGAAGCGAGACAACGCACGGCGCTCGCGGATCAGCAGCTCGACCAGCGCCAGGGCATTGGGAGACATAGGTGCCAAGGCCGGACCGGGGAATGATGGGCGTGATGGCGACGGTCCGGACGTGGATTGTGGGCTGCGCGGCCGCAGGCGGCAAGCAAAGTCCCGTCACGCGGCACCAGGATCATCCACGCATGGCGTGGATCTACCAGGCGGCTGCGGATCCAGTAGATCCACGCCATGCGTGGATGCGGAGCCTACGGTTCATCCAACGCCTCGAAACGCTCGGCAAGGTAATCGATCAATGCGCGAACCGCCGGCAGCAGCCCACGCCGCGACGGGAACACCGCGTGCACGATGCCGTGCTTCGGCACCCACTCCGGCAGCACCGGCACCAGCGCTCCCCTGTCCAGCTCGTCGGTGATCATCATCCGCGGCAGCATCAACAGCCCGACCCCGGCCACCGCCGCTGCGCGCAGCGCGATCATGTCATCGCTGACCAGCCGCGGGCGGTGATGCACGCTGGCCTGCACGTCGCCCGGCCCGGTGTACTCCCAGACGTGCTGCTGGCTGGGCGAGGCCAGGTCGACGGTCGGCATCATCGCCAGGTCGGCCGGCACCTGCGGCGTGCCCAGCCGCTGCAGCAGCGCCGGGCTGGCACTGGTGCACCACACCCGGCGCGCCAGCACGCGCACCACCAGGTCGCTGTCCTCCAGTGGCGGCGGCCGCACCCTTATCGCTACGTCCACACCCTCGCCCACCACGTCCACGCGGCGGTTGGTGGCGTCCAGCTGCACCGTCACCTGCGGGTACAGGGCCAGGAAGTCGGCCAGCATCGGGCCGATGCGCGCGTGCAGGATCGCGATCGGGCACGCCAGGCGGATCGTGCCGCGCGGCTCGGCGCGTGACATCGCGATGGCTTCTTCGGCTGCTTCAGCCTCGACCAGCATCGCCTTGCAATGGCGGTAGTAGTCCTGGCCGACCTCGGTGACCGAGAAGCGCCGGGTCGAACGCTGGATCAGGCGTACGCCCAGGCGTTCCTCCAGCAGCGCGATGCGCCGGCTCAGTTTCGACTTCGGCATGGCCAGCGCCCGGCCGGCCTGCGAGAAGCCACCGTGCTCGACCACCATGGCGAAATAGAACAGGTCGTTGAGGTCGCAACGGCGGATATCAGCGATGAACACGGGGCGATCTCCTGTGGCGCAAGGCGCGCACCCATTGTTCACCAGATAGGACTATGACGGCAAATATTGGCGTCTACCGACCCTATTGTCGCGGCGATATCGTCTCCCGCAACGAAGAACAGCGGCCGGCAGCCCCGGCCAGGAGATCGCCATGAAGCGTGTCACCGGCACCTACAGCGCCCCCCGCCCGCACTGGGTGGGCGACGGATTCCCCGCCCGCTCGATGTTTTCCTACAACACCCACGGCCAGCACCTGAGCCCGTTCCTGCTGCTGGACTACGCCGGCCCCTACACCTTCGCGCCCAGCGATACGCCGCGTGGCGTCGGCCAGCATCCGCACCGCGGTTTCGAGACGGTCACCATCGTCTATGAGGGCGAGGTCGCCCACCGCGATTCGACCGGGGCCGGCGGCACCATCGGCCCGGGTGACGTGCAGTGGATGACCGCGGCCTCCGGGATCCTCCACGAGGAGTTCCATACGCCGGAATTCAGCAGGCGCGGTGGCACGCTGGACATGGTGCAGCTGTGGGTCAATCTGCCGGCCCGGGACAAGATGGGTGCACCGGGCTACCAGACCCTGCTCGATGCAGACATTCCCTCGGTGGATCTGGCCGACGGCGCCGGACGCGTGCGGGTCATCGCCGGCCGCTTCGACGGCCACGCCGGCCCGGCGCGTACCCACACGCCGATGGATGTCTGGGACATCCGCCTGCAGCAGGGCCACCACGCCGAACTGCCGGTGGCCGATGGCCGCACGCTGGCGCTGGTAGTACTGAAGGGCACGGTCCGGATCAACGGCGGCCAGCCGGTCGGCGAGGCGCAGCTGGTCACCTTCGACCGCAGCGGCGAGGACGTGTTCGTCGACGCCGACAGCGACGCCACCGTGCTGCTGCTCAGCGGTGAGCCGATCGACGAGCCGGTGGTGGGCTATGGCCCCTTCGTGATGAACAGCCAGGCCGAGATCGCGCAGGCGGTCAACGACTTCAACAGCGGCCGCTTCGGCCGGATCGCGTACTGAACACCTCAATGCGGCGGGCTTCGACCCGCCGCAGCCACCGGGCCATCGCCCACTTCCCCAGGAGACTGACCATGAGTACCCCCGCCAACTTCAACGGTACCCGCCCGGTGATCGATCCGGACAACGCCGCGATGCTGCTGATCGACCACCAGAGCGGCCTGTTCCAGACCATCGGTGACCTGCCGTTCACCAGCGTGCGCGCCCACGCCACCGCGCTTGCCAGGATGGCCACGCTGGCAAAGATGCCAGTGATCACCACCGCCTCTGTCCCGCAGGGCCCGAACGGGCCGCTGATCCCGGAGATCCACGACGCAGCCCCGCATGCCCAGTACGTGGCGCGCAAGGGTGAGATCAACGCCTGGGACAACCCGGAATTCGTTGCTGCGGTGAAGGCCACCGGCCGCAGGCAGCTGATCATTGCCGGCACCATCACCAGCGTGTGCATGGCCTTCCCGTCGATCGCCGCCGTCGCCGATGGCTACCAGGTGTTCGCGGTGATCGATGCCTCGGGCACCTATTCGAAGATGGCCGAAGAGATCACCCTGGCCCGCGTGGTGCAGGCCGGCGTGGTACCGATGGACACCGCTGCGGTGGCCTCGGAGATCCAGCGCACCTGGAACCGCGACGATGCCCAGCAGTGGGCCGAGGTCTACACGAAGATCTTCCCGAACTACCAGTTGCTGATCGAAAGCTACCTGAAGGCGCAGGACGTGCAGAAGAACCAGGAGCAGCTGGATTCGCAGCGCAGCTGAGCTGCCCCCGGGTGCCAGCCCGCTGTCGGCACTCCTTTCAACCGGAGACCCATCATGTCCAGTGAACCGATCCGAGACCCGGCCAGCGATCATCTGCTGACGCCGCAGAATTCCACCTTCATCATCATCGACTACCAGCCGGTGCAGGTGAACTCCATCGCCTCGATGGACCGCCAGCTGCTGGTCAACAACATCGTCGGCACCGCCAGGGCCGCTGTGGCTTACGGTCTGCCGATCGTGCATTCGACGGTGAACGTCAAGACCGGCCTGAACAAGCCGCCGATTCCACAGCTGCGCAAGGTGCTGGGCGACTACCCCACCTACGACCGCACCACCATCAACTCCTGGGAGGACGTCGAGTTCCGCAGGGCGGTGGAAGCCACCGGCCGCCGCAAGCTGATCATGACCGCGCTGTGGACCGAGGCGTGCCTGACCTTCCCGGCCCTGGATGCGTTGAAGGAAGGCTATGAGGTGTATGTGGTGGTCGACGCCGTGGGCGGTACCTCGCTGGCGGCGCATGACGCGGCACTGCGCCGCATCGAACAGGCCGGTGGCCAGCTGATCAGCGTGCCGCAGCTGTTCTGCGAGCTGCAGCGCGACTGGGCGCGTTCGGAAACGGTCCCCGCGTTCATGAACCTCTTCATTGAAACCGGGGGTACGGCGGGCATCCAGTTCTCGTACGATCGTACCGAGTGAATTCGTGGCGGCGCAGGCAGGTAGCCCGCGCCGTCTTTTGAAGCAGTCGAGCATGGCTCGACTCTACAGTTGGGTTGGTCGAGCATGGCTCGACTCTACAGATTGCAGGAGACCCTGATGGCCTACGCACGCATTGTTTCAACCGGCGACAACTACCTGCACCACATCAGCAATGGCGGCTTTGATGTGGATGCGGACGAGCCGGCATCGTTGGGCGGCCAGGGCAAGGGCTTCGCCCCGTTCGATCTGTACCTGGCCTCGCTGGCGGCCTGCACCGCCATCACCCTGCGCATGTATGCACAGCGCAAGGGCTGGGAACTGGGCGAGTTCCATGCCGAGCTGCGCTCGGAACGTGATGAGGATGGACGCTTCCACGTGCACCGCGTGCTGCATGCCAGCGCCGAGCTGAGCGATGCGCAGTGGCAGCGGTTGCTGGAGGTGGTGGAAAAGACCCCGGTGACGCTGGTGATGCGCGAAGGTGCACGCATCACCAGTGAGCGCGGGGTAGCAGCGTAACCCCATCCACGCGTGGCGTGGATCTATTGTAGAGCCACGCCCATGTTCAGCTCCTGGGCTGGAAGCCGGGCATGAGCCCGGCTCTACCGAAGGCTCAGCGCCGTGAATGCAGCACGGTGCGCTGGCGCATCGCGTTGAATTCCTGCTCCACCTGCTGGATGTCCTCGGCCTGGAACCCGGCCGCATCCAGCAGCTGGTCGGCGGCAGCCGCCGCCAGCGGATCATCGTCACGCTGGCGCCAGCAGCGCGCCGGCAGGAAATAGCCCACTTCGCTGCGCCCGCGCATGATCACCACCGGCCGGCCCGCATACAGCAGGAACTCGGCCAGGTGCTGGCGCAGGCCCTCCACTGAAACATAGGCCGGTCCAACACCCAGCATCTGGCTGGACGGTTCGGGACTCTCGAACAGCTTGCGACGGCTCATCCACTCCTCCTTTTGAACAACGCGTGGTCTCCTTTCCTTAGACGGGCGCATCGCTGCGCCCCCGCCACGTACTACGTGATCCGCATCACGCCGGCCACTCAGAACCCGGTATTGAACTCCAGCTGGAACACGTCGATCGACAGCGGTGCACCGGACACTTCCTTGGCCGCCATCCACTTGCCACTGATCCAGCTGCGCGCATCCAGCGCATAGGCACCGCCGACGTAGTAGCCGCGGGCGTTGGTGCCGCCGAGGTGGAAGTTCGGGTCGTTGTAGGCATCGGGCAGCGCGTCGGCCTCGATGTGCTTGTAGCCCAGCAGCGCCTGCCACTGGCCCTTCTCCTTCAGCTCGGTGGCACCGAAGGTGGCCTGCACCATCCACGCGGTGTCGCCGCTGCGGAAGGTATCGATGCTGGCGGTGCCACCGGCGCCGTAGTTGTTGACGATGCCGTTGTTGGCACGATTGAACATGGCCTGCTTGTCGTAGGCCAGGTTGCGGATGTAGTCGCCATCCAGGCGCAGGCCGACGCCCTGGGCCAGCTGCGTATCCCAGCGCAGGTTCAGCGTGGCCAGGCGGAACGCCGAGGCCAGGCCGACATACTGTGGGGTGGGCGTGTTGGCCGGGTCCAGCGGATTGCGCGCGATGTCGCGGATCAGCATCAGCGTGTTGCCCTTCTGCATGAACGCCGGGCGCGACCAGTCGGTGTCGCAGCCCACCGCACCCGCATACAGTGCGCACGGCGAGGACAGGCGGCCGCTGATGTTCTTGAAGTCGTAGTAACCCAGCGCAGCGCGCAGCGCGTTGTCGTCGTTGAAGCGCCAGTTCACGCCCACCTGCGCACCGGACAGCCACTTGTTCTCGTTCGGGGTCTTGACCCGGCTCTGGCTGGGCGAACTGTCGGAGGTGTATTCCAGCGGCACCACCGCGAGGTTACCGAACAGGTCGAGGTCGCCACCGTCGAAGTCATAATTGAGGTTGGCGGCCAGGCCATCGAAGTTGAGGTCGTTGGAGAACAGCGTGTCGCTGGTCCAGAACGGATTGCCGAAGCGGCCGCCACGCACCGTCACCCAGTCTGCCGGGCTGTAGGCCAGCCAGGCCTGGTCCAGCCACACGTCCTTCTTGCTCAGGCCGCCACCCAGCTGCTCGGTGGTCGACACCGGGCCATTGCTGCTGCCGCTGGCCAGGCGCACGCCGGCCGTGGTGTGCTGCCCGATCATCGCCTCGATGCCGAGGCGGGCGCGGATGCGCCACAGGTTGCGGCGGTCCTGGCGGGTGTTCAGCAGCGGCGGCAGCTGCAGGTTGGTGTTGGTGTTGGTGTCGAAACCGTTGCCGGAATTGATCGACGACCAGTTGCTCACGATGTCGCTGTTGCGTTCGGAGAAGAAGCGCGACTCGCTGCGCACGCGCATGTCACCGGTGACCTTGATGCGCTTGGTCCATTCGGCCACTTCGTTCGGTGCCGCCCAGCCTTCGGACTTGGCCTGCGCCATCACGTCCTGGCGCACTTCGTCACGGATACCGTCGCGCACGCTCTGCGGCACGTACGGCACGCGCACGTCACCAGCCTCCAGGGCCACGCCACCGCTGGCGGCGGCGCTGCCCGTGGCTGCAGTGCGCTGTGCGGCCGCTGCTTCGGCCTCGGCTTGTACCAGCAGCGCCTGCCCGTCTTCGGGTTTCAGTGCGCCGCTGGCGATCAGGCCCTTGATCAGCTTGACCATGGTGGTTTCGGCGGCCATCGCGCCGGCCGGGGCGGCCAGGCTGAGCAGCACGGCGCAGCACAGCAGCGCCCGTCGGGCCGGCCGCGGGCGGCGGGAGTCGGTTCGTGCGCGGACGTGGTCGTTCATCACGGTTCTCATCGAAAGAAGGGAAATCACGGAGGTCGGGAATCAGGCCCCGGGCCGGCGGCCCTGGATCAGGACGCGGGCGGGGAAATCAAGCGACGGCGGCGGTGCCTGGTCGACCTTGCCGATGCGACGCAGGGCATCGAGCACGGCCGCGTCGGCCTCCTCGTTGCCACTGCCGCGTACCAGCTCGACCTTCTCCAGACGGCCATCGCTGGCCAGCCATACGTTCACCTGCAGCTGGAATGCCAGGCGCTTGACCTTGTCGTCGCGCGAGATCGCCTGCTGCATCAGGTAGCCCAGGTAGCGACCGTAGGTGGCGTTGCCAGCACCACCACGGCCGACGCCGGATGAACCGCCGCCACTGCCGGACTGGATGCCGAAGTTGTCTCCGCCGGCCTGCGCATCGGCATTCATCGTCACCGGATCGCTGTTATCCGGTGTCGGCGTCGGCTCTTCGGCCGGCGTCGGCTGATCCAGCGGCTCCGGTTCGGGCATCGTCTCTTCCGGCGGCGTCTCCGGCTCCGGTGGTTTTTCCGGGGGCGGCGGGGGCGGCGGCGGAGGGGGTGGCAGCGCCAGCATCGGCGGCTGCACCACCGGCCGGCGGGTGCTGGCGGTGTCCTTGAACAGCAGCCACCACAGTGCGACGCCGAGCACCAGCAACGCGACCAGCACCAGCGCGACGGTCACCAGCAACGCGCGACCGCGCATGCCGGGCTCCGGTCGAGGGGGTTGATGGGCCGTCATGCCTCAGCCCTGCGCCTTGCCGGTGACCAGGCCCACCTGCGCCAGCTCCAGGCGCCGCAGCAGGTCCAGCACCTCGACCACGCGGGCGTACTGCACCTGCGCGTCACCGCGCACGATGACCGGGAAATCCGGCGTGGTCGCGCGTTCGGTACGCAGCCGGTCTTCCAGCTCGGCCATCGTCACCGGGTAGGCATCCAGGAACACCTGGCCACTGGGGTCGATGGTGATCGCCTTGGTCTTCGGCTTCTCCAGCGCGACACTGTTGCTGGCCTTCGGCAGGTTGACCTCGATGCCGGGAATGGAGGCGTTGCTGGTCAGGATGAAGATCACCAGCACCACCAGCAGCACGTCGACGAAGGGCGTCACGTTGATACCCTTCTCGCGCTTCTTGATGCCGAACTTCGCCTTCTGGCCCATGGCGCGCCCCTCAGCCCTGGACCGCGGCCGGGCCGCGCCCGTCCTGCTCTTCGGCCAGGCGCGCGGCGAACTCGTCGATGAACACCGCCATGTCCGCACCGATCGCTTCGGCACGCGCACCCAGGTAGTTGTAGCCGAACAGTGCCGGGATCGCGACGCCGAGGCCGGCAGCCGTACACAGCAGCGCCGCGGCCATGCCTGGCGCCACCGAGTTGATGTCCACCGCGCCGGCCATCGCCGCCACCACGAACACCAGCATGATGCCGATCACGGTGCCGAACAGGCCCACATACGGCGCACCTTCGATGGTGGTCGACAGCCAGTTCATGCGCCGCGCCATCGCTTCCTGCTCGCGCACCATCACCGCATCCATCGAGGCGCGGATCGCGGCGATGGTGGCGCCACTCAGGTAGCCACTGTTGCCGTCGCGCTGGTGGCGCTGCTGCATTTCATCGATGGCCACCTGGTAGATGCGCCACAACGACCCATCGTGCATAGCGGTCGGTGCCTTGCCCTGGCGATCCATGTCCGACAGGGTGCGCAGCGGCACGCCGGACAGCTTGCCGAAGCTCTCGGTGAATACCGCATTGGCCTTGCTGGTGCGGCCGAAGTGGCGGCTCTTGGCGATCATGATCGCCCACGACAGCAGCATCATCAGGCCGAGGATGGCGACCACCACCCAGGCATCGAACGGCATCGCCTTGAGGATGAAGGCGAAGTGGCTCTGGCCAGCCGACTGCTCGTCGGCACCGTAGCTGATCAGGCGCGAATCGGCGCCCTGCGCGGTGGCATCCGCCAGCAGCAGCGCCGCCGGGCGTGCCACCCGCGAGACGCGCAGCTCATCCAGCGCACCTTCGAAGTTGGCCAGCGGCTGCGCCGCACCCGGGGCATCGGCGCCGACCACCGGCGCCGTGCCCAGCGCCGGCAGCTCGCCACTCAGCCGGGCCACCACACGGCCGTTGAGGTACAACTGCAACGCGCCCTTCTCCGCCGTCAGCGCGACGTGCGCCCACTGCCCTTCCGGAATCGGCTGCGCAGGCGTACTGCGCTGGCCGTTGAGCTGCACGAACGGAACCCGGTTTTCGATACCCAGCACCAGCTCGGACGTGCCATCACGACGGGCGTAGATCGCCTGCGCGGCAGTGTTGCCGCCCGGCTTGATCCAGGCCGAAACGGTGAGCGGCGCACCCGCTTCCTGCGCCAGCGACGCGCTGGCGGGCAGTGGCAGCGGGCCCGCACCCAGCTGCACGCCACGACCGATCACCGCGCCCTCGGACGGCGGCACGACGGCACCGGCGTTGTTGCCGTAAGCGGTAGTGTCGCGCGCCGGCGCATTGGCCTCGGCAAAGTGGTAGACCAGCGTGTAATCCGGATCGAACACCTGCTGGCCGTTGCCGCTGGCCGGTGCCTTCTCATTGCCGTAGTACATCCAGATCGTCTGCGGCGCGGCGGCGCTGACTGCCGGCACGTCCACCCAGACCAGGGCCAGGCCCAGCTTGGGATCGAACTGTTCGATCTGATGGGCCAGCACGGTGCGGCCATCGCCCGACACGAAACGCAGGTCATTGCCCGCGTCCTGGGTACCGTCGAACCCGAAGTTGCCGGTATGCAGGCGCAGCAGCAGCGGCGTGCGGCCCGGGTCACCGGCCAGGCCCGCGCCCTGGGGGCCGGCGTCGACAGTGATCGGCTTGCGGTACTTCCATTCGGCCTGCCACCAATTGGCATCGGCCGCAGCAGCAGGCAACGCAACCAGCGCGGCCAGCAGCAGCAACACTCGGGAAAGCAAACGGTCCATGCGAAGGGTCTCCGGAGAACGCATGTTCAAGGGAAGGGTCAGTAACTGGTGCTGATGTTGAAATGCAGGCGCGGGTCGTCCTTGCGCGTGACCGGGCCATCGGCATAGGGCCAGGCGTAGTCCAGGCGCAGCTGCAGGTGCTCGCCCAGGCGCAGCTGCGCGCCCAGGCCGACCGAGGCCAGGTTGTACTTGTCACGCTGTTCGGGCAGTGGCTGGCGCAGGCGCAGGTAGGCGGCGTCTGCAAAGCTGTAGACGCGCAGATCAGTGCCGCTCCACAGCGACCACGCCGGGGTGCGCCATTCCAGGCTGGCCAGGCCGCCGTAGTCGCCGATCGCCTCGGCCGACAGATAGCCGCGCACGGTGTACATGCCACCGGCGGCGAACTGCTCGGCCGACACCAGCGGCGCGTCGGTCACCTGCAGCGAGCCACGCGCGTACCACTGCCAGTCGTTGCCGAAGGTATGGGTGTTGGCCACGTCGGCCTTGAAGGCCACGAAGCTCGGGTCGGCCCAATAGCGCTTCTGGCCGAAGGCGGTGGCGTCGCTGCCGTAGCCGAACAGGCGGCGGGTGCCGGCCACCAGCTGGGTATTGATGCTCAGCTGATCCTGTTCGCCCTGGCGCACGCCCACGAAGGCCAGCGTGATCGGCGCGTACTTCAACGGTGTCTTCAGGCTGTCCTTGCCCATCTGGGTGTCTTCCTCGGTGTCCTTGAAATCCACACCAAGGCTGAGCTGGCGCCACCACTGGCTGCTGCCGGCAAGGCGATAGTTGAGCTTGAGGCCGATCGAGTGACCGTTGCCGATCACGTTGGTACCGGTGCCGGTACCCACCTGCCCACCCGCGTTCAGCACGCGGCTGTCGGACTTGTAGCCGGACGCTTCCAGACTCCACGGCGTGCCTTCGAACGGCATCGTGTACGAGGCCGAGAACACCCTGGCCTGCTTCGTGTCTTCCGGCGCCAGGTACACGCCGATGTTGGCGCTGTGCCCACGCTTCCACAGGTTGTCGTAGGCCAGCGATGCACTCAGGCGCAGCTTCTCGGTGTCGGCGCTGTGGTCGTTGTTGAGCGCCGCACTGGCGCGCCACGGCGACTTCTCCTCGACCTGCAGGTCCACGTCCATCGTGCCCGGCACCTGGCCTTCGCGCACCAGGGGCATCACTTGGCGACGTCCGCTTTCATTGAGCGCGGTCAGTTCCTTCTGCGCCTGGTCGAAATCAGGCACCCTGCCCTCGGCGAGCGCCGGCACGCGTTCGCGGATGCGTTCGGGCGACTCGTGGCGGGTGCCGACCACGCGCAGCTGGCCGATCGGCGTCTGCTGCACCTTCAGCAGCACCACGCCACCACTGACCTGCTGCTCGGGAAGCTCGACGTAGACCGACTGGTAGCCGGCCTGCTGGTAGAGCGCATGGACCGCATCGCGCGCCTTCTCGACATCGGCCAGGGTCTTGCCCGGGCCGAGGAACGGCTCCACCGCGCGTTCGATCTGGCGCGGATCGAGCACGGTGTTGCCGCGCACGATGTATTCATTGATGTTCACGCTGGGCGCAGGCGCCGCCTCCTGCGCGAACAATGGCAGCGGCATCGCGGCCAGGGCCAGCACCAGCGGATGCAGGCGCAGCGGAAGGCGGACGGCTCGGCACGGAACAGGAGTCATCGAAGGCATCGCGTCGTATCGAAGGGAGTGGCCAGGGAGCGGCGCGTGGGTCTACCAACAGGACGTGCACGTCGCGTCAAAACCGCCAACAGTTTTGTGACAGCACTGTCATCTTTTGACAGCGCCGGAACATTCGCGGGCGGAGACTGCCCTCGCCACACGTCTTCATTGCAGAGCGTCGGTTGTCGCAGGAGATTCGAGATGAGTGAGCCGTTGAAGGCGGGCGTTCGCCCTGCCCTCGCCCTTGCCTTGTTGCTGGCGTTGCCATCGGCCTGGGCCGACGAGGCGAAGAAGCAGGACGATGCCGCGCCGTGCATCGAAGTACAGGTCAACGGCGAGCGCATCCCCGCCTGGGAGTGCCTGCAACGCAAACTGGCCCCGGTGCCGAAATCGGCGAAGTCACCGGCGCTGCCTGAAGCCGAACGCCTGATGCGGCAGCCCGGCAACCAGCTGATGCAGTACAACCTGGAGGGCACGCGACAGCGCATGGGTGATGCCTTCGGGCAGTCGGTGGTGCCGCAGCGACCGGCGCGCTGAACCGGCGCAGCTGTAGAGCCTGGCCCGCGCTCAGCAGGTTTCTGTAGAGTCGAGCCATGCTCGACTGTTCTTCCAGACGCAGCCGGGCGTGGGCTCGGCGCTACGGAGCGCCACCCTGCGGAACGGCCGGCACGATGCCATCGCTCGGTACCGGCGGCAGCGCGGGCACCGGCAGGCTGCGCGATTGCCCCGCCTGGTTCAGTTCCACCGCGTTGGCGCTGATGCTGGCCAGCACCGTACAGGGCCCCAACCGCTGGCCCGGCGCGTAGGCTTCGGCAGGACGACCATCCACCGAAAGCAGCGCCAGCGGCGCGTGGTCGCCGGCCATCACGCCCAGCACGACCACCTCGGTCTGCACCGCACCAGGCGACAGCAGCCGCACCAGCGGCAGGCTGGCCACCGCATCGAACAGCGGCCGTGCCGGCGCCTCGGCATGCGCTTCGCTGGCGGCCGCCGCAGGCGCCACCGCAGACAGGGTGACGCTCCAATAGGCCACCACGGCCAGCAGCAGCGTTGCCGCCAGCAGGGTCAACATCCGATTCCGATCCCAGCGCCTGCCGTCCATGTTCCGCATCATCGCCACGTTCGTGTCCGCCTACGCTAGCAGGTGCGGCTGACGCTTTTGTTTCATCATGCGGGCCTATGCTGGCACGTATCGGCAAGGGACAGGAGGCGATGTCGATGCGACGCATCCCGCGTGGTTTCACCCTGCTGGAACTGATGGTGGTGCTGGTGATCATCGGCATCTGCACGGCGGGCATCGGCCTGGGCCTGGGCAGCCTGCTCGACCCCGCGCGCCAGCTGCGGCAGGAAGGCGAGCGACTGGCGCAGCGCCTGCAGGTGGCGCGCGACGAGGCCCGCATCGATGGCCGCCCCCTGCGCTGGCAGGCCGACGCCGCCGGCTACCGGTTCAGCCGCCGCGAGGGTGCCCGTTGGGTCGATGTGCAGCGCGACGACCTGCTGCGCCCCCAGCCCTGGCAACCGGCGGGCATCGTGGTGCAGCCGGCCACGCCGATTGAACTGAGCCCGGAGTGGATCGGCGTGGCATGGGAACTGACGTTGTCGTTGCAGGGCCGCCAGCTGCGTCTTCGTGATGATGGCAGCGGACAGTTGCAGGTCGTGCAGTGAAGCGGAACATGCGCGGATTCACCCTGATCGAGGTGCTGATCGCACTGGCGATCGTTTCGATTGCGCTGGCTGCGGTCATGCGCTCTGTGGCGGTGGTCACCGACGATCAGTCGCGCCTGCGCGACCGTCGCCTGGCGCTGTTGTGCGCGCAGGACCGCTGGCAGGAACTGCGCCTGGCCGGGCAGCCGCCGCGGGATGCGCGACTGCGCTGCGTGCAGGGGCGCAGCACGTTCCTGGTGCTGCAACATCTCGGCACCGGCAGCGACAGCCAGCTGCAACTGGAACTGAGCGTGGTGGCCGAAGATGCACCGCGGCAGTCGCTGGCCCGGATGCAGCTGCCGTGGACCGCCACGCAATGAAGCGGGTCGCGCGCGGCTTCACCCTTATCGAGGTGATGATCGCGATCACCATCATGGGCGTGCTTGCACTGATCTGCTGGCGTGCGCTGGACAGCGTGGCCAGCAGCGACCAGCGCCTGCGCCGGGCCGATGCCGAGACCACGACGGCGCTGCGCGTACTGCAGCAGTTCCAGCGCGATATCGAAATGCGTGCCGACGACGCGCTGATGAACGGCGCGGTGCGCCCGGCAGATCGTCCGCAGCGACTGCTGCCCCCTTCGCTGGTGAGCGAACGGCATCCGGATGGCAGCTTTGCGCTGGAAATCACCCGCAGCGTAGACAGTGATGGGCTGCGCTGGCAGCGGGTGCGCTGGTGGCGGCAGGGCAACACGCTGTGGCGGGCCAGTGGCGCGGCCACGGACCGCTATCCCCTGCCCGCACCGGAGCCGTCGAAGGGCATTGCGGTGGCCAGGGATGTGCAGCGGTTCGAAGTGCGCGCCTGGCAGCCCGGAGCCGGTTGGGCGACGCTGCCGAGCGAGGGCGAGGTGCTGCCGGCCACCGGGCTGGAGCTGCGGTTTGGCCTGCGCGATGGGCGTGGGCCGCTGAGCTACCGGCGGGTGCTGGAGCTTTAGGGCGCTTTCCTGCAGCGCATCCACGCATGGCGTGGATCTACTGCCGAGCGGCTTCTACTGCCAGGCCTGCTCTGGTGGGTGCCGACCGTTGGTCGGCATTGAGGCTGGCCCAGCCATCCACGCATGGCGTGGATCTACTGCCGAGCTGCTTCTACTGCGGAGCCTGCTCTGGTGGGTGCCGACCGTTGGTCGGCACTGAGGCTGGCCCAGCCATCCACGCATGGCGTGGATCTACCGCAGGGCCTGCTCCAGGCATGGCGTGGATCCCCTGCCCTCCTGCCGCCGGGCGCACTCCTGCGCCCGGCGGCGCCGTGTTGGTGATCCTCACCGCTGATGGCCGCTCCCTGCCCTCCGTGCCGTCCTGGCTGGGGCCGCCACCGTTCCCTGGCGGCTGGCCCGATGCTGTCGGTTCCTGCAGTTCAGCTGCATCCACGCATGGCGTGGATCTACTACCGGCCACGTTCGGCAGCATTGTGTGCCGACCAAGGTCGGCACCTACCGGGATCGTGCGATGCCTACCGGCGCTGCGTGCC
This sequence comes from Stenotrophomonas sp. AG209, assembly GCF_003550055.1. Taxonomy (NCBI): domain Bacteria; kingdom Pseudomonadati; phylum Pseudomonadota; class Gammaproteobacteria; order Lysobacterales; family Lysobacteraceae; genus Stenotrophomonas; species Stenotrophomonas sp. AG209. Next base: position 515,381 of record NZ_QXDB01000001.1, read on the forward strand.
GTCGTCGCGGCTGGCCTGCGGGAACTGGAAAGCACTGTTGGCGTCGTAACCGCTGTTGGCGGTGGTGCCACGCGCCGGTGGGTTGATGCTGCTGGTGCCGCTGCCGAAGCCCAGGATCTGCACACTGATCACCGACGGCTGGTTGCGCCGTGCCTCGTCCTGGCTCTTGCGCATCACATCCTGTGCCGCCTGGCTGGCGCTGTTGGCTGCCGCACTGGCCGAGGCCAGCGCATTGACATTCACCGATGCCAGCACCGGCAGGCCCTTGCTCTCGCCCTGTACCTGGATGTTGGCCGCGTTGAGCACCTGCAGCGCGGCCAGGTTGATGTTGCCGGAGACGCGGATACCGGCCTCGCCCGCGTCGATGGTGCCCAGCGGCGCGATCAGGTCGACGTCGCCCGGCGGTACTTCGGGAATCGGATTCAGCGTCGCAAAGCCGGCGCCGGTGGCCGGTGCCTGCGGCGACAGCAGCACATTGCCCCAGTTGTCGTAGATCCGTCGCGGCGGCGTATACAGCAGCGTGGTGCGAGAACCGCGACCGGCATTGATGTCGCCCTGCTCCGTCCAGGCCAGGATGTCACCACCGAAGGCCGTCATGACACGCGACAGGCCCAACAGCACGCTGCCCTGGCTGAACAGTCGGATGTCGCCCTGGCCCTGCGTGATGAGGCCAGAGCTGGCCGGCGGCACTTCACCGGCAACGCCCAGCACGATCTGCCCTCCCGGCGCCATCAGCTCGATGTTGCCACCCGCCTCGGTGCGCACGCCGGAGCCACCGTACATCACGATATCGCCGGTGCGCTGGATCGTCGCTCCCGTTGCATCCTTGTCCGGCATCAGCGTGGCAATGACCTCGCGTCCACGCAGATAGGAACCAACGCGCGGCCCGGTCCGATCGTTGTACTCGCGGCCACCCTCGCGCAGTTCTGCATAGTAGACCTGGCGCAGGAAGATGCGCTGCTGTTCCTGCGGCAAGCGGTCGAACGCAGCCAGGGCCTCGGCGCCATCGACGGCCAGGCCGAAGCGCTGCTGCAGCCACTGCTTCAGCTCCTTGTCGTAGATCTTCACCGCCTTGCCGGGCTGCGATGCCAGCGACTGCGCCGGATCGGCGAGGTTGGCCGGATCCAGGTAGCGGGCGCGCACGGCGTCGAACGCGATGGACTGGTTGCCGGCGGTCACTGCAATGCTGGCACCCGGCCGGGTGTCGCCCTGGATCAGGCCGCCACGGCTCACGATGCTGCCACTGTCTTCCTGGCGGAGCTGGCGGCCTGCGCTGACATCGACATTCCCTGGGCCGAACACGGTCACGTTGGTGTGCACGATGTCGCGACCCGCCTGTACAACCGTCATGTCCGTGCTGCCATTGTTCAGCGCCATCACTGCACTGCCGAGGATGTCCGTACCCGCGCGCAGCTGGACCGGCGCGGCCACGTCGTACCAGGTGGCAACCGTGCGCATCATCTCCGGGCTGGTGCCCAACGCCCATTCGCCGCCGGTACGCAGGCCGATGATGTCGCCACTGCCGGCGTAGAAGCGGTTCGGCTGCGTCCCACCGGATCGCGGCGTACTCAGCATCGGCCGGTTCGGACCAAAGGCGAACAGCGGGCTGGCGTCCGCGCTTCCTGCCTGGTACGGCACCACCGTGCCATCCTGCGACAGATTGGTCAGCCGCAGCGTACCGCCGGCGGTGAAGGCGCTGAACGCCGGATCAAACGGCGATGGCAGACGGGTGTCAGCACCGGAACTGCTGATCGCCGGCGCATCGCTGGTGGCCAGGATCGAGCGGCCGGCAAGCATCTGCAGGTTGCCGTTGGCACCCGGTGCCGTCAGCAGCACGCTCGACGCATCGGCGCGCGACAACTTGATGTCGCCGCTCGCAGCCACTACCTGCAGTCGCGAAGGATAGATCCAATAGGTGGCGCCGCTGACGGTCCGTTCCGCATTGCCATCGCCTATGGGTTCAATGGTCCGCTGCGCGATCGGCACCACATCGCCGCCGGCAGAGAACAGGTTGATGGCCGTCGACGGTGTCCAGAGCGAGAATCCGCCAACACCCAGCAGTCGCGTGCCGTCATCTGCGGTCACCACGTTCCCATTGAACAACCTCACCCGGCCGGCGTCGGCGGCGCCCGAGAGCACCACGTCGCCGCGTGCCCTCAGATCCGCGACCGAATCTCCCAGCACCAGCACCGGCCCACCCATGGCTGCACTGGTGGTCGAACGATAGGGGTCCATCGTGCGCAGGCCGTTGGCGATGGCCTGGTAGTCGTTCGGCCCCACGGCGCTGCCGCCGATCCGGGCTGCCTCGACGCTGAGATGGCCACGCAGATTCACCAGCGTGCCGTTGAGCTCGAGATTCTGCTGGTTCTGGGCCTGCGAGTAGGAAGTGGCAGCCAGCAGCGGATTCAGTGCACCGGCACTGCGCAGGCGCAGATCGCCGCCACCGGTCTGCACCAGGCGGCCATCGTCGACACGACCGGTCGAAGCTACTGCCGCATTGATCGCCGTCGAATAGCGTCCACCGCCGAGCACTCCCTGTGCATCACCCTTGGCCGCCGTGACGCCCGCGTTGCGTCCCGCTTCGATATCCACATTGCCACCACCCAGCGTGCCGATTCCGGTGAATCCAACCATGCGTGGCGTCGACGTCGCCGTCGTTCCCGTGATCGCATAGGTACCGAAGTTGACCCACCAGCTGCTCGCCACCGGTTCCACGCCGGCCACATTGCCGGTGCCCTGCCGCCACAACCACCCACCGACGGCACTGCTGGCGCTGTCCGCCTTGTCACGATCGGTACCTGCGGACGACTGGGTCGCCCAGGTTGCCCCGGTCACGTCGCGGCCGGCAATCACGCTCAGATTGCCACCGTGGTCGGGATACCACGCGCGGTAGGCGGCCAGCGCCGCATCATAGTCACCGGTGGCCTGCTGCAGGCCCAGCAGCGCGCTGCGCCCGTTCAGGGGACTGCGCTCGGACTGGAAGCGCTCGTCATGTCCGTTGCCCAACGATGCAGGCGTGCCTGCCGTGTACACACCGAAGACCGAACGCATCTGCACATCCCGCGCCGCCAGCAGCTGCAGATCGCCGGTGCCGGTACGCAACACACTCCACATCGGCGTGCCATGCCGTGGCGGGCCCATCGTAGTGACTTCGCGCGTCTCGCCCGGCATCAGACAGTAGCCATCGCTGAGCTGCCCGCAGATGGCTTCCTCGGTCATGCCGATCATCTCGCCGAACTCCCTGACGCTGGTTCCCGCGAGGGACGGATCGCCCGCCAGTTCCTCCGCGCCCAGTTCGGTGAAGATGTACGGCGAGGTGATGCAGCTTGCAGCCACGCTGCACAGTGCATCCTCGTCACGCCCCAGGTGCGCGGCCAGGTCCTTGATCGTCCGGCCCACCCAGGAGCCGTCAACCCCCAGGCGTTGCGCGCCGTCCGCGGTCAACAGCCGGTCGCGGATGAACTTCATCTGCTTGCTGGCATCGCGGATCGCACCATAGTGCGTGTCGGACAGGGTCAGGTCACCGCTTGCACCGAAGCGGCGCGCACGCGGGTCTGCGGCGTCCGTGTCGGCGCCGGCGACGAGCGACACGTCCCAGGAGCTGGTGCCTTCGGGCAGCATCTGCGCCAACGCCCAGTTGCGCCCCTGGCGTCCATCGCTGCCGGTCGGCCGCAGTTTGATCGGCGTGCCCCCTGGCAGTTTGACCGTGGCCATCGAGGGAATGAGTGCGCCGCGCGCCAACGGCGTGCGCGCGGCCAGGCGCAGCTCGATCGGCAACGGCACGCCGGCCGGCCAGGTGTGCGCGGCAACGTTGGCTTCCCCGCGAAGCTGGAAGCCCGCAGACAGCTTTGCTCCGGCCGGCACCGACAGCGCTTGCGCCAGCACGGTGCCTGCCGGATGCACCTGGCCATCAACGAGCGTGACCGCCGCCGGCAGCACAGTACCTGCGGGCAACACCAGGGGCCCGGTCAGCGTCATGTCGACCGGCAACGTCGTGCCCGCCGGCAACTTCACTGCCTGCACCTGGATGGCGTAGTTCAGCACCGCGCTGGCCGGGAACCGGGTGCCGATGTCCAGCACGACGCCATCGCCGGGAACCACCAGGTCAGCACCGAACGGGGTGACACCCAGGCCGAACACCGCGCCCTCGACCAGTTGCCAGCCCGCATCATCCGGGCTGGTCGGCGGCGGCGCAAAGCCGTCGTTGATGCTGCCGTAGACATTCAGGTCGCCCGCCGCACGCAGGCGCAGCGCACCAGCTTCACCGAATCCGCGGCGTGCTGGATCCAGGCGGTTGGATTGCGGCCCATAGCGGTAGCCGGACAGGTCAAGATCACCACTGACGGTCAGGTCGCCCTCGGGATTGGCGGCCGACGCCACGCCAATGACGTCCACGCCCGGACGCAGGCGCACGCTACCCAGGGCAGCCAGGCGCGCCGACAGATCAGTGTTGGCCAGCGCCGCGTTCATCCAGGCCGTACTGGCCGGATCCACCACGGTATCCAGCCAGGTCTGCGTGACCATCTGTGAGCGATGCCCGTTAACATCCGGCGTGGTCGCCAGCGGTGCATCCTCGTAACGACGTACCGCGGTGACGAACACGTCGCGTGCGCCCGCCACCTGCAACCCTGCATCGCTGCGGATCGCTGCATCCGATCCGCCACTGCGCGGCACGTTCAGCGCGAGCGTACCGCGCGCCCGTCCATCGTTCTGTCCCGGCACCGTGCCCACCGCGACGCCGGTGCCGCTGCGCAGGTCGATCCTGGCAGCAGGGCCGAGTGCCAGCGTCCCCGTGCGGCTTTCCAGCTCGACAATGGCACGGTTGGGGCTGTCGATGATGCCGCCGTAGCTGTCCACACGCAGCGCGGTGCCATGCGCATCCAGCGTGCCATCCACCTGCAGGCCGTCACGCGCCGCCAGGCGGATGCTGCCCACCTGCTCACCACTGGCGTCGATTCGCCCGCCAACCCGCAGTGCGCCACCATCGACACTGATATCGACCTTGCGTGCCTTCACCTCGTCGCCGATCAGAAGGTCGCCCTGCTTGAGCTGGAAGCTGCGTGCGCCGGTCACGCCGTCGCGGGTCAGGCGTTGGTTCAGACCGCTGAAATCCTGCAGTTGCTGCGCACGGACCACCAGTTCGCCGCTGTCGTAGGGCACCACGCTGCCGCCCATGTCCTGGCGGCCCGAGGCCTGGCCAAGTATCCGGCCAGCCAGGTCGACGCGCCCGTCGCCGGCACCGAGTGCGGTCACGGTCAGGCGGCCGGCACGATTGTTGCGGGCAGACAGATCGATGCGCGATGCCACGTCGGTCTGCACGCTGCCGTCGCCTGCGGTCAGCACCGCATCGCCGCCCCAACTGTAGTTGTCGACGTCAAACAGGCTGACCTTGCGCCCTGAAAGGTCCAGGTCGGCGCTGCTGCCCAGGCGCAATGAATGGTCGGCGCTGGCCGACAACCGGCCGGAAGCAAGCGCGAACCGCGTATCCAGCACGATGTTGCCGGCGCGCAGGTCGAGCTCGGCGCCCAGTGCGTCGGCGCTGCCACCGGCAGCGGTGCTGTGCGCGGCCAGTGTGCCTCCGGTCTTCATCGACAGCTTGGCACCGGCCTCACCGGTGACCAGCGGCGCCTGGATGTCCAGGTTGCCACCGCTGAAGGCCCAGCCCTTGCCCGCCTCGTAGTCGCCTTGGCGCTGGTAGACCGCCAGATCGCCGCTACCGGCAAACACCAGCTGGCGCGAGGCCTGCAGGCTCACTCCGGCAAAGCCCAGCACCTGGCGCCCGGCCAGGGCTTCCGACGAAGGACGCGAGCGCGGCGACGGCGCCAATCGCAGCGTATCGGTGATGATCTCCAGTTGCCCGCTGCCCAACCGGTTGGCGATCGCGGGCCCGACCGGCTGTGCCTTCGCATCACCCAGCACCGACGAAGCGCCCTGCTGCCCGGACCAGGTCAGTTCCGCAGCAAAGATGCGCGCGCGATCATTGCTGTCGCCATAACCGTGGATTGCCGGTGCGCCCAGCACCAGGCTGCGCAGGTTCGGCTTGCCCGTGGCCGCATCCCGTGTATCCAGATCCACACTGCCGAATACGTTGATCGCCTCGGCCGCATTCAGGCGCAGGGTCTCCAGCGCAGGCGCGCCGACGGCTGTATTGCCACGCAGCAGATCACGCAGGACCTGCTGGTTGAGCATCAGGCCCGGTGGCAGCGCCGATGCCCCTGCCGCGCGGGCGATGGCCTCGGCCGTACCCAGGTTGATGTTGCCCATGCCCAGCGCCAGCTCGCGTGTGCCGTACACGGCGCCCTCGCGCAGCTGCAGCTGCCCACTCGATGCAACATTGATGCTTCCCTCCGACACCAGCCGGGCCTGGCCGGCGCAGGTGACCCCCGGATCACAGGCGCCAATGTCGATGTCGACGCGGGTTCCGGTCGTTCCAGTCGCCGGTGCCAGTACTTCGGGGTGGTCATTGGAGACGGCCAACAGCCCGCCACCCACCTGGTAGACATAGCCCAGGCTTGAAGGCAGGCCGGCGGCGCCAAGGCCGATCGTATCGATTCCCGCCCCGGCCTCGATCACGATGCCGCGCCCACCGTCAACCGCACCAATCAGGACTTCCGGCGCGCGCAGTACGGCGCCGCTGCGCACCACCACGTCCTGGCCAACGCCCATGACATCAATGGTGGACGGCGCAACCGAACGTACCCGCGCGTTGATGACCAGTCGCGAAGGCTGCAGCGCATTGAGCGCGTCGGCTTCGATGGTCGCACCCTGCCGGTCTGCAGCAGCTTTGCCGCCCGCTGCGATGATCTCCAGCGCGCCGACCTGGCTGATGCGTGCAACCTCCACGCTGCCCCCCATGCCGCCACTGCCGGCGGCGGGCTGGAAGCGTGCCTCACCCTCGAAGCGCAGCGCAGAGGTTCCCTGACGGCCGGCACCTGCGCCGAGCTCAAGCCGCAGCATGCCCGCATCGACCGTCTGCCACCCGCGCGGCAGGCCCAGTCGCTGCGCGCTGGCGGCCACGAAGGCGTTGTAACTGGTTTCGTTGTATCCGGAGTGCCGTCGCACGGCCGCAGCCGGGGTCAGCAACAGGTCCGTCAGCAACGGTGACACCGCACCGCCCAGTGCATTGGTGCGATGGCCGGCGACCCGCCATGAGCCGGTCCCGGTGGCCAGCGCGGTTGTGGTGCCGGTCGCGCCACTGGCGCCCAGCTCGACCCGGAACGCGCCTGGCTGCAACGCAAAGCTGGCGGGCAGCAGCGTATAGGTACCCGCTGCCAGACCTGGTACACCCGTGGGCACCACGACCTGCTGGCCCACCGCCGGATCGGCCGAGCCATCGGACAGGCCCAGCGGGGCAGCGCTGCCTGCAAAGCCCGGCAGGATGGCGTAGACCTCATTGCCCGACTGGCTGAAGCCATAGCGCGGATTCGCATCGGCCAATGCATTCCGCAGGATGTCCACCGAACCGCCACGGCCACTGACAAAGGCCGCACCGGTCAGCTCCCCTCCTCCGGACATGTCCAGCACCGCACCCGGTGCCACCGCGGTCTCGCTGCTGACCAGGCGGATGCCGACCGGCAACGCGCCACCGCCTACATTCCTCGGCGCAACGGTTGCACCCTCCAGGCGCCATTGGATGCCATCCACCGTGCCACCGTAGGGCAGGCTCAGGCCGGCGCCGCTGGTCGAGGTCACGCTCCCCGGCAGCAACGAGACACGGGAGGCCAGGACGCTGTTGCTGTCGGTGCCACCCAGCACAATGCTGCCCATCGGTGCGCGCACCACGCCCGCCTGCTCGACGGTCGCTGCGGTGAGCATCAGGCTGCCCAGCGCCGACGGAGGCGTGATCGGTGCAGCGCCCCCCAGGCCATTGATGCGCAGCACGCCGGCCGCATCCTTCCAGCGCGGATCGGACGAGACGGCGACCGGATCCAAGCCGGCGCCGAGGCGACCGGACGCACCGGCCACCGGATAGATCTGTGCCGCGGTGACCTCCATGCGCCGCGCTGCAAGCAGCTCGGCATCGATCGCACCCGCACGGGGGTTGCCCTTCAGGAGCCGCACATCACCGCTGCTGTGCAGGGCCACGTCGTCAAACCCATCCAGCCGCACGGTGTCGCGCACATCGATCAGCTGCGCGTCGGCCTGCAGTCGGTGCTGCCGTGCCGATGCCAGTGGCACGTCGGCGCTGCCCACGGTGGTTTCGCCGGGTATCACGGCCCAACTCGGGCTGGACAGCTTCAGATAGGGCGCCTGCAGGGTGATGGTTCGGGCCGCTGCCGCACCCGGCATGATGCCGACGGAGCCTGCCAGGCGCAGGCTCTGGCCCATCCGCAGGTCGATGTCGCCTTCGCTGCGCACCGCAGTGAACAGCGACAGGTTGTCGAACCCACCGTCGCGGATCTGCTCCACCGACAACCTCGCATCGCCGTATGCGGGCGTCGCCGGGATGGGCTTCTCCTCCCGTTTCTGGCTGAGGGCGAGGAATCTGGGTGCCCGCACCAGAGCGCTTGCGTTGGGTGCGTAGACACCGCCGCCGAAGGCGATGCCCAGGGTGCCGCCGCGCGCACCTGCACCACCGGCCGCGGCTTGCAGGTTGCCCTGCAGGTAAAGCGCATTGGCCGAGCGCAGCACGATCTCGCCACCATCGCTGTCCACCTGCTGCGTGCCTTGGCCGTCGATATGCAACGCCGTTGAACTGCCGTCAGCACGCAACCGCGCGCCCCGCTCAACCACGATGAACGCATCCACCGGACGATCGCTGACGTCGCCGGCACCTTCCCAGTCCAGGGCACCCCCAATCTCGATGCTGCCGCCCTTGCGCACCAGCCCGCGAAGCCGCTGTGCTGAATCCTTCACGCTGAAGGCATCGCCACTGACATCCAGTTCCGCCCCCTCCGCGATGCGATAGGTGCGGCTGTTGGGCTGTCCGTCGAACAGATCGATGGCCGTGCGCACGTCATCCAGCCGGATCCGGCCGCCGGCCGCGTGCAGGCGCCCCTCCACGGCGATGTTGCCTGCACCCCGCAGTTCAATGGACTGTGCCGGATCAACCTGCACGCTTGCACCCTTGCCGATGCGCAGATCACCGCCACGGTTACCGAACTGCGAGCGCAGCAGGAGACCCGCACCGGAACGCTGGCTGATGCGGCCACTCACCGGATCGGCACTGTAAAGCGGGGCCAACCATGCCTGCACCGCGCCCTCGCGGGTAACGGCCTTCAGCGCGTCGCTGGCCAGGCGCAGGCCCGGCATGACCACCTCGATCTGCGCACCATCGGCCACTTCCAGACCCTGCTGTGCATTGATGTCGTACTGGCTGAAACCGCTGCCGAACAGCGCGCTGCGCAGCGTCAGCACGCCGGGCGCCTGGTCGTCACCACCAATGCGGATGTGCCCGCCATCCGTCAGCGACAGGCTGCCACTGCCTTGGCCCAGCGCGCTGATGCGTGCGTCCTCGGCCAACGTCAGCCGGCCAACTTCCCCTCCAGCGTTGTCCAGAGTGTTGGCCTGCAGGCTGACGCTGCCGCCCTTGCCGATGCGCGCCTTTCCAGCACTGTCGACACGGCCGCCGGCGTCAACACTCAGTTCGCTGCCACGCCCGACCACCACGTCATGGCTGTTCTCCAGCTGCAGGCGACCGCCATCGCTCCACGCCTGACCCTGCGCCGCGCTGGGGTCCAGCAGCAGATTGCTCCAACGGCCGGCAAGGTCGATGCGTGCACCGTCGACGATCTCCACCCGTCCACGCCCAGCCTGAAGCAGCGGAGTGACAGGGTTGCCAGCCACGGCCAGCAGATTGCCGGCCCGCAGCTGACCACCGGCAATGCCGATATCACCGCCCAGGCGAACGTCGCTGGCGGTCAGCACCAGCTGCCCGCCATCCTGCAGGCGCAGCTTCCCATCGATGGCGATGCTGCCGGCGGTGGCCAGGTCCAGGCGCCACCATTGCTGTTCGCTCAGGCGGCCCGCGTCCAGCCACAGGGTGTTGCGCTGCTGAACCGGGATCGGTGCCTGCAGTGTCCAGTCAGCGACGGGCACCGCACCTTGAACGACGCGCACCTGGGTATCAAAGACCGCAGTGCGCCCCGCGTTGTCATAGCGCCCCAGCCACAGCTGTGCATTGCGTGCCACTGCCGTCTGTGCCTGCGCGTAGCCATCCTTGCCCTGGTCCGGTGCCTTGGCCTGTTGTGCGCCCTGGAACGCCTGGGTGTTGATGTCACCCTGCAGCACCACAGTCGGCGCGGAGACCACCAGCCGGCCGGCATCACGCCCGACGGTATAGCCGTTGTCGACCCGTTCGCCCGGCGCCACCAGCGGATTGCGGAAGGCCTCATTGACGCCCCAGCGCTGGTGATCGACCTCGAATCCCTTGTACAGGCCGGCGTACTGCATCTCCGCCGGCGCGTCGTCCAGGCGGTACAGCTGCCCATCGGTGCCGCGCAGCCAGCTCTGCTTGATCACGCCGGACTGCACATCCAGGCTGCCACCGGCCAGGTTGATCTTCGACCCACCATGGGTCACCACTTCGCTGCCGCCCAGCTGCACGGTGCCGCCCTGGGCCGCCCATTCGCCGATCGAGTGGCCCTGGTTGTCCAGGTAGCCGCCCACTTCCAGCAGGCCGCCACCGGCGTACCAGCGGTCAGCAGCATAGCCGCCGGTACCGGCCGCGACGTGCTGCAGTTCGCGACGATCGATCCAGACCTCGCTGCTGATCAGCGCGCCATTGTCGCGGTTGTCCGGCGAATCGCGCAGTTCGTTGCCCTGCACCTTCACCTGCACATTGTTGCTTTCCATCGCCACGCGCACACCCACCGCGCCGGAGACATCGACCTGCGCCGCGTTGCCCACGTAGCTGCGACGCGCCGCGTCGCTGACCACCTGGCCACCGGTCGCCAGGGTCAACGAGCCATCCTTGAAATTGATGTCGCCACCGGAGACGATCTCCACGCGCGACTGGTCACGACGGTCCTGCAGCCGCGACAGGTTGTCGAACGTGCCAGCACTGCTTGCCGCGCGCAGCACATCCTGCTCCGCCGAGGACTTGATCAACGCGTCACGCTGGCTGTCCAGCACCACGCTCTTGCCATCGTCCTCGATCAGCACTGCGGTGGTCGCGCCCGAGTTCAGCGTCACCTGGCCCTGGCGGTCACTGATCGCGTTGAGCAGATGGATGGTGCCGCGCTGGCCCAGCGTGGTGGTGGCGACGGCAACGCCGGCCTGCTCGACCCTGCGCCCGGCCAGGGTGATGTCGCCCTCGCGCGCCTGGATCAGGCCGCTGTTGCGCACGTCGCCAGCGCTGCTGCCCTGCACGAAGCGTGGTGCGATCTCATTGCCGGCCGTGGTCGACGCGGTGTTCTGCGCGGTGCCGACACCGCGACGGATCACGAAACTGTCGCCCGCCGCCAACTGTGCCTGGCCCTTGCGCGTCTCGATCTGCCCGGCATTCTCCACGCTGCTGCCGGCCAGCAGCACATAGCCGCCGCCGCGGGTGGCGCTTGATGGCTCGTGGGTGGCGATGCGTGCGCCCTGCTCCACCATCACCTTGCCGAAGGCTTCGGTCAGCGCGGCGGTGGTGCCGTCGGCACTGAACAGGCCGTTGTCGCGGAACTGCCCATCGCTGATGCGTGCGGCAGCGGCGACAAGGTTACGGACGTTGACCTGGCTGTTGTTGCCGAACACCACACCATTACGGTTGGCCACGAACACCGTGCCATTGGCCTTCAGCTGGCCGAGGATCTGGCTGGGCCGGGCATTGGGGTCGTTGACCCTGTTCAACACCGCCCAATCCGGATTCTGCTGGAAGCTCAGCGTGGTGTTGCCACCGATGTTGAAGGTTTCCCAGTTCAGGATTGCCTTGTCCGCCGTCTGCTCCACGCTCACCTGGACCCGGCCATCGCTGCCCTGGGACTGGATCGCCTCGCGCGCATTCAACCAGCCGCGGGTCAGCGGGTTCTCATCGACTTTCAGGCCGTCCTTGCCCAGCCCGTCGGCCACGATGAAGCCGGCCTCCCGACGCGCCTGCCGGGCCTGTTCCTGCAGCCGCTGCTGCAGCGCGATGGCTTGCGCGGCGGTTCCGAGGTTGTCGATGGACTGTTGCAGCTTCTGGCGTGCGGCGTCCTGCTGCTGCGCTGGCAACTGGAACTGGATCGGCACCCCGTTGGGCATGCGCCCGCTCTGCGCCGCCGCGCCCTGGGCCGCACCGCGATCAGCGAACCAGCCCGGGCTGAACGCCTGCTGGGCCTGGCTGGCGGGGGCGATCACCGTACCCAGCGCGACCGCGACGGCCCACGCCATCGGGTGACTGCGGCGCAGCATGGACGGACGGGAAACGGTCGTGAGCGCGTGCGACATCTGAACCTCGTCAACCTGATTGGGCGGCCGCAGCCGCATCACTGTCTGATGGATGGGGCGATCGGTGCCCTGCCCCTGTTAGACGAGGCTGGAGGCGTGAAGCCGACATCAAGAAAGCGCTCGCCACAATGGAAGAAGGCGCCGGCAATCGCGCCGGCGCCTGTTCATCAGGTACTCGGCTGTTCAAGCGCGTCGGCACGCCCGCCACGGCGAACCGGGTGCGGATCGCGTCGACCCAGGTGATACCGGGTGGAACGAACCGATGCGCGCTGACCGCCGCATCATGTCTGCCGGTCCAGCCAGGGACTGACACGCAAGAAGGCGCCGGCCTTGCGGCCGGCGCCCTTTTCAACAGTACCCCTGGATCAACGGCCGACGCCGGTGGTGCAGGTGTTGGCGTTGCTCAGGCCGGTGGTGGCCGAGGAGGAAACCAGGTTGGCGGCAACCGCTTCACGCCAGTCCTGGGTCAGCGGGATGAAGCCGTGCGCACGCACCGCAGCATCGTTGTTGCCGGTAGCGCCCACGTTGTAGTGGTTCTGCAGGAAGTCGCGGATCGCATTGCGAGCCAGGGCGACGCGGTAGCACTGGCCGAACACCAGATTGGTGTAGCCAGCGATCGGATAGCCCGCCGACGGGTTGGTGAACACCGGCACCCACTTGGCCGGGTTGGCGATGTCGGCAGCCGTGGACGGCGGAGCGATGGTGTTCAGGGTGGCAGCAACGCTCACTTCATCCGGCGAGTAGCCCTTCAGCTTGGCAACCTTGGTCGCGTCCTGCAGGTTCGGGATCACGTCCGGGCCGACATAGCCGATGCGGCCGTCAGCAGCGTACACCGCGTTGTACAGCGCGGTGCCACCGGTGGCCGGCGCGGCGACGAAGTTCGACGGCACGGTGGTGAACAGGTTGGCGAAGGTCGACTGCACCGAGAAGGCCGGCGCACCGTTGGTCAGCTTCAGGTTGGTGCCGGCAACGTCGCCCGGCTGGCAGGCGCTGGTCAGGAAGCGGGTCAGCAGCTCGCTGGTGCCGCTGCTCTCGCCACGATAGATGACCTGGATCGGGCCGGTGCGGCCGGTGCCGGTGTCGGCCCAGTCAGTGATCTTGCCCGAGAAGATGCCGCAGGCCTGGGTCACGGTCAGGTCAACGGCCGAGCCGGCCTTGTTGAACGGAATGGTGACCGAGGTGGCGACGGACGGCATCTGCAGCAGCGGACCGAACTTGGTGGTCGAGGTCGCGGAGTTGTAGGTGGCGTTGTAGGTGTCGATTTCGGTCTGGCTCAGCACCGAGTCGCTGCCAGCAAAGTGGACGTTGCCGGTGCCGGTCGGGATGAACAGCGCGATCTTGTTTTCCAGGAACGCCTTCTTGCCGGTGCCCGAACCGGTCACGGCGTAGCTGAAGTTCGACGGCAGGATGCTGTCGGCCTGGCCCTTGTACAGATCAGCCGGCAGCGAGGCGCCGCCGCCATTGACGAGGGACTGCTGCGCCGAAGCAGCACCGGCGGTGGCGAGCAGCGCGGTGGCAACCAGCGCGGCCAGGGTCTTGTACTTGTTCATGATCTTCTCCTGAAGGGTTTACTGCGAAGGGAAACACCAAGGGAGGAACGGTCACTACACGCTTGCTGCCGCCGAGGGCCTCCCAGCCCACTCTGCGGCGACGTGTCCATGCTGGTCCGCGCCGATGACAGGCCGCTTAAGAAACCTGTGGAAGATCGAAAAAAGGTGTGGAGGATTGTGTGGAGAATCGATGTCATCGGATCCACGCCCTGCGTGGATGCACCGCATGTGACGCGCGTCGCGCGATCCATCCACGCATGGCGTGGATCTACTGCACCAGCTGGTTCATTTCCATGATCGGCATCAGCACGGCCAGCACGATCGTCAGCACCACGCCACCCATCACCAGGATCATGGTCGGTTCCAGCAGTGCGGTCAGTGCCATCGCGCGACGCTCGATCTCGAAGGCATAGAGGATTGTGTGGCGGAATCCAGATGTCAGTAGATCCACGCCCTGCGTGGATGCACCGCATATGACGCTTGTCGCGCGATCCATCCACGCACGGCGTGGATCTACTGCACCAGCTGGTTCATTTCCATGATCGGCATCAGCACCGCCAGCACGATCGTCAACACCACGCCGCCCATCACCAGGATCATGGTCGGTTCCAGCAGCGCAGTGAGCGCCATCGCGCGACGCTCGATCTCGAAGGTTTGGAGGATTGTGTGGCGGAATCCAGGTGTCAGTAGATCCACGCCATGCGTGGATGCGCCGCATATGCCGCGCGTCGGGTGATCCATCCACGCATGGCGTGGATCTACTGCACCAGCTGGTTCATTTCCATGATCGGCATCAGCACGGCCAGCACGATCGTCAACACCACGCCGCCCATCACCAGGATCATGGTCGGTTCCAGCAGCGCAGTGAGCGCCATCGCGCGACGCTCGATCTCGAAGGTCTGGAGGATTGTGTGGCGGAATCCAGGTGTCAGTAGATCCACGCCATGCGTGGATGCGCCGCATATGCCGCGCGTCGGGTGATCCATCCACGCATGGCGTGGATCTACTGCACCAGCTGGTTCATTTCCATGATCGGCATCAGCACGGCCAGCACGATCGTCAACACCACGCCGCCCATCACCAGGATCATGGTCGGTTCCAGCAGTG